>NZ_DATCWX010000237.1:0-8979 GCF_036566125.1 Intrasporangium sp.
GCGCTCCCACCCCGATCGAGTGAACAGCTTCTGGGCGGAACGCCCCAGAAGCTGTTCACTCGATCGGATGGGGGTGGGGCTCCTCGGTGGCCCCCGGACTGCGCAGCACCCGGGCCGCCAGAGCGTGCGCCGCCTCGACGCTGCGCACGAGGTCACCGGCATTCCTGAGGTAGCTGGTGAGAAAGCCGGCGTTGAAGGCGTCACCAGCACCTGTGAGGTCGCGCACGTCCTCCACCGGATCCACGGGGACCGTTGCGAGGACCTCCCCGTCCTTCATCACGGTCGTCGCCTCCTTGCCGCGGCGCGCGAGGAGGACCGCGCCCGGGAACCGGTCCAGTCCAGCACCCGGCCGACCGCCCTCGGCCAGTCCGAGGACCTCGCACTCGTCCTCGTTCGCGGAGATGAAGTCCGGCCGGCACCGCTTCACGAGATCGACGAAGGCCTCGACGCCGTAATGCCGGATCAAGCCCGTCGACGACAGGTCGAAGGACACGAGGCCGCCACGCTCGTGCTGGCGCGCCACGGCGTCGAGCACCGCGTCCGCCGTGGACCCCGATTCGAATGAGTAGGCGGTGACATGGAGGATCTCAAGGTCTTCGAGCCACGCCGGGTCGATGTCGACCAGCCGCGCGTTAGCTGCGCGGGACGGGAACATCGTCCGCTCCCCCAGCTCGTCGATGAGCAGCACGATCATGCCGGTGCTCGCGCTCCGGTCGACCTGGAGGCAGACCTCGACGCCGCG
Source organism: Intrasporangium sp. (assembly GCF_036566125.1). Lineage (GTDB taxonomy): Bacteria > Actinomycetota > Actinomycetes > Actinomycetales > Dermatophilaceae > Intrasporangium. Next base: position 743 of record NZ_DATCWX010000237.1, read on the forward strand.
CCCGTCGAGCTCCTGCCGCAGGACGTGACCGCCGAGGTCGTCACCGACGCAGCCGATGAAGCGCGTCGAATACCTCGGCCCGGCAAACGCGGCCACGTTGGCGGCCGACCCGCCTCGGCGCATGACGATCTCGGACTTCGTGTCGGTCGCCTTGCGCTGCGGCTCGAGCTGCCAGACGACGACGTCCTGGACGACGTCGCCGATGACACCGAGCACTAGGCGCCCCGGTCGGCTGGGGCCGCCTCGACCAGGGCCGCGGCGACCTCACAGGCCAGCCGGATGTTGTTGCGGTAGAGGGCGACGTTGGCATCCAGGCTGCGGCCCCCGGTGGCGCGGCGGATGTAGTCGAGCAGGTAGGGAGTGGACGCCTGGCCTCCGATACTGTCCTTCTCGGCCGCGGCCCAGGCCGCCTCGATAACGCCTTCGAGCTCAGCCGGGTCGAGCTGCTCAGCCTCGGGCACCGGGTTTGCGACGAGCACGCCGCTCGGCACGCCGAGCGCACGCTGGGTGGTCAGGACGGTGGCGATGTCCGCCGGCGAGTCCACCCGGGCGTTCACCGGATAGCCGGAGTCGACGACATAGAAGCCCGGGTAGCGGTTCGTCCGATAGCCGATGACCGGAACGCTCAGCGTCTCGAACCGCTCCAGCGTGGCCGGGATGTCGAGGATCGCCTTGGCACCGGAGCTGATGAGCACGATCGACGTCCGGGACATTGCGATGAGGTCCGCCGACTCGTCGAAGGTCTTCTCCGCGCCGTGGTGCACGCCGCCGAGGCCGCCCGTCGCGAAGACGTCGATACCCGCCGCCCGCGCGAGGAAGGCTGTCGCCGCGATGGTCGTCCCGGCGTTCTTCTTCGTCACCGCGCCGATGGCGAGCTCGCGGATCGAGGCCTTGTCGGCGTCGTCGTCGCCACCCAGCTCCCGGATCTCGTCCTCGGTCAGGCCGACGACGGGCGTCCCACGGTGCACCCCGATGGTGGCTGGGACGGCACCGGCAGCCCGGATGATCTCCTCCCCCTCGAGGGCCACCTCGACGTTGCGCGGACGGGGCAGCCCGTGGGTGAAGATCGTCGACTCGAGCGCGACGACGGGCCGGCGTGCAGACAGCGCTTCGGCGACGGGTTCAGCGACACGGATCAAGGCAGGGGTCGAGGTAGGGGTCGACATGGGTTCCTCCCGGATCGTCGGTGAGACCCAACGTTAGGCCAGTCAGCCGTCAGCTGGCAGCCTGCTTGACGAGCTCGGCGATCTGCTTCTCTACCGACTCGGTGAGCTTGACGATCGCAAACGACGTCGGCCACATGTTGCCGTCGTCGAGGGCAGCCGTGTCCTGGAACCCCAGCGTCGCGTAGCGGGCCTTGAACTTCGCCGCGTCCTGGAAGAACAGCAGCACCTTGCCGTCCTTGGCATAGGAGGGCATCCCGTACCAAAGCCGTGGTGCCAGATCGGGGACCGCCGCCATGACGACCTCGTGGACCCGTTGCGCCATGGCGCGGTCCGGCTCCGCCATGTCGGCGATCTTGTCGAGGACGGCCTGCGTGTCGTCCACCTTGGTCTTCTTGCCGCCCTTGGCGGCCTTGAGCTCCTGCGCGCGCTCCTTCATCGCGGCGCGTTCCTCCGCAGTGAATTTGTCCGCGCTCGCGTCGTCCCGCTTGGTCGTCTTTCCTGAAGTTGCCATGCGCCCATTGTTGGCCTCCGCGGGCCCGCGGCGCTTCTCCGAAACTGACCGACTGTTCTCCCGCGCAGTCGCCGACCCGGCACGAACTGCACATTCGACGGGAATCGAGCCCAGCGGCATACGGCTTGATGGTCTTGTCAGACACCGTGCCGACGAGCACGATTCACGTCTCGGTTGACCGCCCAGGCGTCGCCCACCGGGCCCAGATGACGCAGCTTGTCCGGGTTCAGGACTCCGCGGATCGTCTGCACCCGGCCGCCCAGGATGTCGAGGGCCAGGGTGCCGATGACCCGCCCGTCGGCGTCCCTCAGGATCGCGCCGGGTTCGCCGTTCACCTCATGCGGCTCCACGCCCAGGTCGACCGCGGCGACGGCCGGGACGAGCCCCTCGAGCACCCGGATGACCCGGTCGAGGCCCGTGACGCCCCTCGCGAAGGCGGGCGCCTTGCCGCCACCATCCCCGATGATCTGGACATCGGCGGCAAGAAGGTCTTGCAGCTGACCGAGCTCGCCATCACGAAGCGCGGCGAAGAACCGCTCAGCCAGCTGCTCGCGTTCGCGTCGGTCGGCATCGAACCGCGGCTTGCCCGCGTCCATGTGCCGCCTCGCCCTCGACGCCAGCTGGCGACAGGCGTCCTCGGATCGCCCGACGGCAGAAGCGATCTCGTCATACTCGAAGTGGAACACCTCCCGCAGGACGAAAACCGCCCGTTCGAGCGGGCTGAGCCGTTCCAGGAGCAGCAACGCAGCCATCGACACTGAGTCAGCGAGCTCCGCCGACCGGGCCGGGTCGTCGTACGGGTCGGCGATCAACGGCTCCGGGAACCAGGGTCCGACGTACTCCTCCCGCCGGACCCGAGCAGAGCGCAGGACGTCGATGGAGACCCGAGTGACCACGGCCGAGAGGAACGCCTTTGTCGAGACGGGTTCCGTCTGCGTGGCCTCGAAGCGGAGCCAGGTCTCCTGCACCGCGTCCTCTGCCTCGACCACGCTCCCGAGAATCCGATAGGCGATCGCGAAGAGCAGCGGCCGCAGTTGCTCGAACTCCTCGGCCTTGCTCCCAACCGCGCTCACGCGAGCTCCTTCTTGAACCCCAGCCGCCACGACGGGTAGCGCAGCTCCCAGCCCAGCTCGCGCTTGGCCTTGGCGTTGGAGAACCCACGCCCCTGCGTCAGCATGCCCACCGCCATCTCGCCGGCCAGCAGCCGGACCAGCCAGGCCGGCAACCGCCGGGGCGGCTTCGCGCCCAGACACTCCGCGAGGTAGGGCAGCCACTCACTGGCGGGCGCGGGCTCGTCGTCGACGATGTTGTACACGCCGGTGGCGCGCTGCTCGATCGCCAGGACGGTCGCACCGGCCGCGTCGTCGATGTGGACCCATGACGTGTACCCGGTGCCACCGCCGACCAGGGGGACCAGTCGCTTCCGCACGAGCCTGAGCTGGTCGTCCCACGCACCCGGCCCGTAGAACCCGCCGTATCGCAGCACGACACCCCCAGCACCGACGACGGCCTTCTCGAGGTGCTGCACGGCCTTCGTGCCCTCGATCACCTCGAGCGGGTCCTCCTCGCTCTTGATCCAGCCGCCCTCGCGCTTGCCGTTCATGCTCGCGTGGCTTTGCGCGACGAAGTGGGCCACACCCGTCGCCTCGGCCGCCGCGAGCAGATGGTCGTTGCCCTCGCTGCGCAGCCGGTTCGTCATCTCGAAGAAGCGACTCGCGTTCCTGAGGTTGGGCTTGCCGGCGTGTGCCTCGGACAGCCCGGTCATCTGGTTGACGACAACGTCCGGGCGAGCCGCCGCAACCGCCTCGCCAACCGCTGCCGCAGCGAGGCCGTCCATGACGACCCCATCCGCGCCGAGCCGCTCGAGCAACCCCAGCTTGGCTGGGCTCGTCGTCGTGGCGGTCACCTGGTGCCCGTTTGCCACGAGCTGCGGAATGAGCCGCCGTCCCATGACCCCGCTGCCTCCGGCCACGAATACCCGCATCACGTCACTCTCCTCGTCAATAGTGGGTCTTTCCACCCCGAGACGAGGCAGCGCGCCCGTCCGTGACACGGCCACACGCCTTGGGCCGTATGCCGCTGAGCTGGCCCAGCGGCATACTTCCCTTGTGCAGTTGGCCGGGTCAGCCGGGGAGCCAGGTGGTCAGCGCCTCGGAAACCCGGGGCTGCGTGAAGAAGGAGCAGTGCCACGTGCCGGCCTCGGACGTGAGGTGAAGCGAGCGCTGCTCGGGGACCCGGAACCCGAGCTCCCCAGCAACGAACCCGACCCCTTCGGAGGGGACCACCCCGTCGTTGGCGCGGTCGCCGAAGATCTTGTCCAGTGCTGAATCAGGGAGGCGCCAGAGAGCGGCCAGCGAACCGGTGGGCTCGAAGTCGGCGTCGATGGCATAGAGCCGACTCTCCTCCGGCGCCGCGGAGGCGATCAGGGACAGGAACTCGCCGCCGGGCCGCATCGCGGCCAGCCCGGGAAGTCCGCCCAGAGCACCCTGACCGATGATCTTGACCACCTCGAGGACGGCATCGAGCACGTCGACGACCACCGACCACGGCCCCGGAGGAGCGAGGTCGAGCAGGGCCGTGACCCGGTCGACGAACGAGCCCAGGTGCTTGCCGTCAGCGAGCGGGGTTCCGGAGTTCGGGCTGGCGACGAAGATGGTGCGTCCGATGGTGAGGCGGCCCCCCGAGCGAACGGCCGCGTCGGCCAGAGCCCGCGCCACGAGACCGCCACGGCTGTGGCAGACGAGGTCGACATCGACGGCAGAACCGGGCCCGAGATCGCGCAGGACGCCGAGGAGGTCATCGGCATTGCGGACCGGGTCGACGGACAGGGTCGGGTGGTCGAGCGCAAACACCCGACCCTCGTAGCGCGTGGCGAGCAGCTCCATCGTCGGTGCCGGGAGCGCTCCGAACGACCCATGGCCCGTGCTGAAGGCGCCGTGCAGGAAGAGCAGCGATCGTCCGGCGGTCAGCCGCGAGGCGTCGAAGCCGTCGCTCACCACCGCCGCACCGTAGGCCGCCGGGCCGAAATCACGCAGGCGTGTTGGCCGGTGCGACTCCTCCCACCTGCTCGCGACCAGCTGCGCGGCGGCGCCGACGAGTTCGTCGACGATCGCGTAGACGAGGACAGACAGGATCTTCTTGCCGATCAGGGTGATCAGGGACCGGTCCCCAATGGGGGCGTCCTCGCCCTCGGCCACGCGCGGAGTGCCGACTGCACTGGGCACGACGAAGCGGACCGTCGCACCGCCTCCGCGCGAGGCGTCTTTAAGCGAACCGCCTTGCCCTCCCTGCGAACCCGCGCGGGCCCTCGGCTCCGGGTAGTGCCAGCTCGGTACCCCCGCCTCGTCCACCAGCAGCAGGACCTGGCCCCTCGTCGGGCCGAGGTCGGGCACGTCGAGCACCAGCCCGGGCTCGCCCTCGGCCGTCCGGACCTCGCCCGCGCGACCTGCTCCCCCACGAGTTCTGGGCGCGGTCGTCGCGTCGATCTCAACGGCCACGGCCTGCCGCATCCCGGCCCGCGCCAGCGCGTCGTCCCACGCTTCGGTGGTTCGCTCCGGCTCACCCGAGCGACCGCCGAGTGGCCCGTCCTTCAGGACGGCATTGCCGCGCAGCCCCGGCGCCGTGATGACGACCCCCCGTCCCAGGTCGACTCGTCGCGCGGTTCCGTCCAGCTGTGCCATGGATGCCTCCGATCTGAGCGGCAGGAGCGGTCACGACTTCTCGAACGTCAGTTCCGGGTGCCCGTAGAAGACATAGGCCAGCGGAGTGGCCGTCTGCTGGTCCCAGTCACTGGCGTAGCGGGACCGGAGCTGCCGTAGCGACTCGGACACGGACGTCCCGGTCTTCAACGCGGCTTCGTAGAACTCCTCCGCGAACTGGCGCGCCACCAGGTCGTTGACGTTCCACAGGGGCGCCACGTAGCCGCTGCACCCCTCGGACACGAACGCTCCCGCCAGCCCGCCGTAGTCGCTCAGCACCGATCCTGCGGTCCCGACCTGGCAGGCATTCAGGAAGACGAAGGGCTTGGTCTCCCGGGTCAACGAGGAGCCTTGCACGACAAACGGATCCAGCCGGTGGTCCGAAGCACTGAGGATGATCCCGGTGTACTGCTGCATCGTCGGGCTCACCTCCCCGTGTGCGGCGACGTGCACGGCCGTCGGCCCGAAGGGCGCACCGTTGCGCTCCAGCTCGTTGCTCAGCAGCCGGCCGAAGTCGTCCTCCGTCGCCTTCAGGGGGAGCCCACCGTAGGCGAGCGCGATCGCCTTGCCCTCCTCGATGGCCTCGGGCAGGGGACGCAGGTTCGTGTCCGAGGCGTAGTCGCCGATGACGACGGCCAGGTGCGCCGCCGAGGCGGTGGTCGGCGGCGGCGTGGCCGGGCGATCGCCGCCACGTGGGGTACGGGTGATGGGCGGCACCCAGCGGCCCACGCGACAAAGGCAACCCAGCGGCATACCAACGCTCTCCCCCGGCGCCTCGGGAGGTAGGTCGGCCGGGTCGATGATGTCGTCTCCCACCCACGCCAGCTCCCACGGAACGTACGGCTCGTTGGTGACGATGAGGATGGACGGCACCTCGCCGGCTCCCTTCGCACGGTCCCACACCTCGGCGAACAGGCTCCAGAACTCCGCTGGCATCGCCCCGGTGACCGCACGGCCGATGCCGGTGACCGTCTTGCGCAGGAACGGCGAACCGACTTGCGCTGGAAGTTGGTTCATCAGCTGGACCGCGAACTCCCTTGCGGACTCGTTGCCCAGGTCGGTCGTGATCCGCATCGTCGGAAGCGCCACGTCGCTGTACCGCGTGTGCAACAGCCACTCGAGTTGGGCGTCGCCCTGCCGGTTGCGGACCTCGACCGTGATGTGGGGCGCGGGCACGTTCGGCGTCGGGGCCAGACTGGTCCCCCCTTCAAGGGGCGGTGTCGGTGCGGCTGGCGGGGCCGCGGCGCCCACGTGGACCTCACGCCAGGCACGGCCGACGACGTTGCCGTCGAACTCGTAGGACACCTCGACGACGCGCACGAGGTCGGTCTCGACCGGGTCCGCGACGACCGCGAACGTCGCTGTTGCCGCCTCCGGCGCCGACCGCGAGACGGTCAGCTCCTGGCGAACGCCGTCGGGGAAGCCGAGTCCGTGGCCCATCAACGACACGACGAACGGCAGGTTCTCCTGCTCGCGCGGGGCCACCACCGTGAACGCCGTGGCACCGGGCGCGCCGGACAGGCTGAAGCCCACAGCCACGTCGAACTGCTCGCCGGCCTTGACGGCATCGGGCGCCATCACGCGCGGGAAGGCCTGGAAGAGGGAGTCGCCGTATGCCGCTGGGCTGGCTTCCAGCCCGGTCGTGGGCTCTCCGCGTGGTGCGGGAGGAGCGGGGGCAGCAGGTTGGTCGAGGCCTCGGGTGCCGCCTCCGCCCCGGGTCGGACCGCCGCCGCGGGTGCCCTCCACGCCACCGCGCGTGGCGCTGCGCCGCGGGACGAGGACGCCGATGATGTCGTCACCATCCAGGACGACGGTGTGACCCCCAGCCGCGACGCGCTCTGCCTCCTCCGCGGACGTGGAGTGCAGGTCCACCTGCGGGCTCGCCTGCCACTCGTGCAGGTTGAGCGCGATGGTCAGCGTCGGGGCCGGGTTGCCCTGCAGTGCTGCCCGGAGGGTTCCGACGCTGAAGTCGTAGCAGTAGGTCGTGCCGTCCTCCTCGCGACGAACCACGACGGACACGTCATCGCGGAGGGGCTCGAGCCGCTGGAGTGCGACGTCCGGTGTGAGAGTGGACGGCAGCACGATCGCAGACCTGAACATGGTGGCTCCTCAGCCAGTCGTGGGCGAAGTGGTGGTTGTGGTGTCGGGAGACTCGGTTGTCGTGGACGAGCCGCCCTCGGGCGCGGGCGGCGAGTCGGTGTACGTGGCCTGGTTGTCCGTCGGCTCCGGATCCTTGGTGCCGCCGGCGTCCTCCACGGCACTCTCGGCACCGGCAGGCGCCTCTGCCTCAGCGCCGCGCATGGTCTCCCTGAGCGGCGGCAGGTCCGCGATCTCCATGGACTGCACGAACGGGATCGCGGGAGCCGGGCCCGTGGGTGAATCGGCGACCCGAGCGCTGTACCCGTCCCGACTGCGTTCGAGAACCACCTCGAACTCGTCATACTCCAGATCCTTCATCGCGGCCTCCCACGCCACGGATGGGGATAGTTCGACGATATGCCCGAGGTGTTCGCTATCGGACGAGAATCACCGAATCCCCGTGTTGTCCAGAGACCCAGCCATCCCGTGAAGATACGCACACGGCAGACGGGCCCTATGGCGCTGGCCGGCACCCAAGGCGGGGCTCCCGCCCAGGCGGCCCGCCCGCACGGCGAGTGCGCAGTCGGCGCCCGGTACGTTCCGCTGGCACCTTGGACAATCCAGCCCCGGCTGGGTTGTCGGCGACATCCGGGCCAAGAACGGGCCGCCGAGTGGGCCGCGGCTGGATTGTCGGAGGAGACCCGACGTGCAATCCCGATGCGAGTCCAGCAGGAACCTAGAATCGCGGCATGGAGCGGCCAGGAGAGCTCAACCTGGAGAGGC
>NZ_DATCWX010000238.1:0-15129 GCF_036566125.1 Intrasporangium sp.
GGCGGCTGTCGCCCGGCCGATCCCGCCGGTGGCTCCGGTGACCAAGACGGTTCGGCCGGACATCGGCCCGATGGCCCCCGCGCGCACCTACTTGACCTCTGACCGCAGCATCGTCCAGAGCCCGATGGCGAGGGGCACGACGAGCCAGACCACCGACGTGACACCGAGCTGCGACCACTGCTCCCCCACGAGAGGACCGTTGAAGAGGAGCTTCTGAGTCACGTTCGGGTCGACCCACGGGTGGGCATCTCGGAACCAGTCCTGCGTGAAGGCGAGCAGCTCGAGCAGCGGTGGCGCGACGAAGCCGAAGACGAAGTAGGCGACGATCGCTCCGGCCGAGTTGCGGATCAGCAGGCCGAGCATGAAGCCGACGAGCAGCACGAGCGTGTTGCCGAGCACGATGGCGCTGAGGACCGCAGCGCTCTGGTCCCAGATCGCGTCGGTGCCGGCGATGAGTGAGCCGATGACGTTGCCGGCCGCCCCGATGGCGAAGGCGAGCAGCATCGAGGCGATCGCAACGAGGATGACGGCGATGCCCTTGGCGAGGATGACCCGGCCCCGGTGCGGCACCAGGGTGAAGGTCGTCAGGCCGGTGCGCTGGCTCCATTCGCTGGTGACCGACAGGATCGCGATCATCGGCAGGATGATGGCCATCGGGAAGCCGGTCGCCAGGGTGAAGGTGCTGAATGTCCGTTCCTCGGCGGCGGCGAAGAGGATCACCCCGATCGTCGCGAGCAGCGACGCGATGCCGATGCTCGCCAGCAGCCAGAAGCCGGACCTGGTGTCGAAGGACTTGCGCAGTTCAAGGGAGACGATCCGTGAGAGCGGGATCGGCTGGAGAGCCGCGGCCCGGATCGGGCGGGGCCCGAGGGTCGCCGAGGGGCCGGCGCCCACGACGACTTCGTGCGAGGCGGGTCCTTGGGTGACCGGGGGGATCCGTGGAGTGATGGCGGTCATGAGACTGCTCCTACTGTGGGTTCTGCTGCGTTCTCGTAGGCGTGGTGATCCCGCTGGATGTCCCCGGTGAGCTCGAGGAACATCTCCTCGAGCCCGGCGCCCTCGGCTGTGCGCAGCTCGACGAGCGGCGCGCCGGCCTTGAGGGCCACCTGACCGACGATGGCCGGGTCGGCCTCGACCCGCAGGGTGCCGTTGCCCTCCAGGCTCTCGCCCTCCTGGTGGTCGATGCCGGCGACAGCGAGCGCCGCGCTGAGCAGAGCGACCTCGGGCGTGCGGACGAGCGTGCCCGCCGAGGCGAGCAGTTCGGCCTTCGTGCCCTGGGCGACGATCCGGCCGTTCCCGATGACGACGAGGTCGTCGGCGATGACCTCGATCTCATGGAGCAGGTGCGAGGACAGCAGCACCGTGGCGCCGCCGTTGGCGTAGTCGCGCAGCAGGTCCCGCATCCATCGGATGCCCGCCGGGTCGAGCCCGTTGGCGGGCTCGTCGAGGATGAGCACCTGGGGCTCGCCGAGCAGGGCTGCGCCGATCCCGAGTCGCTGGCGCATCCCGAGCGAGTAGTCCCCCACGCGTCGTTCTGCCTCGGCAGGGGTCAGGCTGACCAGGTCAAGCATCTCCTCGACCCGGCGGGGTGGCAGGCCCATGATGCGTTGGGTCAGGGTGAGGATCTCGCGACCGGTGCGTCCTGCGTGCTGGGCGGAGGCATCGAGCAGAACCCCGACCTCCAACCCCGGGTTGGGTAGCTCCGAGAAATGGCGACCGCAGACGTGGGCGGTGCCCGACGTCGCGGGAGTCAGGCCGACGATGACCCGCATCGTCGTGGACTTGCCGGCACCGTTGGGGCCGAGGAAGCCGGTAACCCGTCCGGGCGACGCGGTGAAGGAGATGTCGTCGACCGCGGTGAACTTCCCATAGGTCTTCGTGAGCGACTCGACGGTGATCATCGGAGGGGCCCAACCGTGATGACGACTTTGGCGCGGACCGTGCCGGACTCGAGCGCTCGCATCGCGTCGGCCGCATCGGCAATCGGGTACGCCCGATCCACGCTCGGCACCACCTCGCCTGACTCGAGCAGGGCGGCGAGCCGCTCGTAGTCCGAGGCTCGCTCCTTGGCGATGAGACCGGTCAGGCGCTGGCCACTGAAGAGCGACGCGAGCCGTGCCCGCAGCTGCCGTCCCAGCGTTCCGCCCGTCCAGTCACCGCCGCCCTCGCCGCCGACGAGCACGAGGGTGCCGGTCGGTGTCAGCGCCCGCCGCAGCCGGGCCAGATCGGACAGGCCCGCGATGTCGATGATGAGGTCGTAGTGTCGGGAGCCATCGGCGAAGTCGTCCCGTTTGTAGTCGAGGACCTGGTCGGCGCCGAGGGCACGGACCAGGTCGAGCTTGGCCGCACTCGCCACCCCGGTCACCTCGGCGCCGAACGACTTGGCCAGCTGAACGGCATACGACCCGACCCCGCCGGAGGCGCCGGTGACGAGCACCTTCTGGCCGGCGGCGACTCCACCTGCGTCGACGACGGCCTGCAGGGCCGTGCCCCCCGAGATGGGAACGACGGCGGCCTGCTCCCAGGTGAGGTTCGCCGGGCGACGGGCGAGCTTGTCCTCGCGGGCCACGGCGTACTCGGCGACCGAGCCAGGCGCGACGCCGAAGACGTCGTCGCCGACGGCGAACTTCGTCACCCCGGAACCGACCTCGACGACGGTGCCCGCGACGTCGCGGCCGATGACGGGCTGCTTTGGCGCCCGCAGGCCGAAGACGAGGCGCAGCAGGCGTGGCTTGCCCTGCATGAGATGCCAGGTGCCCCGGTCGAGGCCTGCGGCCCGCACCCTGACGAGCAGCTCGCGGGGGCCGACCTCGGGCCGGGCGAGCTGCGCAAGGCGCAGGATGTCGGACGTGCCGTAGCCGTCCTGAACGACGGCGCTCATCGAGTCAGCGAGCTCGTCTCCCTGACCGGACCTGCTGCCACCGATGACGGTGGTTGGTCGATCTCCCATGACGACTTCCCCTTCGTTGCCTGGCGGGTCGCTCCCGCCGTACTTAGTACGATCACGGTATCGTACTAAGTACGAGAGCACTAGGGTCTGGACCAGACGAATGAAAGAGGCACGATGTGAAGACCGCGAGCGGGACTGCCACCGGGGGCGGCGGACGACGCACGCCGCTCAGCCGAGAGCGGATCCTCGAAGGGGCCATTCGCGTCGCAGACGACGGCGGCCTGGCATCGCTGACGATCCGCTCGCTTGCGCAGACGCTCGGGGTCAAGCCGATGTCCGTCTACCACTACGTCGACGGCAAGGACGAGATCATCGACGGCATCGTCGATCTCGTCTTCGGGCAGATGGATCTACCTGCTGCACAAGGTGACTGGCGCACTGAGATGCACCGGCGGTGTTCCTCGGCCCGTTCCGTCTTACGCCGTCACCCGTGGGCCATCCCGCTGCTCCAGGCCCGGACGAGTCCCGGCCCGGCCACGCTGCGCCACCTCGACGCCGTCATCGGCTGCCTCCGTGGCGCCGGCTTCTCCCTCGAGCTGACCGCACACGCCTATGCCGTGATCGACTCGTACGTCTACGGCTTCGCCATGTCCGAGGCCTCCCTGCCGATCAACGGCCCGGAAACCGTCAACGAGGTGGCCGAGTCGATGATGCTGCAGTACCTCGCCGCCGACTACCCGAGCCTGCTCGAGTTCACGACCGGGCACATCCTGCAGCCGGGCTACGACTTCGGCCTGGAGTTCGACTACGGACTCGACCTCGTCCTCGACGCTCTCGAGGAGCGAGTCCGACCCGCCAGCGAATGAGAATGGCATCCTGGGCATGGGGACGAATGACGTGACGAGAATCTGCGCTCGTGCGTGACGCGCCCGGCGCAACCAAGCTTGGTCCCGTCATTGCTCCCACGGCATACGGCACGAACTCAGGCGTTGCGCGCGGAGACCGCTTGCCACAGCACCACGACGGCGGCCAACGAACCGAGCAGGGCGAGGCCGTAGACGACGGTGTTGATGAGGCGCTGGTGGGCCTTGAGCTTGAGCCCGTCGAAGAGTGCGTAGCGGAAACGCTGGGCCCAGTGCAGGAGCGAGAGCACGAAGACGCCGAGCAGGACGAGGGCGGTCAGCGGGTGGCCAACGAGGCCGAGCAGCTCGCCACGACCGGGCTCGTCGACCCAGCCAAGCGGAATCGCGAGCGCGAAGAGGAAGACCAGGGCCGGGAGGAACAGGGCCGACACCACCCCGCCCGCACTGAACAGCAGCCACAGGACCGGCTCGATCGTCCGCCTGGCCACCTAGCGGGTCACCACCAGCGCGACGACCAAGGCGGTCACCACGACCCACCCGGCATAGGCGCCGCCAGCGATCGCCGCCGGCGGGACTCGCTGCCCGCGCAGTTTCACGACCGCGGCAGCGGGGGTGAGGTTGAACCAGGTGACCGAGTGGAGCACCAGGAAAGCCAGCGTGACGACGTTGAGGGCCACGACCCATGGGCTCGCGGCCCAGTCGAGGAAGTCGCGGTACTGGGAATCGCCCTGGGCAACCGCCCGGATCATCAGCAGCAGAAAGACCACCGACCACGCGACGAAGATGCTGCTCAGCTCCCGCAGGACGAAGAAGACGTAGCTGCGACGTCCCAGCCACCACAGCCGGCTCATCTCGGGGCGGTAGGCGCGAGGGGCGTCCTTGGTCGGCTGCGTCATCGCGGCCCCCGTGGGAGGACGAACGACCTCACGGACTTCAGGGCGGCGGTGAGCTTGTACCGCTGGATCGCTCCGGCTGGGTCCACGCCCTTCGGGCAGGCGCGCGTGCACTCACCGACGAAGGTGCAGCCCCAGATGCCCTCCGGATGGATGAGCAGGTCGAGCCGCACGTCGGCGCCCTCGTCGCGCGAGTCGAGGTTGTACCGCTGCGCGAGTGCGATCGCGGCCGGACCGATGAACTCGGGATCCAGCCCGTAGACGGGACAGGCGGAGTAGCACAGCATGCAGTTGATGCACATGCTGTACTGCGAGTAGTCCTCGAGCTGCTCGGGAGTCTGGAGGTACTCGCCCTCGTCGACGGGCATGTCCTCGCCGCGCACGATCCACGGGCTGACCTGGGGGAGCTTGCGCATGAAGTCGCCGATGTCGACGACGAGGTCGCGGATGACGGGGAAGTTGGCGAGCGGCTCGACGCGGATCGGTCCGGGGGCGTAGTCCACGAGGAAGGTCGCGCAGGTCAGCCGAGGGTCGCCGTTGACCGTCATGCCGCAGCTCCCGCAGATGCCCATGCGACACGACCACCGGTAGGACAGGCTCCCGTCGATGGTGTCCTTCACGTGGTTCAGGCCGTCGAGCACCGCCCAGTCCCGGCGCAACGGGACCTCGTACTCCTGGACGGTCGGCCCGCCCTCACGGTCCGGCCGGTAGCGCATCACCTCGAGCGTGATCGTGTCCGCCATCGCTCACCTCCCATAGACGCGTTCGCCCGGTGGCCATCGGGTGAGGGTCACGGGCAGGTACTCGACCCGGTGTGCGCCGGCCTCGCCGCCCTCGCCTCGATGGACGAGCGAGTGCGCAAGGTAGTGCTCGTCGTCGCGGGCCGGGAAGTCGAGACGCTGGTGGGCTCCCCGGGACTCCTCGCGCCGCAGCGCCGCCGCGATGATCGCCTCTGCCACGTCGAGCATGTTCGACAGCTCGAGGGCGGCGACGACCTGGGTGTTGAAGGCTCGGCTGTGATCGTCGATCGCCATCGACTCGGACCGCTCCTGCAGCTCCCGCAGCGTGGCTGCGCCTTTGACGAGGGAGCCTTCGGTCCGGAAGATGCCGGCACTGTCCTCCATCGTCTGCTGCATTCCGGTCCGGAGCTCCGCTATCGACTCACGACCGTCGCTGCGGTCCCACAATCCACTCGCCAGGCGACGTTCCGCGTCGCGTGCCTGCGCGGCCACGGAGGTCCCGGGGTCGGGTGCCCCTGCGGCATACTGGGCGGCCGCGCGGCCCGCGCGAGCACCGAAGACCAGGCACTCGGGCAGGGAGTTGGAGCCCAGGCGGTTGGCGCCGTTGATGCTGACACAGGCCACCTCGCCCGCGGCGTAGAGACCCGCGAGCGGCGTGGCGCCGTCGATGTCGGTGTGGACCCCGCCCATCATGTAGTGCACCACCGGTCGCACCGGCACGAGCTCGCGGACCGGGTCGATGTTCTCGTACTTGAGGCACAGCTCGCGCACGAAGGGCAGCTTGGTGTCGATCAGCTTCTCGCCGAGGTGCCGTAGGTCGAGGTGCACGACGGACCCGTAGGGCGAGTCGATCGTCCGGCCCTTCTCCTCCTCGTGGACGAACGCCTGCGAGAGGCGGTCGCGCGGGCCGAGCTCCATGCTGCGCAACACCGGCTCAGCGGTAGGGGTGCCGAGGTCGTAGTCCTGGAGGTAGCGGTAGCCGTCCTTGTTCACCAACCAGCCGCCTTCGGCGCGGGCGGCCTCGGTGATGAGGATCCCGGTGAACGGCAACCCGGTCGGGTGGTACTGCACGAACTCCATGTCCTTGAGCGGCACCCCGGCACGCCACGCCAGGGCCATGCCGTCACCGGTGTTGATGTTCGCGTTGGTGGTGAACGGGAATACGCGTCCACACCCTCCGCCCGCGAGGATGACCGCCTTGGCGGTGATGGGTGCGATCCGCCCCGTCGTCAGCTCCAGGGCGACGACACCCTGCACGCGGCCCTCGTCGACGAGCAGCTCGGTGACGAACCACTCGTCGTACCGGGCGACCTCCGAGTACTTCAGCGACGTCTGGAACAGGGTGTGGAGCATGTGGAAGCCGGTCTTGTCGGCGGCGAACCAGGTCCGCTTCTTCTTCATGCCACCGAAGGCGCGCACCGCGATGTGGCCGTCCGGCTGCCGGCTCCATGGGCAGCCCCAGTGCTCCAGCTGCAGCAGCTCGCGGGGTGCCTCCGCCACGAATGCCTCCACCGCGTCCTGGTCACACAGCCAGTCGCTCCCGGAGATCGTGTCGTAGGCGTGCTCATCCAGGCTGTCATCGTCCGCGACCGCCCCTGCGGCACCACCTTCGGCAGAGACCGTGTGGCTGCGCATCGGGTAGACCTTGGACACGATCGCGACACGCAACGCGGGCTCGGTCTCCGCGATCGCGATGGCTGCCCGGAGCCCCGCGCCGCCGCCTCCGATGACGAGGACGTCGTGATCGGCGCTCATGACAGGGTCCACCGCCTCACTCGCCGCGTAGCTCTTCGTCGATGAGGACCTTGCCGCGGTGATGGGTCACGCGACGATGGGTGCTGCCGTCGTGGAAGTCGTCGCGGAAGTCCTGGCAGCCGCAGCCGTAGTGGACATGCTCGACGCGCATCCCCTCGTCGTCGCTGTCGCGGTAGCGCGTTCCGTCGACCATTGAGCCGCAGGGGGCTGTCTCACCGGTGAAACTCGTTCTTGTCGCCACAGCGACCGCCCTTCGCCCGACCCCCACCAGCATGCTCCGGACTTCGCAGGATGGGAAGGATCGCGCCTCGGGACGCAGATGCGACCCAGTCGCACCTGAGCCTAGACTGGGCCCATGCATGTTCCAGACGGCTTCCTCGACGTCCCCACCTCGATCGGGACCGCAGTCGTCGCGACGGCCGGGGTCGCCGCCGCCCTGAATGGCGCACGCCGCGACCTCGACGAGCGGACGACCCCCATCGCCGGCCTCGTCGCCGTCTTCGTCTTCGCCGGGCAGATGATCAACTTCCCCGTCGGGGCGGGTACCTCCGGCCACCTCCTCGGCGGCGCGCTGGCCGCGGTCCTGGCCGGACCGTGGCTCGCCACCCTCGCGTTGTCGGTCGTGCTCATCGTGCAGGCCTTCCTCTTCGCCGACGGCGGCATCACGGCGCTCGGCTCCAACGTCCTCCTCATGGGGCTCGTCGGGGTCTGGGTCGGCTGGTTCGCTTTCCGCGCCGCGCGGGCGGTCCTGCCACGCAAGGCCTCCTGGGTTCCCCTCGCCGCAGCGTTCGGCGCCTTCGTCAGCGTGCCGGCGGCCGCCGCGACGTTTGTCGGCCTCTTCGCGATCGGCGGCCAGGCCGACATCCCGATCGGCTCGGTCCTCACGGCGATGCTGTCGTGGCACGCCCTCATCGGGATCGGCGAGGCCCTCATCACGGCGCTCGTGGTCGGCTCGGTCGTCGCGGTTCGCCCGGACCTGGTGGCCGGGGCCCGCGACCTCCTGGCAGAGCGTCCCCTTGAGATCCGGAAGCAGGTGCGCGCGTGAGCACGCGTCGCTTCGCCGTCATCGCACTGGTCGTCAGCCTGCTGCTCGCGGGCGTCCTCTCCTGGTACGCGTCGAGCAGCCCGGACGGCCTGGAGCACGTCGCGCAGACAACGGGATTCGGCCAGACAGCGCAGGAGCACGCATCTGCTGGTGGCCCGCTCGCCAACTACGAGACCAAGGGCGTCGGCGCGGGGAGGCTGTCCACCGGGCTCGCCGGTGTCATCGGGATCGCCGTGACCGGTCTGGTCATGGGCGGTCTCGTCCTCGCCCTCCGCCGACGTGGTCGGTCGACCCCGACCGACCTGCCCCAGGTCGAGCCAACCGAGCGCGGCTGATCGATGGGCGCTCCGCACGGCCACGCCCTCCACTACCACGGCCACTCTCCCCTTCACCGGCTCCCGGCGCACGTCAAGATCGTCGCGCTCGTCGGGTACGTCCTCGCCGTCGTGGCCACCCCGAGAGGCATTTATTGGCCGTATGCCGCTCACCTCCTTGCGCTTGCCTGCGCCGTCGTCGTGTCGCGAGTTCCCTTCGGGCACTTGGCCAGACGCATGGTCATCGAGGTGCCGTTCGTCGTCTTCGCGCTGGTGCTGCCCTTCGTTGCGACCGGCGAGCGCGTGGCGATCGGCCCGATCGAGGTCTCCCAGTCCGGCTTGGAGGCTGCTGCCGCGCTCCTGGCGAAGGGCACGCTCGGCGTCCTCGCGTCTCTCCTGCTCGCCGCGACGACGGAGGCGCGCGACATCGTCGCCGGCTTCGAGAAGCTGCGGATGCCCCAGCCGCTCGTCCAGATCATGAGCTTCATGCTCCGCTACACCGAGGTCGTGGCAGCGGACCTCGCTCGGATGCGGATCGCCCGGGAGTCAAGGGGCTTCCGGGCGCGGTCGGCGCGCCAGTGGCCCGCTCTCGGAGCGACTTTGGGCACGCTCTTCATCCGGTCGTACGAGCGTGGGGAGCGGGTCCACCTGGCCATGCTGTCTCGGGGCTACACCGGCCGCATGCCAACGCTCCGACCACTGACGGCCACGGGGGCACAGTGGGCACTCAGCGGCATACTCCCTCTGGGGTGTGCCCTCGTCAGCCTGACTGCGCTGGTCACGACGTGAGCGCCCCCGTCCTCGACGTGCGCGGTCTGGCGTTCGCCTACCCGGACGGGCACCAGGCGCTCTTCGGCGTGGACCTCCACGTGCATCGCGGCGAGCGCGTCGCCATGCTGGGTCCCAACGGCGCCGGCAAGACCACGCTGGTGCTGCACCTCAACGGCATCCTGACCGCCGGGTCGGGGGCCGTCGCGGTGTCCGGCCTGCCCGTCACCAAGGACAACCTCGGCGAGATCCGGCGCCGTGTCGGCATCGTCTTCCAGGATCCCGACGACCAGCTGTTCATGCCGACGGTCCGCGACGACGTGGCGTTCGGGCCGGGCAACCTCGGTCTGCGGGGCGACGAGCTCGACGCCCGGGTGCTCCATGCCCTGGAACAGGTGGGCATGGCCGAGTTCGCCGACCGGCCGCCGCACCACCTGTCCTTCGGCCAGCGGCGGCGGGTCGCCGTGGCGACGGTCCTCGCCATGAATCCGGAAATCCTCGTCCTCGACGAGCCGTCCTCGAACCTCGACCCGGCCTCCCGCCGCGAGCTGGCCGACATCATCCGATCCCTCGACGTCACCGTCCTCATGGTGACCCACGACCTGCCGTACGCCCTCGAGCTGTGCGAACGGGCAGTGATCCTCTCGGACGGCATCATCGCCGCAGACGGTCCGACGTCGGAGGTGCTCGGCGACTCGGAGCTGATGGCGCGTCACCGGCTCGAGCTGCCCTACGGCTTCACCGTCCCCCCACGGCAACACACCCGCTAATCGACTGCCCACCCCTGCTGCAGCGGGGGTGGGCAGTCGATGAGCGGGTGTGTTGCGGGCGAGGGGTGAGGGGCTATTTCACCTCGGCCCGGTGGAGGAGCCACATCCCGACGGCCACCGGTAGCGCGACCCACAGGCCGACGGACGTGCCGAGCTGGGCCCACTGCTCACCGGTCATCGACTCGACGGTGAAGAGGGCGTTCATCGTGCGGTTCAGGTCGAGCCACTCCGCGGCGCTCTCGAGCCAGCTGACCATGTTGCCGAGGATCGCCCACGCCGTCGGCAGCACGAAGTAGAGCACCACGGCCGCCGGGGTGTTACGGAGCAGCATGCCGAAGCCGACGCCCTGGGCCACCCCGAGCAGGACGAAAAGCACGGCGCCGAGCAGCGTGTTGTTGTCGAGCGCCCAGTCCCCGCCGTAGCCCTGGATCGTGATCGCCGCCTGGTGTGCGACGGCGGCCAGCGCCAGCGACAGGACGATGGCGGCCACGCCGACGAGCATGGCGGCGAGGAACTTCGCCCACGTCACGCGACCGCGTCGCGGCTCCAGGGCGAAGGTCACCAGGCCGGTCCGCTGCGACCACTCCGACGTCACGGCGAGGATGCCGGCGATCGGCAGCAGGATTGCGGACGGCGTGGTCGTCGCCGAGAGGTAGTCCTCGAAGCGATGGTGGCCCGACTCGTTGAAGAACATGATGACGAGCGCGGTCGCGATGATGGCCCCGATGGCGATGAGCAGCCATCGGCCAGCACGGGTGTTGAACATCTTGCGCAGCTCGACCCCGATGAGGCGGGCGAACGGCACTCCGGTCGTCGGCCGCTCGCCCGGGATGCGCTCAGGCATCCGCGCCACGGAGGGCAGCGCCGACTCGGCGTTCGGCGAGGCGACGGCGGAGGCTCCGTTCGAGGTCGTGGCAGAGGTCGCGGTGCTCATGCCGCCACCTCCTCGCGGGCGGTCTCGGCCGTGAGCTCGAGGAACATCTCCTCGAGACCGCGGCTGTCGCCGGCGCGCAGCTCGACGAGCACGATGCTCGAGGCCGCAGCCACCTGGCCGACGGTCATCGGCTCGGCCTCGACCTGCAGGCCACCGGTCGCCGCCCGCGAGACAGCGACGTCCTCGGCCATCAGCGCCAGCGCCAGCGCCTCGTCGTCGGTGGACCGGACGAACGTGCCGGCGCCGGAGAGCAGCTCCTCCTTGGTGCCCTGCGCGACGATCCGGCCGTGGCCGATGACGATGATCTCGTCGGCGACCCGCTCGATCTCATTGAGCAGGTGCGAGCTGAGCAGGACCGTCCCGCCCTGGTTCGCGTAGCCGCGAAGCAGGTCGCGCATCCAGCGGATCCCGGCTGGGTCGAGACCGTTGGCCGGCTCGTCGAGGATGAGCACCTCGGGATCGCCGAGGAGCGCGTGGGCGATGCCGAGTCGCTGACGCATGCCGAGCGAGTAGTTGCGAACTCGCCGGCCGGACTCCTTGTCCGTGAGTCCGACGAGGTCGAGCATGTCGTTGACCCGCTTGCGGTCGACGCCCATCATGATGGCGCCGAGCGTGAGGACCTCGCGGCCGGTGCGGCCAGCGTGCTGGGCGGAGGCGTCGAGGAGGACGCCGACATGGCGTCCGGGGTTGGGCAGGTGACCATAGGCCCGGCCGAGCACCGTTGCGGTGCCGGAGGTGGCCGGCGTGAGCCCGGCCATGATGCGCATTGCGGTGGACTTGCCGGCGCCGTTCGGGCCGAGGAAGCCGGTCACCTGACCGGGCTTGACCTCGAAGGAGACGTCGTCGACGGCCGTGAAGGGACCGTAGCGCTTGGTGAGTCTGTCGACTGTGATCATGTCGTCAACCCTTTCAGGTGGGTCGAGCCCGAAACATCAGTCATCAGCCTGATTCCGACCCCTACTTGGGTATGACTCGACCCTGAGCCGAGCCAGCATTCACGCCAGGCGCACGTCGACCCAGACGAGACGGTGGTCGCTCGACGGGAAGGGGAAGACGCCGGTGAGTCGGGACAGCGGATCGGCCTGAACCGGCCAGAAGACCCCGGCATCGAGAATCCGGAGGGCCTTGCTGGGCAGCACGTAGTCGGTACGCAGGTTGCCCGGGGCCGGGTTGTCGTTGAAGTCAGCAGTGTCATGGGCGGGATCGCCGATGTGCGTCAGGTTGGCGCCGCCCTGGAGGAGGCTCGCCTCGACGGCTCCCTCGCTCGACGGCGTGACCGACGTGTTGACCTCGGGGTGGTCGAGCAGCGCCTCGATCGAGCCCTCAACGGAGTCGCCATCGTTGGGGTCGCAGTTCTGGTCGCCGGCGATGACGAAGAGCTCGCCGGGCCGCAGTCCACCCGTGCGACCCGCGTCGTCATAGACGTAGGAGGACGCCCCCGGCCCGGTGATGTAGTCGGCCCAGAAGCGGATCTCGTCGTGGTTGCGCCGGCCGTTGCGTCCCTCCGCGCCGTCGAAGGTCGGCGGCGTCGGGTGGCTGACGAGGAAGTGAACAGTCCGGCTGCCCACGGAGATCGGCACGTCCCAGTGAGACTTGCTCGACAGGCGCAGGATGTCCTGCTGCTCGGGCGAGTAGAAGTCGGTCGGCAGGAGGTTGCCCGGCAGGTCCTTCCAGAGGAAGCGCTGGAAGGTGCGGACGGCGTCGTGGTCGATCGGGTACCTGGAGTAGACGACCATGCCGTACTGGCCGGGGAAGAGCCCGAACCCGTGGGCGTCGTCCCCGCCACCGACGACCCCGTCCTGGTTGAGGTCGAAGCCGGTCGGGATGCCGGTGTTGGACGGGGCCACGAAGTAGTACGGGTAGTCGATGGGGTCGGCGCCGTGCTGCGAGACCTCGAGGTAGTTGACCCGGAAGAGCTCGGCGGCGACGCCGTCCTCGACGTAGTCGAACTCGTTGACGAGCAGGACGTCGGGGCTGGTCCGCTGGATGATCTCCGCGACGGTCCGGGCCTGGGCGTTGTCGGGTGTCGAGAGGTCCGCGACGAGCTGGCCGGCGACGTTGCGGTTGAGCGACGCGTTGAACGTCGCGAAGCGGACGCCCATGTCGGTCCTCACGCAATCGAGTGAACACCTTTCGGGACCCGAAAGGTGTTCACTCGATTGGGTTGGTGGAAACTCGGTCGACAGGTCGGGTCGCGATCCGTACCGTCTCTTGTCGTGTGGATTGCCTGACGCCCCGAGCCCGTTGACCTCGCGACCTCAGGACCGCCATGCCATCCACCCTTTCCATCACCGACCTCGACGTCGCCTTCGGCGCGCGCACGCTCTTCACCGCTCTCGACCTCACGCTCTCGGACGGTGATGTGACCGCGGTCGTCGGCCCGAACGGCTCGGGCAAGTCGACCCTCATGCGGACGATCGTCGGCGAGCTGCCCGTCGAGCACGGCTTGATCCAGCTCGCGCCGCGACACGCGACGATTGCCTGGCTGCCCCAGGTTCTCCCGGACCCGGAGGAGTCCCTGCTGGGCTACGCCCGCAGGCGCACCGGAGTCGCCGACGCGGAGCGTGAGCTTGAAGCGTCCACTGCCGCAATGGCATCCGAGTCATACGAAGAACAACCTGGCCGTATGCCGCTGAGCGCGGATCGTTACGCCCGTGCCCTCGAGCGGTGGCTGGCTTTGGGAGCCGCAGATCTCGAACAGCGACTTCCCGAGGTCGCCGCGACGGTGGGCCTCGACGTGGAGCCGACTCGACCGCTCGGCTCGCTCTCGGGCGGAGAGGCTGCCCGGGCCTCCCTCGTCGCTGTCCTCCTCAGCCACTACGACGTGCTCCTGCTCGACGAGCCGACGAACAACCTCGACGCGCGGGGTCTCCAGCTCATGGCTGACTTCGTCCGGTCGCATACGGGGCCGGTGCTCATCGCGAGCCACGACCGCGCCTTCCTCGACGCCGTGACGACGAAGGTCGTCGAGCTCGATCTGCACCAGCAGCGGATCGGGCACTACACCGGCTCCTACAGCGACTTCGTCGCCGAGCGGGCGCGGCGTCAAGGTCAGGCGTGGGAGGCCTACGAGACCTATGCCGGTGCCCGCGACTCCCTTGTGGCACAGGCGCGCCAGCGACATGAGTGGGCTGACAAGGGGCGTCGCAGCGTGACCATCGGCGGCGAGACGGACAAGCACATCCGGGAGAAGCACAGGGCCCGGGCAGATCGGCAGGCGGCGAAGGGTGCGCGAATCCAGCGGGCCGCCGACCGCCTCGAGGTCATGGAGCAGCCGCGGAAGGTGTGGCAGCTGCGCTACACGATCACGGAGGGCCCGCCCTCCGCGGACGTCGTCGCCACCCTGACCGACGCCGTGGTCCGTCGCCCCGGATTCACCCTGGGTCCGGTGACCGTCGTCGTCGGGCGCGGTGACCGGATCGCCGTCACCGGCGACAACGGCAGCGGAAAGACCACGCTGCTCGCGGCGCTCCTCGGTCGGCTGCCGCTCGCATCCGGTCGCCAGTCCCTCGGGACCCGCGTCCAGCTCGGAGTGCTCGACCAGAAACGTCGCCTGCTCGACGACGACGCAACGGTGATCGAGGTCGTCCGGCGCGAGCTGGGACTCCGCCACGGGAATGCGCTCTGGCCGATCGGCGAAGTGCGGACCCTCCTTGCGAAATTCGGTCTTGGAGCCGATCACGTGTCCCGCCAAGCCCGTTCGCTGTCCATGGGCGAGCGGACCCGAGCGCTGATGGCGCTCTTCCAGGGACGACAGGTCAACACTCTTGTCCTCGACGAGCCGACGAACCACCTCGACCTCGACGCGATCGAGCAGCTCGAGGCCGCCGTGGCGGCCTTCTCGGGGACGGTACTCGTGGTCACCCATGACGCAAAGGTGCTCAGCGGCATACGGCCAACGCATCGGTGGCACGTCGACAACGGCACCGTGGGGATCTCGACGAGCGAAGCCGCCGGGCTCAGACAGCGGTAGTCTCCCGCAGCAGGCGAACCGCTGGCAGGCTGGGTCCATGCCTGCGACGACTGTTGTCCTGTTCGGCGCCACCGGCGACCTGGCCAAGCGCAAGCTGCTGCCGGCGCTCTACAACCTGGCCCACGAGGGCGCCCTGCCCGAGCGCTTCAACCTCATCGGCGTCTCGCGCTCGGACCACGCGCAC
>NZ_DATCWX010000252.1:0-9690 GCF_036566125.1 Intrasporangium sp.
GACCAGCCCCTGCCCAAAGGGGCGGGGACGCCGGACGCCTGGGCAGCGGCCGCGGCCCAGGCGCTCAGCGCCGCCGTGGCCACGGCCAACGACGCCGTGCGGGACGCCATCGACAGCGAGGTCGAGAATCCGCCGTCGTGCACGATCGCTGCGGCAGTCATCGAGGACGGCGTCATCGTCGCCGGGAACGTCGGCGACAGCCGGGTGTACTGGCTGCCCGACGGCACCGAGCCCCCGCGACAGCTCGGCGAGGACGACTCGTACGCCCACGAGCAGATGCGCGCCGGCATGCCCCGCGAGGCTGCCGAGAACGGTCCCCACGCCCATTCGATCACCCGCTGGCTCGGCACCGACGCGCCCGACGACCTCGCGCCCCACCTGACGACGCTCTCCGCCGAGGAAGCCGCAGGCGGTTGGCTCCTCGTGTGCTCGGACGGGTTGTGGAACTACTGCTCGGCGCCCGAGGACGTCCGCGTGCTCGTGCACAACAAGGTGGAGCAGGTCGGCGCCGCCGACCCGGCAGCAGTGGCCCAGGCGCTCGTCGACTTCGCCAATGAGCAGGGCGGACGCGACAACATCACGGTTGCCCTTGCTCGACTCGCTGGGCAAGGATCACAGGAGACGACAGGCGCGGTGGTGGCCGCGCCAGAGGAAGGTGACCCGATCGATGGCTGACTTCACCGCCGAGGTGTTCCAGAACGAGTTCCTCCCCGACGGGGGGACCGACGTGCACGCGATCGTGCGCATCACGTCGACTGGCGCCTCGACCGCCGGGTCGGTGGGCGTCGTCGACCCGAATTCAGCCGCGGAGGTCATCCTCATCGACACGTCCGGCTCGATGGGCCGGCGCGGGGTCATGGAGGCCGGCCACGCCGCCAAGGCCGCCCTCAACGAGATCGTCGACGGGACGCTCTTCGCCGTCGTCTCCGGCAACGGGACCGCGCAGATCGTCTACCCCTACGCCCACCAGGGCGCCCTGGCCGTCATGTCGTCGCACACCCGGACGGAGGCGCATCGCGCCGTCGAGGGCCTGCGGGCCCAGGGCGGCACCGCGATGGGCACCTGGCTCACGCTCGCCCGGCAGATCTTCGAGACCGTCCCGCACGTGACGAAGAAGCACGCGATCCTGCTCACCGACGGCGTCAACGAGGGTGAGACCCCCGCCTCGCTGCAGGCCGCGATCCAGTCCTGCATCGGTGCCTTCCAGTGCGATGCCCGCGGCGTCGGGGACCAGTGGCGCGTCGACGAGGTGCGCGCGATCTCGTCGGCGCTGCTCGGCTCGGTCGACCTGATCCCGGAGCCCGAGGAGATGGCGGCCGAGTTCCAGTCGATGATGCGGGCGTCGATGGCCCGCGGTGTCGCCAGCGCCGAGCTGCGCGTGTGGGCTCCGCAGGGGGCCGAGCTGCTCTTCGTGCGACAGGTGTCGCCGACGCTCGAGGACCTCACGGGGCGACGCACCCCGGTCAACGCACTCACCGGTGGCTACCCGACGGGCGCGTGGTCCGACGAGAGCCGCGACTACCACGTCGCCGTCCGGCTGCCGGCGCGCACCCTGGGGCAGGAGCAGCTGGCCGCGCGAGTGTCGCTGGCGCTCGGCGTGGAACCGGTGGCGCAGGGCCTGGTCAAGGCCAAGTGGAGCAATGACGACGCCCTGACGACCCGGATCGACCCGGCCGTCGCCGCCTACACCGGCCAGGCGGAGCTCGCTCAGGTCATCCGGGAAGGCTTGGCCGCCAAGGCCGCCGGCCACGACGAGGTCGCGACCGCCAAGCTCGGCCGCGCGGTCCAGCTCGCCGACCAGACCGGCAACGACGAGATGACGACGCGCCTGAAGAAGGTCGTCGAGATCGACGACGCCGACACCGGGACGGTCCGCCTGAAGAAGAGCGCGTCCAAGATCGACGAGATGTCCCTCGACACGGCGTCGACGAAGACGAGCCGGGTGCGCCGATGACGGTCACGTGCCCGAACGGCCACCAGTCCCAGGCCGACGACTACTGCGACGTGTGCGGATCGCCGATCGAGGCGTCGGCTGGCTCGGGTGCCGCGGCCTCCTCCTCTGCGGGCCTGCGCACCACGGGGTCGTATGCCGCTGAGCCGGCTGCCCCTGCCACGCCCGGTGCCGCTCCGGCTGAGTCCGCCGAAGGGTCCGCGGCGGCCGCTGAGCCGGAGTCGCTCGACTGCCCCAACTGCCAGGCGCAGAACCCGCCCGGTGCCCTCTTCTGCGAGGCGTGCGGCTACGACTTCACGACCGGGGCGATGCCGCGGGTGGCCGGCGAGGCGCCTCCTGCGCAGGCTGCGGAAGGGGACGCCGGTGACCTCGGTGACCTCGGTGGCCTCGCAGACGCCGGAGACGCCGGGGCGCTCGTTGATGCCGAGGACCCGGCGAGTGTGCAGAAAACGCCGGCCGAGAAGGCGGAATCGTTCGACTGGCTCGCCGAGGTGTGGATCGACCCGGACTGGTATCGGACCCAGGAGGTCGACGACCCGTGCCCCTCGCCGGGGCTGCCCATCATCATCCCGCTCCGCTCGCGCAGCGTCCTGATGGGCCGGGTCAGCCAGAGCCGCAACACGCACCCCGAGATCGACCTGTCGTCGGATCCCGGGGTCAGCCGTCGACATGCCCAGCTCACGACGGACGGCACCCGGTGGTTCGTCGAGGACCTCGGCAGCTCCAACGGCACCTTCGTCGGCGCTGCCGCGGGCCCGCTGCCGGACGACCCGATCGCGGTCGGCCCGAAGACCGAGCTCGACGATGACGACCGGCTCTATGTCGGCGCGTGGAGCCGCGTGGTGGTGCGCAGGGCAACCCCCGACGAGGTCGACGCCTACGCCTGACCTGGGTCCTCTTGAGGCAATCCTTCGAGGAAACTTGAACTTTTCGTGAATCGCCGCGCCATTCCGGCCGTGAGCGATCTATGGTGTGCCCTGTGACGCAACGGTCTCCCCTCCCGGACCACGTCGACACGCCGCAGACCATCGTCGTGACGGGCGTCATGGCCGCCGGCAAGTCGACTGTCTCCCAGCTCCTCGCCGAGCGCTTCAGCAGGGCCGTTCACCTGCGCGGCGACGAGTTCCGGCGGGTCGTCGTCAGCGGCCGCGTCGACATGTCACCGCAGGGCGACCCCGAGGCGGAACGCCAGCTCGCGCTGCGACACCGGCTCGCTGCCCACACCGCCAACATGTACGCCGAGGCCGGCTTCACCGTCGTCGTCCAGGACCTGTTCGTGGGCGCCAGCCTCGAGCCCTTCCTGGCGCAGCTGCGCGACCCGGTCAGCCTCGTCATGCTCGCGCCCGACGTGTCGACCGTCATGCGCCGCGAGGCGGAGCGCACCAAGACCGGTTATGGAGAGCTGTGGTCCATCCGGGACTTCGACCACAAGGTGCGGACCGAGACACCCAAGATCGGGCTCTGGCTCGACAGCTCGCAGCAGACGCCCGACGAGACCGTCGACGAGATCATCCGGCGCCTGCCCGAGGCAGGGATGCGCTGAATGGTGACGCAG
The DNA here is from genome assembly GCF_036566125.1 of Intrasporangium sp. Classification (GTDB taxonomy): domain Bacteria; phylum Actinomycetota; class Actinomycetes; order Actinomycetales; family Dermatophilaceae; genus Intrasporangium. Next base: position 3,507 of record NZ_DATCWX010000252.1, read on the forward strand.
CTGACCATCGGCCAGGTCGCGGAGCGCACGGGGGTCGCCACCTCGGCGCTGCGCTACTGGGAGGCTCTCGGCCTGATCTCGTCCGTCCGCACCTCGGGCAACCAGCGGCGGTACGAGCGTCCGATGATCCGTCGCGTGTCCTTCATCCGTGCCGCCCAGCGCGTCGGCCTGTCCCTCGAGGAGATCAAGGAGGCGCTGGCGACGCTGCCGGACTCCCGGACCCCGACGGCGCGGGACTGGGAGCGGCTCTCCGCGGCGTGGCGATCGCGTCTCGACGAGCAGATCCGGCGCATCGAACGGCTCCGGGACCGGCTCGACGGCTGCATCGGCTGCGGCTGCCTCAGCCTGACGACCTGCGCCTTGAACAACCCCCTGGACGAGCTCGCCACGCTCGGCCCGGGACCACACCGCCTCGACCCCTGACCTCACTCAATCGAGTGAACAAGATCTGGGCAATCGAGTGAACACGACTTGGGCAATCGAGTGAACAAGATTTGGGCCTTGCGCTCAGGGCTGCCTGAGTGTGACAACCCAAATCTTGTTCACTCGATTGGGGTTGAGGTGCCCTGTTAGCGCTCCATCCGATAGCGGTCTCTGCGGAGGAGCAGCCACAGGACGACGAGCGGCACGACGAGCCCGCCGATCCCGAGGACGAGGAACCGGCCAAGGCCATCCATCTGCTGAACGAGCCACGGGAAGTTCTGCCCGAAGAAGCCGGTCACGAAGGTCAGGGGCAGGAAGATCGTGGCGAGTATGGTCAGGCGCTCGACGGTCTGGCCCTGACGCACCCCGAGACGCGTCTGCTCGACCGAGATCACGGCCATGTTCGCCTCGAGGATGGTCGCGAGCAGGTCCCGCTGGGCAGCCACCTCGTCGCTGATCAGCCGGAGGTAGTCGTGCACGTCGTGGAAGTAGGGCGCGAGAGGGCCTTCGCGATTGGCCCGTTCGATTGTCGTCAGCACGGTCAGCAACGGGTGGACCGCGCGGTGGAAGTTGGTGACCTCACGGCGCAGGAAGTAGATCCGCTCCGTGGGTGCCGCCTCGCCGGCGAAGACGGTGCTCTCCACCTCCTCGATGTCCCGTTCGAGCTCGGCAACAACGGGGCCGTAGCTCTTGATGACCTGGTCGAGGATGGCCCAGAGGACCGCTGGGCTGCCCTCCGCCAGCAGCTCCGGGTGTCCCTCGAGGGTGGTGCGCGCCGAGTGCAGCTCGCTCGCCACACCCTGCCGGACGGTGATGACGAAGGTCGGTGCGATGAAGACGCTGATCTCGCCGAAGTCGACCTCTTCCCGGTCGTCGTCGTAGCGCGCCGTCCGGAGGATGACGAGCTCGACGTCCTGGCCGTACTGCTCGACCTTGGGCCGCAGATGGAAGCTCTTGACGTCCTCGACGGCCAGCTCGTGGAGCCCGAAGCTCTTGCGGATGTCTTCGAGCTCTTCGGGGACGGGCTCGAAGGTGCCCAACCAGGCGAACCCGTCGCTGCCATCGCGGTGGAGTGCGGCCGCTTGGTCGAGAGTGAGCACCCCCTCCTGCTGACGGCGACCGTCACGGTACAGGGCACAGTCGATGATCATGGCGCCTCCACGTCTCGGTGTGTGCCCAGTCTCCCTCGCCACCGGGCGTGTTGCGGGGTCAGTCGGCGAGGGCGGAGTGGAGCGAACGCCAGTCGATGCCACGAGGGGCCCGCTCGACAACGGTCTGGAGCAGCCCCAACCGAGCCGCCCGCAGGGCGGGGTCCTCGGCCATGACGAGCACCTCGTCGAAGAACCGCTCGAGCGTCGGCACGGTCCCCGTTGCGGCATCCGCCCACTGGGGCAACGTGCCGGCCGCGAGGTCAGGCAGTGCCACAACCTTCTCGTGCAGCGCTCGCTCCGCGTCCTCCTGAAGCAACGCGGTGTCGTATGCCGCTGGGCTCCCTTGCGGGACAATGCGGGTGATGCGTTGGGTGGCCTCCACCAGCCTCGGGAAACCATCGCGCCCACGGACCGTCTCGATGTCGCGCAGGACCGCCTCGGCCTTCCCCGGCGAACCGGCGAGCGGCTGGACCGCCCCCGCGAGCGTGGACGGCACGCCCTCCTCGCGCAGCTGCTGGCCGAACCGGCCGGTGACGAACTCGAGGGCGTCAGCAATCGACTCGGTGCTCACGTCGAGCCCCTGCTGACGGAGCTGGTCGGCCGCCGCACGCAGCCCCTGCTCGACCGAGATCGTGGACAGGGTCGGCTGCGAGCGCAGGATGCCGATCACTCCCAGTGCCGCGCGCCGCAACGCGAAGGGGTCCGAGGACCCGGTCGGCTTGGCCCCCAGAGCGAACATCGCCATGAGCAGGTCGAACCGGTCGGCCAGGGCGAGCAGCGCACCCGGCCGCGACTCGGGCAGCGCTCCACCAGCGGTCCGCGGCTGCTCCATCTCGTAGAGCGCCGCGGCCACCTCGGGCGTCTCGCCGGCCTTGAGGGCGTACTCCCGCGCCATGTACCCGGCGAGGCTGGACAGCTCGACGACCATCTGCGAGGCGAGGTCGAACTTCGCCAGCTCGCTCGCCCGGGACAGCGTCTCGCCCTCCGAAGCGTCGAGCGAGACGTGCTCGGCGAGCGCCGCCGCGACGTCGCGGATCCGGTCGGCGCGATCGGCCATCGACCCGACCCGCTCCTCGAAGGTCAGCTTCGCGATGCCGGTCCGCAGGTCGGCGAGCGGCACCTTGAGGTCGGCGCCGTAGAAGAACGCCGCGTCCTCGTAGCGGGCCCGCAGGACGTTCTCGTTCCCAGCCCGCACGAGGTCGTCGTCGCAGTCGCCGTTGGCCATCGTCACGAAATACGGCATGAGCGCACCCTCGGCCGACCGCACCGGCAGGTAGCGCTGGTGCTTGCGCATCACCGTCGTGAGGATCTGCTCCGGCAGCTCGAGGTAGCGCTCCTCGAAGGAGCCGAGGATGCCGTGCGGCGCCTCGACGAGGTTGGTGATCTCGTCGACAAGAGCGGCCTCACCCTCGATGTCGATGACTCCGCCGACCGAGGCAGCGAGCGAGTGCGCCTGCGCCACAACGCTTTCCCGCCGCTCAGCCGGGTCGACGAGGAAGTCCCGCTCGGCGAGCTTGGGCAGCAGGACGTCGGCGTTCTCGACCTCGATGAGCGGCCCGGCCTCGGTCCGCTCGCCATACGTCGTCCGCCCCGACCGCAGTCCAGACACAGAGACCGGCACGACCGTGTCGCCCCAGAGCGCGACGATCCACCGGATCGGGCGGCTGTAGGCGAGCTCGGGATCGCACCACCGCATGTTCTTGTCCGCGCGCAACCCGGAGACCACATCGGCGATGATCGACCCCATCACCTCGAGCACCCCGCGCCCGGTCTCCTGGACCCGGACCGCCACGTGCTCGACCCCGTCGAACTCCGCTCGCACGAGCTCGGACACGTCGACCCTCTGGCCCCGGGCGAACCCCTCGGCCGCCTTCGTCGGCGCCCCGTCCGGCCCGAACGCGGCAACGACCTTGGGCCCCTTGCGCAGCGTCTCGGCATCCGGCTCGTGCGCGCCGACCTCGTCGACGAGCGCCACGATCCGGCGTGGAGTGCCATGGACGACGACCGACCCGTGCGGCAGCCGCGTCGCCCCCAGCTTCTCGGTCAGGCCCCGACGGACCTGCTCGATCGCCTCGGGCACGACATGCGGCGGCAGCTCCTCCACGCCGATCTCGAGAGCCAGCCGACGCGTGACGTCAGGCGCAAGGGAAGCGAGCTCAGCGGCATACGACTCCTCGGGCGACTCCACCCCGCGGGAAGGCGGCATGACAGCGCGACCGTCCATCGGCGGAAGGTCAGCGCCGAGCAGCGGGTAGCCGAGCTCCTCGCGCCGCTCGACCCAGAGGCGGGACACCTCGCGCGCGAGCCGGCGCATCGTGCCGAACGCCTTGGCGCGCTCGGTCGTCGAGATGGCGCCGCGTGAGTCGAGGACGTTGAACGCGTGAGACGACTTGAGGACGTAGGTGTGCGCGGGGACCGGCAGGCGCGCGTCGATGAGCCGCTGCGCCTCGGCCGTGTAGCGCTCGAAGAGGTCGCGGTTGGTCTGGATGTCGGCGTCGTCGAGGTAGTAGCGCGACATCTCGTACTCGCTCTGCCCGAACGCCTCGCCATAGCTGATCCCCGGCGCGTACTCCATGTCCTTGAAGTGCGTCACGCCCTGGAGCGCCATCATGATGCGCTCGATGCCGTAGGTCAGCTCGACGGACACGGGGTCGAGGTTCTGCCCGCCGACCTGCTGGAAGTAGGTGAACTGCGTGATCTCCATGCCGTCGAGCCAGACCTCCCAGCCCAGGCCCCAGGCGCCGATGGCCGGCTGCGCCCAGTTGTCCTCGACGAAGCGGATGTCGTGCGCGCGGATGTCGATGCCGAGCGCCTCGAGCGACTCGAGGTAGAGCTCCTGCGGGTTGCCGGGGTCCGGCTTGAGGATGACCTGGAATTGGGTGTGCGTCTGGAGGCGGTTCGGGTTCTCGCCATAGCGCGAGTCGTCCGGCCGCACGCTCGGCTCGACGTAGGCGACCCGCCACGGCTCTGGACCGAGGACCCGGAGGATCGTGGCGGGGTTCATCGTCCCCGCGCCGACCTCGGTGTTGAAGGGCTGCACGATCATGCAACCTCGGTCGGTCCAGAACTTCTGCAGCGTGAGCAGGGCGTCTTGGACGGTCAGCGTGGTGGTGTCAGGCACCCGCCAAGGTTACCGGCGGCGCGTGGCTGCCTTTCACACCACCGATGCCGTATGCCGCTGAGCGCGCTCCCCGACGCCCGCTCGCTCCCAGCCCTCCCGCCCTCCCCTGCCGCAACACACCCGCTTACCGACTGCTGCCCCCAGCTGCAGCAGGCCCTGGCAGTCGCTGAGCGGGTGTGTTGCGGTCAGATGGGTCGGACGCCGTACTCCGCGAGGAACTGGCGCGCTCGGCCGAGCTCGCGGTCGCCGGAGAACTCGTGCCACCTGTCCGTGAGGTCGAGTTGGTCCACCGCGTCCCTGAAGCGGCGGAACGCGCCCCGGCCCTCGATCGCGCGCGCCAACCGGTCGGCGATGTTGGGGTCGTGCTGCAGCTCGGCGAAGGAGGACATGTCGTTCCAGCCGTCGCTACTGCCGGACTCGATCCAGGCGACGTTGGTCCAGGACTCGGCCGCGTCCTCCTCCTCGCCCTCCGCGTCCTCGTCGTCGTAGGCGTCGAAGCGGTCGCCGAAGGGCTGGAACTCGTTGATCTCGCCCGTGTCGAGGTTGAGCCGGCCCTCGGAGCGGAAGTCGCCGCCGGAGGACATGATCTGGGTGAGCTCGGGGATGTCGACGGGCAGTGGGCGCAGCTCCGTTTCGGCGCCGGAGAGCTCGGCCTCGATGTCCTGGGCGAGGTACTCGTCACCGCTCCAGCCCCGCTCGTGCAGTCGTCCAGCAATGGCCGCGAGGAGCCGGGCGACCTCGGCGTCGGACTCGCTGGCCGTGGCCCCTTCTGCCCCGCCCGACGCGCGGCGCGCTTTCAGCAGCGCATCGCCGACGAACTGGAGTGCGTAGTCGAGGTTCGAGCCCGTGACGGCGCGGACGAGTGTCGGCAGGTCACCGGCAAAGGCGGCACGGCGGACCTCGCCATCGTCCAGGCGGCGCAGGCGGGCGAGGTCGGGCCAGAGGGGCACGTGACCGCCCTCGTCGACGGTGGACGGTGGAGCGGTGTTGCCGGCCTGGTCCGGCACCGCGCCCCAGCCGGTGATCGCGTGGGCAGTGTGCGTCTCTCGTCCGAAGGCCTCGACAGGGTCGTCGTAAGCCTCGACCGTGCACTCGTGCTCCCAACCGTCCTGTCCGAACCGGTAGCCGAACACGCCGCCGGGCTTCAGCTTGGCCGCGACCCGGTCCTTGTAGCTGAAACGACTCGGGTCCGATCCGCCGTCCCCGCTGGTCCAGTAGAGCCGCAACTGGGCGAGGTCCCACCGCCCCAGGGCCCGGTCGACCGCGAGACCGAAGTCGTCGAAGGTCACATGAGGCGGCACGATCATGATCCGCCCGGGACGCGACTCGACTGGGCCCTCGGGCGAGCCGACGACCTCGACCCGGACACGCAGCGCTCGCTTCGCCATGGCCTCACTCTGCCAAATCGTCGAGGGCTTGTGTGAGCAGGTCGCGAACTCGTGGCAGGTCGTACTTCAGTGTGTCCCAGACCACCTTGCGCTGGATCCCC
>NZ_DATCWX010000260.1:0-28271 GCF_036566125.1 Intrasporangium sp.
CGGGATCAGGACACCATGGGCCGGGTCAACTTCACCGACGGCACCTCGGTCGACTACCCGATCCAGTACGGCGACTGGTGCGGGTCCGCAAAGTTCGGCAACGTCATCGCCCTCGAGATGGCGTACCGGCTCAACGGGACCGGGACCGACGGGTGTCACCCGAAGTTCTTCGCAACGGCGCCCCTGACGATCCCGTCCGGCAAGACGGTCACGTCGGTGACCTTGCCCACCCAGACCGGTGACCCAAGTAGCGCAGGGCGGATCCACGTCTTCGCCGTTGCCGACAACGGCGCCGCGCTGGAGCTCGCTGCCCCGGCCGACCAGACGGCCACCGCAGGGACGTCGGCAGATCTCGATCTCGGGGCCCTCTCGGGCGGCATCCCCGCCGGGGACGGGAACGGCTATGCCGCCCGCGTCCAGTGGGGCGACGGCACGGTGACTGAGGACGCCGCGGTGTCGGCGATCGGCGCCGATGGCACCGCGACGATCAGCGGGTCCCACACGTGGGCGAAGTCTGGGACGTACACGGTCCACGTGCTCGCGTCCGACTCCCGCTCCGACGTCATCGCCTCCTTCACGGTGACCGTGACCTGAGACCCGACCACCCACCTGAGGCCGTATGCCCCTGGGCCCGAGCCCAGCGGCATACGGCCTCGTCAAACTCAAGAATGCAACACACCCGCTCAGCGACTGGTGGCCCCGGCTGCAGCCGAGGTGAGGAGTCGATAAGCGGGTGCGTTGCGTCGTGGGCTCGCCGGGGCGCTAGCGTGCCGTTGGGAGCCTTGGCGTCGTCGAAGGAGAACCATGCAGACGAGCACCCACACCGTCAATGCCACCGACGGCACACCGCTCTTTGTCCACCACTGGCTGCCCGACGTACCGCCGAAGGCCGTCGTCCAGATCGCGCACGGAATGGCCGAGCACTCAGCGCGGTACGCACGGTTCGCCGAGCGGCTCACCGAGGCGGGCTACGCCGTCTACGCCGGGGACCACCGCGGGCACGGCCAGACGGCCGGGTCGGCGACACCGGACCACGGCTACTTCGCCGACACAGAGGGCTTCGACACCGTCGTCGCCGACCTCAAGAGCGTGACGGAGCATGCGAGTGCGGAGCAACCGGACCTGCCGGTCTTCCTCTTCGGGCACAGCATGGGGTCGTTCCTGTCTCGTGCCTACGCGATCAAGTGGGGACACGACCTCGCCGGGCTCGTCCTCTCGGGCACTGCCGGCGATCCGGGAGCCCTGGGCCGGATCGGGCGGGCCGTCGCGCTGGCCCAGGCCAGGGTGCGGGGGCGGCGCCATCCCAGTGGACTCATGGACCGGTTGACCTTCGGGCAGTACAACGCGGCGTTCAAGCCGAACCGGACGAAGTTCGACTGGCTGTCGCGGGATCCCGACGAGGTGGACAAATACATCGCGGACATCGAGTGCGGCAACATCTTCACGGCGGGCTTCTACTCCGACCTGCTCGGTGGGCTGGCGCGGGTCAACGCCGACGGAGAGGTGTCGCGGGTGCCGAAGGACCTGCCCATCCTCCTCGTGTCCGGCGAGCTGGACCCGGTCGGCGAGAAGTCGAAGGGCGTGCGCCGGGTCGAGGAGCAGTACCGGCGGCTCGGGGTCACGGACGTGACGTCGATCTTCTACCCGGGCGCCCGGCACGAGATCCTCAACGAGACCAACCGCGACGAGGTCATGGACGACGTCGTCGAGTGGCTGGACGAACGGCTCGCCGCACGCTCAGCGTGAGCTGGGTACCGCTGCCGGGCTGCTTCGGCCCGTCGGCTAGGTTCGGCGGCCATGGACTGGTGGGACGAGGTCGTCAGGCGGCTCGAACCTGCAACGGGGGATGTGAGTCTGACCGCTGCGGCCGTGTGGACGGTGCTTGCGGGCTCGCTCCTCGTCGTGGCCGTCGAACCGTTGTGGCGGGTGCTCCGGATCGCGGTGACGCTCGTGCATGAGCTGGGCCACGCGGTCGTCGGGATGGCGGTGGGCCGACGGTTCACCGGTTTCGTCCTCAGGGGTGACATGTCGGGCCACGCGGTGACCGTGGGTCGGGCGCGCGGCGTCGGTCGAGTGGTGTCCACGTGGGCGGGCTATCCGGCGCCGGCAGTGGTCGGCGCGGCCATGGCCTGGGTCGCCGGTCTTGGGTGGGCTGCCGCCTTCATCGGCGGCGTCCTCGTCATCCTGGTCATCGCCCTCATCCGAGTCCGCTCGGCCCTCACCCTGCTCGTCATGGTCGTGGCCCTCGCGGCAACCGCGGCCCTGTGGTGGTGGCGCGACGACGTCCTCCAGGCGCAGATACTCGTCGGCACGGGGATCGTCCTCGTGGTCGGCGCGTGGCGACACCTGGCTGCCGTGGCAGCGTCCCCCGACCGATCTAGCGACCCCGGAGTCCTCTCGTCGCTCACCCATGTGCCGCGGATCATCTGGAACCTCAGCTTTGCCATCGTGTGCGCCGCAGCCACCTGGCTCGTGGCAATGGAGGTTCTCTCCGCTCTTCGCTGAGCCCGGCACGTTCTAGCTGAGGTCGAACGGTGACCCTGGTGCCTTCAGGACGGTGCCAAGCGCCGTCGCCAGCTCCCGTTCGCGGTGGGCCAGCTCGAGGCCCAACCTCAGCCTCGACTCCGTGTCCGTGCACTCGAGGAGGTGCTGCCGATCCGCGAGATCCAGCGAGACGACGAGCGGCACGGCGTAGGACAGGGCACGGGCTCTGTCGGGTATCTCCTGCTCCTCGTCGCCCGTGATCTCCTGGAACGCCGTGAGCTCCGCTCGCAGCCGATCGGCCAGGGGCTGGATGGCGGCCGCGTCTCCGTCCGGCTCGTCGAGCCAGTGCACCTGAGCAGTCGTATAGGGCGTCCCGGCAAGTCGGTCGATCTCTCCGACGCGGAACCGGTCAGTCCCCTGCACGATGACGAAGAACCGCTGACCGCCCAGGACCGCCACGTGCGTGAGCAGCGCGGCGCAGCCGACGTCGTGCAGCGCCCGGACCGCACCTTCACCCACCTCGTTGCCCTCGCGGATCGCGACGATGCCGAAGACCGGAGGACGCTCTTCCTGTCCATCGATGAGATCGCGCAGCAGCGCCACATACCGGGGCTCGAACACCTGCAGAGGGAGACGTGCACCCGGCAGGAGCACGGTGCCGAGGGGAAAGAGCGGCAGTGAAGCCACCCCTCCAGCGTAGGCCTCGTGTGCGGCCGGCAATCCGCGACCGCGCCACGCGCGGAGCGCGCTTGACTGGGGAGCGAGCCCAGCGGCATACGGACGATGCCGTATGCCGCTCAGCTGGCACCCCGGGTCACGTGGGCACCCAGCCCGGCTGAGTGGAGAGCGGGACGTTCGCCCCTGTTGCGGCCCACGCAGGAGGCGAACGGTGGCATTGGGAGGAGGTGTGAAGATGAAACTGAGACTTCGAGACTTGGTGGCAACTCTCCTCGTCGTCGCAATTGCGGTGCCGTACATCGGCTACCTCATCAACGGCGAGATGCCGTTCGTGGAGGACGCACGTGGCATGTCGGCAATCGGCCTGGTCCTCGGTGTCGCCGCGTACCTGATCTTCCGGAGCGGCAACGCCCACGACGAAGTTGGCCTGTTGGAGAACATCCTGGCGCTCGTGGCGCTGGCCCTGGGCGTTGTTGCCCTTGTGTTCGCCGAGGCGGCGTCCGCAGAGGTCCTGCTGGCGGTCTTCATGGGCTCGATCGCCGTCGTCCTGGTGCTGGAGCTGATCGATCACGCTGGGCTGCTGCCTGCGCATCGGACCAGCCCTGCATAACGGCGCCGATCGCCTCACCGGCCGGATGTGGCGAACAGGCTCACGATCCTGCGTTCCCGCGGATCGTGAGCCTGCCCAACCACACTGGCGACCTGGTGGGAACTGGCTCGGCATGGAGGGAGCCGAGGGTGGCCGCCGGTCGTGGTTGGCACCGTCCGCAGCGTGATCACAGCTGGTCGTGGACCATCACGTTGGGGAGGATCCGGTCCCACGACCAGTTTGCTGCCCCTGGAGCGGTGTCCGGCTCAACTATCCCCGATGAATCGGGCGCTGTCCCGCTTTTAGTTGCCGGCGTCGGGTCTCGGAGCTCTGGCCGCAACGACGAAACTCCCGACCAGATTTCTCTGGCCGGGAGTTTCGAGACTTCACAGCTGGCAGCTCCGAGAACTGCCCACCTGTGCGCGAGGGGGGATTTGAACCCCCACGCCCATAAGGACACTGCCACCTGAAGACAGCGCGTCTGCCGTTCCGCCACTCGCGCGTGACAAGCAGACAGTGTGCTGCATGACCGCGTGGAACGCCAAACCGCGTCCGCGCGGCAGCGTTACGACACCTACTGTGCGGCTTCGGGCGAAGGGGCGTGGGCGGGAGCCCCGGCGCGCATCGCCATTTCGGCCACCGGAGACGGGCTCCATTCGGCGTCGGACATCGTCAGGGCTCGCAAGCCGAGGAGTCCGAAGACCACGGCGATGGCGATCAGCGCGGTGAAGGGGATCACCGGTGGGAGGTCCTCCGGGAGCGCGGCGTGGGCCAGCACGACGGCGGTGATGACAGTGGGGGCCCACCAGCCGATCAGACCGGCCCTCATGGCTGCCCAGGCCAGCAGAGTGAGGCCGACGCCGAAGCTGAGCAACAGCACGCTCGCGACAACGCCGATTGGGACGTCAGCGTTGAGGCGCTCCTCGAAGCCCGCCATCTCGACGGGATCACCTCCGGCCAACGAGCGCATCACGAGGTAGACGGTGGCGAGCGCGGTGTGGCCCAGGGCGCCGAGCAGGGTGAAGAACCCCCCGAGCCGCGCCAGTACCGCACCGCGGGCGTTGGCTTGATGGATGATCCCGGTGATTGCCGGGACGGTGAGGATGGCGGACCCCAGCAGGGTCAACGCGGACACCGTGAGCAGACCGGGGTGAGCCACGGCTGCGTCATGGAAACTGACCCCGCTGGTCGGGTCGACTCGGTCCTCGATGGGCAGGAGCGCGCTGAAGCCGATCAGCCCGATCCCGGCTGCAAGGCGACTGCTCCGCCGCGGGTCGGAGAGTATGGACATGATGTCCTCCTGATGGGTTCGACCGGCCCGGTGCCGATCACTCGACAACACGGTCGCGCCGGGACACCGACGAGGTCGTCAGCCCGGCAGCGAGACCTGAGTCATCCTCCGGGGTGACGTAGAAGGGCCCAGTTGTCGCTCGCTTGGGTGACCACATGGTGGGAGCGGCGGCTCTACCGTTGGACGGTGACCCGTTTCGGCACATCCAGGCGCTGGCTGGATCCACTGCTGGCGGCGTTGCTGACCGTCCTCGGTCAGGCGGAGGTGTGGTCGGGTGCGGTGATCGGCGGGCCGCGATCCGCAGTTGCCGCGCTGATCGCAGCGAGCACGGTGGCCGTGGCGTTCCGGCGGCGGGCGCCGCTGACGGTGGTCGTCGTGTGCTTCGGCTCCCTCGCAGCTCAGTCGCTGATTGGTGTCGACGCCAACTCGGCGTTCGCCCCGTTCATCGCGGCGTTCTTCGCGATTGGGTCCGCGGCCTACTATGCCCGGCGCCCGGTGCTGGCCCTCATCGTCGCCATCTGCTTGATCTGGCCGGCCATCCTGGTCGACAAGGGCCTGTCACCCAGCGACCTGCTCTATGCGGCCGTGTTGATCGGGCTCGCGTGGTCAGTCGGCTGGGCCTTCGCGGTGGGTCGGCTGCGGGCGCAGCTCGCCGAGCACCAAGCGAACGCCGCAGCGGCCCAGGAACGAGTTCAGATCGCGCGGGAGCTGCACGACGTCATCGCGCACAGCATCAGCGTGATGACGCTGCATGCCGGCGGTGTGCGGCGGCTGCTCCAGCCGGGACAGCAGGAGGAACGCGCTGCCCTCGAGATCGTCGAGCAGACCGGCCAGCATGCGCTGGCCGAGCTGCAGCGGGTGCTGGGCGCGCTCCGCACTCCCGCCGACCGGCCACTCGAGGTCCAGCCGGGGCTGCAGCGCGTCGACGAACTGCTCGAATCGGCCCGCGCGACCGGCATGGCAACCCAGCTGGAGGTCGAAGGCGAACCACACCCACTACCCGCAGGCATCGATCTGTCGATGTACCGGATCACGCAGGAGGCGCTGACCAACGTCCTCAAGCACGCGAGGGCCACGCAGGTCGAGGTGAGGATCCGCTACGGCGATGGGGCCGTGCGGGTCCTCGTCACCGACGACGGCGTCCCTCCCTCGCCGACCGAGCGCCATCTCGGACATGGGCTCCTGGGGATGCGGGAACGGACTGCGCTGTATGGCGGAACCCTGGAAGCCGGCCCCCTGCCGGGACGCGGATTCCAGGTCGCCGCGATGATCCCGGTGCCGGAGGTGACCCGGTGACGGTCCGGGTGCTGCTGGCCGACGATCAGCAGCTCGTCCGGGCCGGTTTCCGGTTGATCCTCGCCGCAGAGCCGGACATTGCGGTGGTTGCCGAGGCCTCGGACGGGATCGAAGCCGTCAACGCCGCCCGTCGAGTGCGTCCGGATGTGATCCTCATGGACATCCGGATGCCGAGGCTTGACGGCATCGCAGCCACGAGTGAGCTGACCGCCGACAAGACGCTCACGACGAGAGTCGTGGTGCTGACCACGTTCGATGTCGACTCGTATGTCTACGACGCGCTCCGAGCGGGAGCCAGCGGCTTCCTCCTCAAGTCCGCGGCGCCCGAGGAGCTCGTCCGTGCGATCCGGGTCGTTGCCTCCGGCGAGGCGCTGCTCGATCCGGCGGTCACTCGCCGGGTCATCGAGGCGTTCTCCCGCACTCGGGCCGCGCCCCATCCCTCACCCGAGTTCGCGACCCTGACCGATCGGGAGCGCGAGGTGTTCACGCTGCTCGCACGTGGTCTCTCGAACGCCGAACTAGCCGCACAGCTGTTTGTCAGCGAGGCCACCGTCAAGACGCATGTGGCGCGTCTGCTGACCAAGCTCGGGCTGCGTGACCGAGTCCAAGCCGTCGTCTATGCCCACGAGCGAGGAATCATCGCGTCTCACGAGACGTGACCGAGCCGGGTCAGAGACCGTCGACGACGACCGCCGCCATCTCCATGCAGGCGTCGTGCGTCTTCCTGCTGATCTTGAGCGGGTCGAGGTGCAGGCCGGGCGTGAGGGCCGGGTCGAAGGGAATGTCGACGACGGAACGCACCCATTGCTCGAAGTGCTCACGCGTGTGGACACCGGCACCGACATCGTTGCCCTTGGCGGTGGTGTGCGAGATGACGCAGACGGCGTTCTTGACGAGGTCGCCGCGACCCATGGCGACGAGCGCGTCGAGGTTCTTGGCCGCGACGACGGACGTGTCGTCCTTGAGCGACGTGGCGAAGACGAGCAGGTCGGCGTGGGACGCGGCCGCCAGCCAGTTCGGAGACAACCGGTTGTTGCCGGTGTCGACGACGATCATGCGGTAGAACCGCGACAGCTGCGTGTGCAGGTCCTCGAACTCCTGCTCGCCGATGACCCGCATCGCCTCGTCGTCGTCCGCCGACGCGAGCACGTCGAAGGACAGCCCGCGCTGCTCGCGCACCCAGTGCTCGAGCTCGGAGGTGCCGGCGTTGGGGTCGGCTGCGATCTGGGGCAGCGCGCCGAGGAGGTCGATGACCGTGCGGTGGTGGCTCTGCGACGGCGCTCGCATGCCGAGCGTGCCCTCGGTCTCGTTGTTGTCCCACGCCAGGACCGACCCCGAGCGGTACCGCCCGAGGTAGCTCGCCAGCATGAGCGTGACGAGGGTCTTGCCGCCACCGCCCTTGGTGTTGATGACCATGATCGTCTTGCGACCCGACAGCGGCCTCGCGATGCGGTCGATGCGGTCCCGCTCGAGGAGCTCCTTGAGCCCCGGCCCCAGCCCGAACGCGCGCCGCAGCCCGGAGTTGGCCTTGAGCTTCTGCCGCTCGCCCTTGGACCGGACCGTGATGAGGTCGTCGGCGCTCGGCCGCTCGGAGCCGGCGTGCGCAACAGGAGTGCCGTATGCCGCTGAGCTGGGATCCAGCCCACGCTCGGCTGCCGCTGCGGCCACGTCAGGGTCGATCGACGGCCTCGCCGCGTACGCGCGCTCGGCGGCAGAGTGGTCACCCGAGTAGTGCGCGCCGTTGGTTCGGTCCGAACCGGCAGGGACCCAGCCGGAGTACTCCTCCGTCGACCGGGCCTCGGTCTCGGCGTTGTGCTGCAGATCGGACCAGTGGCCCGTGTCGGGGTCGAAGCCCAACGCGCCTGACGGCTCCCAGGACTCCCAACCGTTCGCGGTCTCGACGCCCCCGCTCCCGCTCGCCGGCTCGCCGCCGTGGTCGTAGGAGTCGCCCCAGTCGGAGGCGGAGGTGGTGCCACCGCCTGCGTAGTTGGCTAGCTCCTCGGAGGAGTACAGGCTCTCGCTCGAGTTCGAGTCGGGCAACTGCCAGGACGTGTCGTCCCAGGTCGATGACCAGGGGTCTGCTGTCTCGTCGGTCTCGGCCTCGGGCTCGGGGTCGATGGAGTTGGTTGCCGTGGGGAGTGGCAGGGAGAACCCACCGGGAATGGTGTTGTTTGCGGAGTAGCCGGGGATCCCCTGATCCTCGACCTTGCCGCCGTCTTCGTTGCTCATCGAGCACTCCTCGCTGGCCTAGCACATGCACGTACCCGTGCAGGCACGCGCGTCGATAGTCCCATGCTTCCGCGCCACGGCAAACCCAATCGTTACCAGACGAACACCGGATTGCGACCTCCCACCACCTGTACTGGAAGGCTGCGTGCCGTCTCTGGATGGGGCGTCGTCCGTGCTTGCCGGTTACGATGAGACGCCCGGAGCGCAGGCGGGAAGAGAAGGAGACGGCGTGGGAATCATCAACCGGGTGGAGCACGGGCTCGCCAAGGCTGTCCACGGCGCCTTCGCCAGGGCCTTCAAGTCCGAGGTCCAGCCCGTGGAGATCGCCTCGGCCATCCGACGGGCCATGGACGACCGGGCCGCCCTGCTCGGTCATGGGCGAGCCATGGTGCCCAATCTGTACACGATCGAGCTCAGCTCGACCGACTTCGAGCGGCTCGGCGACTACGAGGACGAGCTCTCCGACGACCTCGTCGCAGCCGCCCAGGAGCACGCCGACTCCCAGGGCTACCAGCCCGGCGGCCCGCTCGAGGTCGTCCTCATCGAGGGTGAAGGCCTGGAGACCGGCGTCTTCCGGGTCCGGCCGGCGACGGCCAAGAGGGCGGGCTCTGACGCGCCACCGCAACACGCCGCATACCGGCACCAGACACCCGACGGCACCGTGGTCGACGAGCAGCCCCCGGCCCGGCCGGGGCGAGTCAACCCCTCAGCCCGGCCGTGGCTCGACATCAACGGTGACCGGTATCCGCTCCTCGGGAGCCTGACGACCCTCGGCAGGGATGAGTCCGCCGACATCGTCGTCGACGACCCGGGAGTCTCCCGCCGGCACAGCGAGATCCGGGTGACGACGGACGGGCCGCACCTCGTCACGTCGATCCGCGACCTGAACTCGACGAACGGGACCTTCGTCAACGGCGAGCGCATCACGAGCCAGCGCCTCGACGACGGTGACCGGCTCACGCTGGGCCGGACCTCAGCAACGTTCCGGGCGGGCCGCCGATGAGGCGCTGCTCGCGATGACTGGAGCCGCATGAGCGAACTGACCCTGACCCTGCTGCGGCTGGGGCTCCTTGCGCTGCTGTGGATCTTCATCTTCAGCGTGGTCGGCGTCCTTCGGACCGACCTGTACGGGACCTCGGTGTCACGCCGATCCCAACGCAAGGCCGTGCGCGAGCAGGAGCGGCAGGAGCGCCGCGCAGTCAAGGAGGCCAGGCGCGCTCCGACCCCGGCCGCCGTGCCGGCACCGGCTCGCGGACGGTTCGGGCGAGGTCATTCCAAGCGGATGCCGCAAGTGCTCGTCGTGACGGAGGGCCCCTTGACGGGCACCTCCCTGCCGCTGCGGGGACAGGCCATCCTCATCGGCCGCAATCCGGAGTGTGCACTGGTGCTCGACGACGACTACGCCTCGGGACGTCATTGCCGCATCTACCCGGACTCTTCCGGGCGCGAGGGTTGGCTCGTCGAGGACCTCGGCTCGACCAACGGCACCTTCATCGGTCGGGAGAAGCTCACGTCGCCGCAGCCGGTCGAGGTCGGCACGACCCTGCGCATCGGCAAGACCGTCCTCGAGTTCCGGGACTGAGCCATGGCCATCGCACTGCGCTATGCCGCGCGCTCCGACCTGGGGCTCGGGCCCAAGTCCCGCAACGAGGACTCCGGATACGCCGGACCGAACCTGCTCGTCCTCGCGGACGGCATGGGCGGTCACGCAGCCGGTGACGTCGCGAGCTCGATGATTGTGGGAGAGCTTGCCCCGCTCGACGACGAGGACGTCCGCGCCGACCAGGCGATCAAACTGCTCGAGCACGCACTGAAATCGGCGAACGCCAAGCTGACCGAGGCCATGCGCGAGAACTCCGATCTCGCCGGGATGGGGTCGACGACGATCGTCATGCTCCGCACGGGCACCAAGCTCGCGATGGCCCACATCGGGGACTCGCGGGCCTTCATGCTCCGAGACCGCACGTTCAACCAGATCACGAAGGACCACTCCTTCGTCCAGCAACTCGTCGACGAGGGCCGCATCTCCAAGGAGGAGGCGGGCAGCCATCCGCAACGCTCGGTGGTGACCAGGGTCATGACCGGCCAGCCCGACGACGAGCCCGACACGTCGCTGCGCGAAGCCCGGGTCGGGGACCGGTTCCTGCTCTGCTCGGACGGTCTGTCCGACTTCGTCGGCGCCGACGTCATCGAGGAGATCCTCGTCGCGGCCGCGACGCCCGAGGAGGCGGCGGACCGGTGCGTCGAGGTCGCGCTCAAGGCGCACACTCGCGACAACGTAACCGTGATCGTCGCCGACGTCGTCGATCCGGATGGCGATGACCTGCCCACCACGGTGCCCCAGGTGGTCGGCGCGGCGGCGCGGAGCCTGCGCGACAAGACCAAGGCGATCCCGACGACGCCGGCCGAGAAGGCGGCGGCCCTGTCCCGCGAGGCGACCGGCCGCAAAGACGATCGGGACAACCGGGCCGAGACCCCGGAGCTCGCCGACGACCCCAGACGCACTCTCCGGTCGAAGCGCCTGCGACGTGGCCTGCTCGGTCTCGTTGTGGCCGTCATCCTCCTCGGCGGCGGATTTGCGGCATGGTCGTGGTCGCAGCAGCAGTTCTTCGTCGGGGCGGACAACGGGCAGGTGGCGATCTTCCGCGGCGTCGCCAGTGACATCGGCCCCGTGGACCTGTCCGGACTCGAGCTGCGAAGTGACGTCTCCGTGGCCGAGCTCCCCGTCGACGTCCAGGGGTCGGTCTCGCGGACCATCCCGGCGACCGATCTCGCCGACGCGCAAGCCAAGGTCGACCGACTTCGTGCGGAAGCGGTGCGCTGTCGCGCTCTCGCAGCCTCCGGGATGCCGTGTGGCAGCACGCCGGTCGCGACGCTCACCACACCGCCCGCCACCCCATCCACCCTCCCGCCCACCACGGCACCCACCACACTGCCCACGACCGCGCCCACCACGGCGCCGACCACCGTTCCAGCGCCGGGGGTGGCGGTCCGATGAGGACCACCGTCGAGCCACTCACCCCACGGACCCGCCGCGGGGTCGAGCTCGTCCTGCTCGTCGTCGCGATCGCCATCGTCCTGCTCGCCTGGGTGACCGTCGACCTCAACCGCAACGGCACCGTGCCCGCCAACATCATCCCGGTGGCCGGTGGCTTCGTCGTCCTCGCCATGATCGTCCACCTGGTGCTGCGGTGGAAGGCGCCCTACGCCGATCCGGTCCTCCTGCCGATCACCACGGCCCTCAACGGGCTGGGGCTCGTCATGATCCACCGCCTCGACCTCGCGGCGGGTCGGCTCGGCGCAGATGGCAGCGCGAACCAGCAGATCATCTGGACGACGATTGCCGTGGCACTCACCGTCGCGGTCATCTGGGCGCTGCCCGACCACCGGTTGCTCCGGCGTTACACCTACGTGTCGCTTGCCGTGGGCTTCATCCTGCTCCTGCTTCCCCTCCTGCCGGGTATCGGCCGGGAGGTCAACGGCTCGAGGATCTGGATCGCCGTCGGACCGTTCAGCTTTCAGCCGGGCGAGTTCGCCAAGATCGCGCTCGCCATCTTCTTCGCCGGCTATCTCGTCCAGACCCGGGACGTCCTCAGCCTGGCCGGCAAGCGGATCCTCGGCTTCACGTTCCCCCGCGGCCGCGACCTCGGCCCCATCCTCGTCGCCTGGGTGCTCGCACTGCTCATCCTCGTCTTCGAGAAGGACCTCGGCTCGGCCCTGCTGTTCTTCGGGGTCTTCGTCGCAATGCTCTACGTCGCGACGGAGCGGGTCTCGTGGATCGCCATCGGGCTGCTCCTCTTCGGTGTCGCCGTCGCGTTCGCGCTGTCGGCGTTCGCGCATTTCCAGAAGCGCGTCGACCTCTGGCTCGAGCCCTTCTCCCAGGAGAATCTCGAGCGCTCGAACCAGCTCGCCAACGGCCTCTGGGGGATGGCGTCGGGTGGTCTGACCGGCACCGGCCTCGGCGCGGGCCGGCCCTGGCTCACGTCGTTCGCCGAGAGCGACTTCATCTTCAGCAGCCTCGCCGAGGAGCTGGGCCTCTTCGGCTCGGTCGCGATCCTGATGCTCTACCTCGTCTTCGTCCAGCGCGGCATCCGCACCGCGCTCGGCGTGCGGGATGGCTTCGGCAAGCTGCTCGCGATCGGCCTGACCTTCTCGGTCGCGTTCCAGCTGTTCATCGTCATCGGGGGCGTCACCCGGGTCATCCCGCTCACCGGCCTCACGACGCCCTTCCTGTCGCTCGGCGGCTCCTCGCTCCTCGCCAACTGGATCATCATGTCCCTGCTCCTGCGCATCTCCGACCAGGCGAGACGGCCCGTGCCGGCGCTCCCCGTCGGGGTCGATGCCGACCCCGTTGCCGCCGAGGCCACCCAGGTGGTGCAGCTGTGAACACTCCGATCCGCCGCCTCTCGGTTCTCATCGCCGCGCTCTTCGGTGCGCTGCTCGTCGCCTCGACCATCATCCAGTTCGCCCAGGCGCAGTCACTCAACGTCATGGCCGCCAACAAGCGCACCCTGCTCGACAACTACTCCCGAGAGCGGGGCTCGATCCTCGTCGGGGGCCAGGCCATCGCCAAGTCGGTGCCGGTCGACGACCAGTTCGCGTGGTTGCGCACCTATCCCGAGGGGCGGCTCTACTCCCAGATCACCGGTTTCTACGGCTACTCCGTCGGCAACCCCTTCGGTCTCGAGAACGCCGCCGACGACCTGCTCTCCGGCAAGGCGGACCAGCTCTTCGTCCGCCGGGTCACCGACCTGCTCACCGGACGCGACACCGTCGGCGCGACGATCGAGCTGACCCTCAACGCCAAGGCACAGAAGGTGGCCTCGGAGGGACTGGGCAAGAACCGTGGCGCAGTCGTCGCGCTCGATCCCCGGACCGGCGCCATCCTCGCCATGGTGAGCCACCCGCAGTACGACCCGAACCCGCTCTCGAGCCACGACCTGGCCAAGTCCGAAGCAGCATGGAAGAAGCTGTCGAACGACAAGGCCAAGCCGTTCATCAACCGGGCCATCACCGGTGACCTCTACCCGCCCGGCTCCGTCTTCAAGGTTGTCACGGCAGCTGCTGCGCTCGAGCAGGGCCTCGTCGCGGACGAGAACTCCGAGGTGCCCGGACCCGCGGAGCTCGACCTGCCGCTGACCGAGACCAACCTGCCCAACGAGGACCGCCGGGCCTGCGGTCCCGGCAACAAGACGACGCTCATCCACGCCCTCGAGATCTCGTGCAACACGGCCTTCGGCTCGCTCGGCCTCGAGCTCGGTGGTGAGCAGCTGCGGGCGCAGGCCGCCAAGTTCGGCTTCGGGGACTCGATCCAGATCCCGATGCGCGTCGCGCCGAGCACGATGCCCGCCGAGATCAACGCTCCTCAGGCGGCCCAGTCGGCCATCGGCCAGTACGAGGTGCGCACGACCCCGCTCCAGATGGCCATGATCGCTGGCGCCATCGCGAACCAGGGCCGCGTCATGACTCCGTATCTGATCCAGTCGATCCGCACGGCAGACCTCGATGTCATCGAGTCCGCGCCCGACCCGGAGGAGCTCTCGCAGGCCGTCTCCGCGCGGACGGCCGACATCCTCAAGAAGATGATGGTCTCCGTCGTCGACAACGGCAGCGGACGCCGCGCCCAGATCCCCGGGGTCGCGGTGGGCGGCAAGACCGGCACGGCCCAGCACGATCTCAAGAAGAACCCGCACGCCTGGTTCATCAGCTTCGCCCCGGCCGACGACCCGCAGGTCGCCGTGGCCGTCGTCGTCGAGGAGAGCGGCGTGACGGGCAACGAGGTGGGTGGCGCACGGGTCGCGGCCCCGATCGCGAAGGACGTCATGGAAGCGGTGATCAACCGATGACTACAGCCACGCTGACCTACCGGGCCGGTCAGGTGCTCGGCGCCCGCTACAGCCTCGTCTCACCCATTGCCTCCGGAGGCATGGGCGAGGTCTGGGCGGCGACCGACGACGTCCTCGGCCGCGACGTGGCCGTCAAGCTGATCCGCGCATCGTCGGATGACGGTTACCGGGACCGGTTCCGCGACGAGGCCCGGCACAGCGCCGCACTCCACCACCCCAACATCGCGGCGGTCTTCGACTACGGGGACAACCACGAGGCCCCGTACCTCGTCATGGAGCTCGTGCCCGGACAGCCGCTCTCTGCGCTCATCGAGACGACCGGCGGCGACGGCCTCGAGCCGGACGTGGTCCGCTCCATCGCGGGTCAGGCGGCCCTGGCCCTCGCCGCGGCGCACGAGTCCGGGGTGGTCCACCGGGACGTCAAGCCGGCCAACATCATCGTCACACCGGACGGCCAGGCGAAGCTCACCGACTTCGGCATCGCCCGCCCCGCGAACGGCAAGGGCCACACCCTGACCGGCGAGGTGCTCGGGACCCCGGAGTACCTCAGCCCGGAGCAGGCCCTGGGAGAGACCGCAACCGAGGCCAGCGACCTCTACGCGCTGGGCGTCATCGCCCATGAGATGCTCACCGGGTCCAAGCCCTTCGACGCCGGCACGCCGGTCGCCACCGCGGTGGCCCAGGTCAGTGAGGAGCCACCTCCGTTGCCGCCCACCGTGCCGGACGACCTGCGGTCCGTCGTGGAGGCGTGCCTGGCGAAGTCCCCCGAGGAGCGCCCCGCCGACGCGCGGGCGCTCGCCGACGCACTTCTTGAACCACTGGGCGGTATGCCGCTGAGCTCGCTCCCGGCCTCCGTCTCCTCCCAGCCGTCCCCCACTCGGGCGCTTCCTGCCGTCCCAGCGCTCGGCCCGGTGACCGACACGGACTCGGCCCCCCACCTGGCTGGGGTGGACCCGGCCCCGAGCATGACGCGCGCGGAGCTGCGGAAGCGAGCCCAGCGGCATACGGCAGAGCGCCGCAGGCCACCACTCGGATGGCTCGCCGTCCCCCTCGTGGCACTGCTCGCGTGGGGCGCCTTCGCACTCGGCTCGCTCGTGGCCAATGAGGAGCCGACGGCGGCCACCCCCCAACCCCGGCTCACCACCCCCGCGCTCGTCGGCACCCCGATGCAGACCCCGGCCCAGGAAGCGGCGTCAGAGGCCACGCCGACCACCGTCGCCACCACGGCGCGTCCCGGTGAGACGAGACCCAATGAAACGCAGGCGGTTGCCGTGACGTCAGCGCCGGAGCCAACGAGGACGGCGACACCGACCGAGACGCGGACTCTCCCCGGCAAGGGGCTCGGCAGGGGGAAGGGCAACAACAAATGATGAAGCAGGGCACGAACGAGAGGCAGAAGCCGTGACGACCACACCCCGCGTCCTGGGGGGACGCTATGAGGTCGGTGAGCTCATCGGCCGCGGCGGCATGGCCGACGTCCACCTGGGGCACGACACCCGGCTCGGGCGACAGGTCGCGATCAAGATGCTGCGATCCGAGCTCGCCCGTGACGCCAACTTCCTCATGCGCTTCCGGCGCGAGGCGCAATCGGCCGCCGGGCTCAACCATCCGGCCATCGTCGCGATCTTCGACTCGGGGGAGGACGACAGCGTCGTCGAAGGGCCGGGAGGGAGTCACACGACCCTGCCCTACATCGTCATGGAGTATGTCGACGGGCTGACCCTCCGCCAGAAGCTGTCTGCGCACCAGCAGCTGGACCCGTCGGAGGCCATCTGGATCACCGAGGGCATCCTCGACGCGCTGGCCTACAGCCACCGGATGGGCATCGTCCACCGCGACATCAAGCCGGCCAACGTCATGATCACCTCGAACGGTCACGTCAAGGTCATGGACTTCGGCATCGCCCGGGCCATCGCGGACACGGCGGCGACGATGACACAGACCCAGTCCGTCGTGGGCACTGCGCAGTACCTCTCGCCCGAGCAGGCCCAGGGCCAGACGGTCGACGCGCGCAGCGACCTCTACTCGACCGGGTGCCTGCTCTTCGAGCTGCTGGCCGGCCGGCCTCCTTTCCAGGGGGACTCACCCGTCGCGATCGCGTACCAGCACGTCGGCGAGACTCCGCAGCCACCGAGTGTCTACAACCCTGCTGTCGGCGGCGACCTCGACGCGGTGACCCTGCACGCGCTGGCGAAGGACCGGGAGGCGCGCTACCAGGACGCCGAGTCCTTCAGCGAGGACCTCGAGAACGTCCGTCTCGGCCGTCCGATCAGCGCTGCCGCCCTCGGGGCCGGGATCGCGGTGGGCGCCGCGGCCACGCAGACCATGCCGGCGCCCTACTCCGCGGCGGGCACGCCGACGGCGGTCCAGCCGGTCATCACCTCGCGCCGGCAGCGCTACGAGAACACTGCCGGGCTCCCAGCGGTCGGCCATGACCTGGACGAGGATGACGAGAAGCGTGGCGGAGCCGGGCGGGCCGTGCTCATCTCCCTCCTCGTGCTGGCCCTGCTCGGTCTCGCCGGGTGGGGCGCGGTGACGCTCTTCAGCAACCAGGACCCGCCCGTGGTGACGACGACCGTGCCCGACCTCCGTGGCATGGACGAGGCCGCTGTCGCGCGCGCTCTCACGACGTACAAGCTCCAGGGCGAGCGCAGTGAGGCGCCCAACGAGCTGGAGGCCGGCAAGGTCTTCGAGCAGAGCCCGGAACCCGGCCTCAAGGTCAACGAGGGGTCGGTCGTGCGCTACACCGTCTCGACCGGTCCCGGGAGCATCGCCATCCCCGACATCCGCAACTTCGACCGGAAGGACGCCGAGCAGGAGCTGAAGCAGGCGGGCTTCACCAACATCGCCTTCGAGGAGCGCGACGACCCGAACACGGGCAAGGACAAGGTCATCGAGACCGACCCCGTGATCGGTAGCTCTGCTTCCAAGGACACGAAGATCACCGTCGTCGTGGCCAGCGGGAAGGTCCAGGTGCCGGAGGGCCAGGTCGGACGGGACTGGTCCCTCGTGTCCAACGAGCTCGCGCGCGCGGGCCTCAACCCGAAGCGCGTGGACGTCGAGTCGAACGAGACTCCCGGGACTGTCATCTCCGTGGAGAAGGAAGGCAAGCGGGTCGACGTCGGCAGCGAGATCAAGGTCGAGGTCGCCACGGCGCCCAAGGTGGAACCGACGACCGAGACCGTCACGCAGACCGTGACCCAGCCGCCGGCGACAACCGAGCCGACAACGACGACGACGACCGAACCGCCGGGTGGCGGGGGCAACGGGAACTGAGCGCGCTCAGACCGCTGCGGTGACGAGGGGGCTGAGGCCGACCGAACGCTCGACGGCTCCCTCGTCACCACACTCCGCGAGGAAGTTCGCGAGCATCCGGTGGCCGCCCTCTGTCAGCACGCTCTCCGGGTGGAACTGGACGCCGTGGAGGGGCAGCTCCCGGTGTCGGACCGCCATGATGATTCCGGTGTCGGTGTGTCCGGTGGCGATGAGCTCGTCGGGCAAGGTCACTGGGTCGATCGTCAGCGAGTGGTAGCGGGTTGCGGTGAAGGGGGTCGGCAGGCCCTGGAGGACCCCGGTGCCGTCATGGTGGACGAGCGAGGTCTTGCCATGGAGCAGTTCCGGCGCACGGTCGACGGTGGCGCCGAAGGCGACACCGAGCGCCTGGTGACCGAGGCAGACGCCGAACATCGGGGTCCGGGTGCGGGCGCACTCCTCGATGATCGCCATGGAGATGCCAGCGTCCTCGGGAGTGCCGGGCCCGGGAGAGACGAGCACACCGTCGTAGGTTGACGCCGCCGACGCCTCGACGGCGTCATTGCGCACCACCCTGCACTCGGCGCCGAGCTGCTCGAGGTAGCCGACGATGGTGTAGACGAAGCTGTCGTAGTTGTCGACGACGAGCACGTGAGGGGCGGCGGTGAGACGAGGCATCGAGGCTCTCTGGTCAGTGCTGGTCAGTGCTGGTCAGCGGATCGGGGTGGCGTGGACGAGGTCGACGGCCCCCGAGTAGGCCGGGAACTCGACCGACGGGTTGGTGTGGACCTGCCAGCCCAGTCCGACCGCCTGGACGTAGTCGAGATACGTCTGGATGGTCGGGTCGGCGTCCAGGCCCTTCAACATCGAGTCCACGGCGCCGATCGCCTGGATCCGGTACGGCGGCGCATAGACCCTGCCCTGGAGGATGAGGGTGTTGCCGACACAGCGGACGGCGCTGGTCGAGATGACCCGCTGGTCCTGGATCATCATCGCCTCCGCCCCGGAGGCCCAGAGGGCGTTGACCACCGCTTGGACGTCCTGCTGGTGGACCACGATGTCGTCGGGCGTATACCGGTCCGGGAGTGAGTCGAGGCTGCGGTTGGAGTCGTCGAGAACGACCTCGACGCCTGGACCCTCGACCTTCGTCGCCGCGGCGGCCGCCGCGACGCGCTCGGACTGGCGGTTGAGGGTCTCTAGCCTGGCGTCCTTCGGCTCGTTGGCGCGGGTGAGCGCCTCCACCTCGTGGAGGAGGACGTCGTACTCCTTCGCCTTCGCCTCGTTGCGGGAGTCGCCCGCCATGATGAGCGACGGCAGGTCCCGGTCCGCCCGAAGGTCTTCGCCCTGCGCCGCCCGGAAGCTCAGCGCGAACATGAGGCCCGCTGCCGCGGTGACGAGTGGGACGACAACTCGCCAGCCGAGCCGCAGTCGCGATGTGGCCGGCCCCGTCTCGGGCGCTGCGACATCGAGGTCCCTCGCCGGGCGCGGACCCTCGGGGTCGCGCTCCGGGTCGACGTCGCTAAGCACTCCGGGCTCCCTCTCAACTAGGCTGTTGCAGACCTATTCTGACCCACGCTCTGATCTGAGGAGCCAGCAGTGCCCGAGTCCAAGGGTCGCGACCGCAAGGCCGCGACATACACGCCACCGCCCAAGTCCACGGCCAGAGAGCCCAACCCGACGTGGTGGGCGCCCGTCTTCGTCACCCTGCTCATCCTGGGCCTGCTGTGGATCGTCATCTACTACATGACCGAGTACAAGTACCCGATCGAGGCGATCGGCGTGTGGAACCTTGCGGTGGGCTTCGTCCTCCTCATGTCCGGGTTCATCATGACCATGCGGTGGCGCTGATCGGCTGCCTCACCTGCACCGTCCACAACTTGTCCACAGCTGGGGACGAATGACAGCGGTGTAACTACTCCACAGGGTTGTCCACAGCGGTGGACAACCGCCCTGTGGATTCAGCGACTCTCAGCGCCGCACGGGGAGGTTGAGCTCCCGGATGTCGACCGGCACGGTGAGGTACTTGGCCACGGTGACGACCACGAGGAACGCCAGCACGGCCCCGAGGGCGACCCACGTCAGGTGCCGGACCCGTTGGCGCCGGAAGAGCACGATGGCCCCTGCGCTGGCGAGCCCGGTCAGGAAACCGCCGAGGTGCGCCTGCCACGAGATGCCGGCCACGACAAAGCCGAGGACTGCGTTGATGATCAGGATGGTGTAGATCCCCGCGACGGACCGGTTCAGGTGCCGGTTGAGCACGATCATGGCGCCGAAGAGGCCGAAGATCGCGCCCGAGGCCCCGACGACCGGAGTGACCCAGGCCTGGTCCGTACCGGTGAAGAGGCCATCGATCGTGGGGTTGCCGGCGAACAGGAGCACAGCCACCTGGCCGCCGATCCCGCTGATCAGGTACAACGCCAGGAACCGGGCCCGCCCGAGTAGTGGCTCGAGATAGGTGCCGAGGATGTAGAGCGCGTACATGTTGAACCCGATGTGCAGCAGCGACTGCGGCGCATGCAGGAACATCGCGGTGACAAACCGCCACGGCTCAGTCCAACCCTGGATCGGCCGGAATGCGTAGTCATTGGTCACATCGTCGGAGACCCACTGGGCGAGGAAGATGGCGACACACAGCCCGATGAGCGAGTACGTCACGACGGGCCGGCCATCGGTGGCGCGGCCACCGAGGACGGTCCGGGTCCGTGGCACCGTCTGGGCTGCCTCGCGGACGCAGTCGACGCACTGGACTCCGACAGGGGCCGGACGCTGGCACTCGGGACAAGCCGGTCGACCGCACCGCTGGCACTTCACATAGGCCTCACGGTCGGGGTGCCGGGGACACACCGACGGTCCGGCCGGCTGTTGCCCAGCCCCCGGCGGGGCCGGGGGCTGGGGACCGAATCCGCTGTCCGACAACGTGCCTCAGTCCTCGATGGTGACCGAGTTGATGACGACGTCCTCGCGAGGCTTGTCGTTGGGGCCGGTCGCGACGCTGCCGATCCTGTCGACCACCTCGCGGGACGGGCCGTCGACAACCTCGCCGAAGATCGTGTGCTTGCCTTGCAGCCACGACGTCGCCCCGGTGGTGATGAAGAACTGGGACCCGTTGGTGCCCTTGCCCATCCGCTTGCCCGCATTCGCCATCGCGAGCATGTAGGGCTGGTTGAAGTTCTTCTCGGGGTGGATCTCGTCGTCGAACGTGTAGCCCGGCCCACCCATGCCGGTGCCCTGGGGGCAGCCGCCCTGGATCATGAAGCTCGGGATGACCCGGTGGATGGTCAGGCCGTTGTAGAACGGGGTCGGGCTCGTGCGGCCCGCGTCGTCGGTGTACTCCTTCTCACCTTTGGCCAGACCGACGAAGTTCTCCACGGTCTTGGGCGCGTGATGGGGGAACAGCTCTGCGACGATGTCCCCAAAGTTGGTGTGCAGGGTTGCCTTCATGCGCCCAATCCTCGCACGGCGCGGTGGTCGCCTTGTCCCCACACTGAGCCGATCCTTCGTCATCTGGGTACGAGCAGGGTGGACCCGGCGGCTCGTCGGGTGAAGGATCGATACAGGAACCCCCGACCGAAGGAGCGGCAGCCATGTCATTCATCGACAAGCTCAAGCACCAGACGGACGAGCTCGGTCCCGACGAGAAGGCCGACCACTTGGCGGAACCGGCGACGGCTTCCCAAGCCGAACCAGCAGGTGGCTTCGATCCCCTCATCGACGAGGAAGAGGTCGCGGAGGAGGTCCTGTCGACCGACCTCGATCCGGAGGCGCCCCTCGACGCGCCCCCGGAAGCAGCAGGTGGGTTGGCGGGGGCGCGTCCCCAGCGCGCCTACGACGCATCCGGAGAGCCGATCGACGATCTGCCGCTCGAGCCCGACGCACCCGATGTGCCCGGCGCCTCGGGCTCGGGGAGCTGGTGACTCGAACGAGGAGTGTGGGTAAGAGCCATTCGACCTAGGAGGAGTTGCATGTTCCGAACGAAACAGACCCCGACCGAGAAGCTGATGGCGCAGGTCGTGGAGGCGCGCGACCAAGCGGCGCCGAAGGCGACCGCTGCGGCCGAGCGCCTCAAGGAGGCCTTTGACGAGGCGCGGGTGCGCGCGGCTCCGGTCGCGTCCGATCTCGCCGATCGGGCCCGACCCAGGATCGAGGCGGCCGAGTCGACGCTCGTGGACTCGGTCCTGCCGAAGGTGGGAGCGGCCCTCGGTGTCGCATCGGCAGCTGTCGCGCAGGGCGCCCAGGAGGCCAAGGTCATGATGCGCGACTACGAGCCGCAAGTGCAGCACGCTCGCGAGTCTGCGGGCGACTTCGCTCGGGTGAGCAGCGATCGGCTACGTGACGCCTACCACGTCCTGAGCGGCGAGGCAGTCGCCAAACCCGTGAAGCGCGGTCGCAGGAAGTGGCTCTTCGTCATCGGGTTCGGCGCTGCCGCCATTGCGGCCGTCGCGGCCTATCGGAAGCAGCAGGCCAACAACGACCCATGGGCCACCTCCTCCGACAGCACGATGGGGAGCACGACTGGAACCACCGGCTTCGACACGAGCGGCTCGATGAAGGACAAGGCGGCCGAGAAGGTCGGACATGCGAAGGAAGCCGTGACCGACGTCGCCGCCAAGGCGAAGGACAAGGCGACGGACCTGGCGGCCAAGGGCCAGACCGCATTGGCCGACCGCAAGACCGGCGTGACGGAGGGCGAGATGGAGGCCGCCTCCACGCGCGCCGACGAGGCGCTCGATGAACTGCGTCCTGAGACCGGTCAGGTGACCGCGATCGACGCAACGCTCGGCTCCGACGCCATTGACGCGTCCGCCGGCACGCTGCCGAGCGAGTCCGTCAAGCCGAAGCGGCCGAAGGCCTGACCGAGAGGCCAGACGAGACAAGCAGACGGACCCGGTGCCTGGGCACCGGGTCCGTCTCCGCTTGAGCTGGCTCGCACAGACAGGGGGACAGCGCGAGCCAGCACATGCAGAAGGGCTGGGCGCGGTTCGTGCGGGCCCAACCCTTCGCTGCGTCCAGTGTAACCACGTGCTGGACGTTCTGGCGAGAGGCTCGTGGAAACTTCTACCAGAGTGTGCCTGCAATCACGTCCTTTCCCGAGCGGCGCTGCCTCGCGGCAGGCCGGCCAGACGCTGGAGGGCTTCGCCCAGTCTCGCACCGGCAGCGAGCGGGCGCCACCCGAAGTTCCTGTGGGTTTCGGGCCGGCCCTTTCAACGGGCGCGAATCGGCCCGGACTGGTACTTTTCGCTCGCCCGGCCCGAGCCGGGCCTTCGAGTGACTAAGCAAAGGCGCGTTTCATGCGAGCAGTCTTGAAGCGGGCAGGGGTGGCTTTGGTCGGGGCGTTGCTCGCCTCATCGGTCGCTGTCCCGTCCGCTCACGCCGAGCCGGCGGCCATCTCCGGCACCATCACGTCGCAGGCCACCGGCGCCCCACTCGAGGGATGCGTCGAGGCCTACGCCGCCGAGACCTGGGACTGGGCCGGCTTCACCTGCACCGACGGCAGCGGGACGGGCACCTGGGCGGTCGACGGTCTGGACCTGGGGGCCCCGTACAAGCTCCGCGTCTCGAGCGACGACGGCGTGCACCTCGCCGAGTGGGCCCAGGACGCATCGGGGTTCGAGGACGCGGCGGCCTTCGTGGCTCCGGCCACCGTTGACGTCTCGTTGGCACCGGGAGCGATCCTCGCTGGCACCTTGACGGTCGCCGACAGCGACCCCCTACCCCCGGAAACCTCCGTCACCGTGTGGTCCCAAACCGGCGACTACGTCGCTTCCGCGTGGCCGAGCGAGGGAAACTGGGAGGTCGCCGTCCCCAACGGGACGTACCAGGTCGAGTTCGCGGCCGGCGCGGTGCGGCAGTGGGCCTTCGGCAAGGCGACCGCCGAGGAGGCGGATCCGATCACTGCCGTCGCCGGCGAGACCACCCGCGTCGACGACGTGCTTCCCGCGATCGAGGAGACGGTGTTCTCGGGGATCATCACGGCCGCTGACACCGGCGAGCCGCTCGATGCGTGCGTCACCGCCTACATCGCCAGCGAGCAGAACTGGGCTGGGAGCACCTGCACGACCTATGACGAGCCGGGCCGTTGGACGTTGACGAGCCTTGCCGCAGGCACCGAGTACAAGTTCGAGGTCTCGACCTGGGACGGGCGCCACGTCGGCGGCTGGGCACCCAGCGCAGCAACGTTCGAGGACGCGGCAAGCTACGTCGGGCCGGCAACCATCGACGTCGCGCTCGAGCTCGGCGGGACGCTCTCGGGAGTCATGCTCGGTGCCGACGGTCAACCGCAGGACGATGTCATGGCCTCGATCGAGACCGTGGACGGCGCCAACGTCGCAACCGCCTTCAGCTGGGACGGTGGCCAGTGGAGTGCGACGGTCCGGCCGGGCGACTACGTCGTCCAGTTCCGGAGCAACGAAGGCGGGAGCCAGTGGGCGGTCGGCCAGACGAGCCGTGAGTCGGCAACCGTCTTCCACGTCGCCGCTGGCGAGACGGTCGACGCGTCGGATCGCTTCCTCCCCGGGGGCAGCGTGACGGGAACCATCGTCAGCGATCTCGACGGCACCCCGATCGCCGGGGCCTGCGTGCACATCTACGAGTACCCGATCGCCGGATACGGGTATGACGTCGCCTACGCCTGCACGGACGCGCAAGGGAAGTACACGGCGGCTCTCGACCGTGAGGGCACCTACACCGCCGAGTTCTCGGACTCAGAGGGCGACGGCCGCTTCATCAGCGAGTTCTACGGTGACGCCGTCGAGGCGGAGGCCGCGCAGCCCTTCACCGTCGTTGCTGGTGTGCCAACGGTGGTCGACGCCTCACTCGCGCCAGGCGCCACGATCTCCGGGATCGCGACCGATGCCAAGCTCGGGACGCCGATCGCCGGGGTCTGCCCGGAGGCCTACGTGGGCCACGAGGGGAGCCGCGCACGCGCGCAGGTCAGGGAGTGCAGCGACACACAGGGCAGGTGGCGGGTCTCCGGCCTTCACCCTGGCTCCTACGCGCTCAACTTCGTTCTCGGCGAAAACGGCGCCGGCCCCGCGAGCACGACGTGGGCCTTCAAGGCGGACTCACAGGCGAGTGCGGATCTCGTGACGGTGCGCCTCGGCGAGGCCAGGTCGATCCGCAACGTCAAGGTCCCGTCGCCGTCGTCACTGACGGGACGGATCGTGGACCCGAGCGGCCATCCCATCGAGGGCGCGAGGGTCAACCCGCGCGGCGATCTCATGGATCGCTCGGGGGAGTGCTACGACTGCGCCGTCACGGACACGGACGGGCGCTACAGCATCCCCGTCCTGGCGTCGGGAACGTACCGGCCAGTGGCCTACGCCCCGTGGGACCTTCCCTTGGCGCCCGCATGGTCGGGTGGAGCCACCTCGTTCGAGACGGCAGAGCCGATCACCCTCAAGCCAGGCAAGTCCGGAGAGTTCTCCGTCCAGCTCGCGCAGGCGAGCCGGATCACGGTCGAGGTGCTCGAGGCGGACGGTTCGCCGGCGAGTCCCGGCTGGATCGGGGAGGTGACGACCACCACGGGCCGTCACGTCTCGGACTTCGACGTCTGGGGGGATCACGTCGTCACCACGCCGGCGCTGCCAGCGGGGTCGTTCCTGGTCCGGTTGGATAACGTCTACACCGACCAGGTGGTGTGGTTCGACGGAGCGACGCGCCTCGAGGACGCACAGCCGGTCACCCTCGGGGTCGGCGAGTCGGCGTCGATCACGATGCAGCTGCCTCCGGGAGGCTGACAGGGCGGGAGGAGCGTCCCGCCACGGACGCACGGGGCGAGCTCAGCGGCATACGGCATGCATTGTCGTATGCCGCTGGGCCGGCGTATCACGATCGCCGGGCGAGCGTCCGCACCACGAGTAGCATTTTCGGTGCAGGGGCTTGCACCACCCAGAGGTGGCCGATGGACACGACGGTGACGGTGTCGTTGGGGGAGCGGGGCGCCGATCCGGCGCGCCTGGAGGTGCTGCACCGGCAGATCCGTGAGGAGCTCCGCCACGTCGACGAGGTGGACGTGGCCTCCCTGGCCAGTGCAACGCAGTCAACGCCGGCGCCTGCCGGCACGCGGGGGCTCGGTCCCGCCGAGATCAGCGCCCTCTCGGTGGCGATCCTCGGATCGGGCGGGATGACGGCGCTGCTCGCCTCGCTGCGTGACTGGCTCCATCGGGGCCATGCCGCGCCGCGGACGGTCCGGCTAGAGATCGACGGTGACGTCATCGTCCTCGAGAACGCCGACGCAGCGGAGCGGAGCGAGCTGCTGCGCAACTTCCTCAGCCGCCACGGGATCCAGGAGCCGGCATGAGCGGCATCCGTCGAGCGCTCATCGTCGCCAACGACACCTACGACCACGCGAGCTTCGGGCAGCTGCGAGCGCCGGCTGCGGACGCCGCGGCGTTGGCCGACGTGCTCGGTGACCCTGAGATCGGCGACTTCACCGTCGCGGTCGTGCACAACGAGCCGTCGTACGAGGTGCAGACCCGGATCGAGGACGTGTTCGCCGACAGCCAACCTGACGACCTGCTCCTGCTTCATTTCTCGGGGCACGGCGTCAAGAGCGACACGGGCGAGCTCTTCGTGGCTGCGCGCAACACGCGGCCGGACCGGCTCGCCTCGACTGCCGTGTCGGCGGACTTCATCCAGCGATGCATGAAGACGTCCCGAGCGCGCAGCATCGTGCTCTTCCTCGACTGCTGCTACGGCGGCGCCTTCGGGCAGGGCGTCGCGGTGCGGGCCGCCGGCCCGGTCAATGTCATGGACAGCTTCCCGGCGGGCCGCCTGGGCGGTGGACGGGGGAGGGCCGTGATCAGCGCATCGAGCGCGATCGAGTACGCCTTCGAGGGCACCGAGCTGGCCGCCGACGAGCGGGCCAAGCCGTCAGTGTTCACATCGGCCGTCGTCGAAGGGCTGCGAACCGGTGAAGCCGACCGTGACGAGGACGGGCTGGTGTCGCTGGACGAGCTCTACGACTACGTCTTCGACCACGTCCGTGCCGAGAACCCCAAGCAGACGCCCGGCCGGGACGTGGAGATGTCGGGCGACGTCTACCTCGCACACAGCCGTCGCCGACGGCTGCGGCCGCAGCCGATCCCCGAGGCGCTCGCCGCAGCGCTGAAGGAGGCCAACCCGACGTTCCGACGTGGAGCCATCAGCGAGTTGCGCGACCGTCTCTGGCACGAGGACCCGGGCGCCGCACTCGGGGCGCTCGAGGCCCTGCGTGAGGTGGTGCGCACCGACACGAAGTCCGTGGCGGACGATGCCGAGGCCGCGATTGGCTCGGTGTCCATGGCCGTGGTGCCCTCGTCGGTGGACTTCGGCGTGGTGGCTGCCGGATCGGGGCCGCAGAGCAGGACGGTCGAGGTCCAGGGTCCGGCCCTGGCGCGTGCGGTCACGGCCCAGGCGGAGGCGCCGCTCGAGGCCGTGGTCGAAGACGCTGGTCGAGTCCGCGTGACCTTCACGCCGCCCGGCGGTGGCGATGAGGCTCAAGGCGAGCCGTTCACGGGGCAGGTCCTGCTCACGAGCCCACTGGGGTCGCTCGACGTTCCGGTGACGGCGGGCTCTTCCGCTGCCGAGCCGGTGGAGTCGGTCGGAGGGACCGCGGAACCAGCAGCGGAGGAACCGATGCTCGTCGCGCGGCGGTTGGCTCCTGCTGCACCGCCAGGCCCGTCGCCTGCCCGGTCGGACAAGGCAACGGAGCCGGCCACCGAGACGCCGCGTCTCTCCACAGGAGCGCGGGGGTTCGTCTCCGTGGCGTCGGCCCTCGGCGGGCTGCTCGTCCTTGCCAGCTATGCGGCCCCCTGGACGGACACCAACATGCTCTACGCGATGGGACCCGGTTTCACCGTCGGGATCTTCATCGTGGGAATCGCGGCGATCGTTGCGGGCATCGCCGTTGTCGTGGACCAGACGGGCTGGGTGTCGACGGGACTCGTCATGGGCGTCTCGGTCGTGGCGGGCAACGCGATCCTCACCGCGTTCGGAATCATGGCGCGCGCGGGAGACGCGCAGCTGGGGCTGGGCTGGCTGCTCGGCCTCCTGGGGCACCTCCTCGTCGTCGCGGCCGGCCTGGCCCGTCTCGTCTCCCTGCTGCGAGCGGGTGGGCTCGAACTGGCGTGGCCGACCCGTCCCGGTCCGGCGCGTTTGGCGATCCTCGCACTGGTCCTCATCGGCTGCGGAACCCTCGTCGCCTACGCCGCCTACTTGGCCGGCCCGGAAGGGGACTCACCGTACAGCGCCATCACCATGGTCTGGGCCGTCACCTGGCTGGCCGTCGGAGCCATCGCAGTGAGTGCCCGACCTCCGGCGCTCGCCCGATCCTTCCTCGTCGGCTGGGCCCTGGCCGCACTGGCCCAGCCCCTGTCCGACTGGACCTACTTGGGACGCAACGGCTATGACACGCAGGGCATGGCCATCCTCCTCGTGGCCCTCATCGCCCTCGTCTTCGTCGCGGCCGTCATGGACCGCAAAGGCGAGCGGTCCGCCGGGTGAGGTAACGCCGCCCATCAATCGAGTGAACAACTTCTGGGGCCAGAAGTTGTTCACTCGATTGGTTTGACGTCGTTGGCCGTCCCTTCAGGGCAGGATCAGGTCGTGGCCACGACGACCGCACCGA
>NZ_DATCWX010000265.1:0-38517 GCF_036566125.1 Intrasporangium sp.
GGCGGCTCCATCCGTATCCATCGCCGCGACGTCCAGGAGCGGGTGTTCAACGTCATGGGGATCGGCCATGAGGAGGCGCAGGAGAAGTTCGGCTTCCTCCTCGACGCGTTCCAGTACGGCGCGCCGCCGCACGGGGGGATCGCCTTCGGCTGGGACCGGATCGTCTCGCTCCTCGCGCGCACGGAGTCGATCCGCGACGTCATCGCCTTCCCGAAGTCCGGTGGTGGGTTCGACCCGCTCACCGCCGCACCTGCGCCGATCACGCCCGAGCAGCGCAAGGAGGCGGGGGTCGACGCTGCCCCCGAGCCGTCGACGGCACGGGTCTGACGACCCGACCACGGTAGGACGTTTGCCGCTGAGCTCGCTGAGCCCAGCGGCATACGTCCTCGTGGGGCCGGCCCCCACCCCCGCAACACACCCGTTTGCGTACTGCCACCCCCGGCTGCAGCAGGCAGGAGCGCGCGGTTACCGGGTGTGTTGCGACGATGCGAGGCGCCGGCTCGACCACACGTGGTCCTCGCCATAGCCGAGCCCGTGGTAGAGCCGCCGGGCCACGTCGTTGTCGGAGTACATGCCGAGGGTGCAGACGCCGTCCGAACGGACCGCCTCGCGCGTCAGGCTCGCCGTGACGGCGAGGCCCAGTCCCGTGCCGCGCTGGTCCGCTCGGACGGTGATCCCCTCGAGGATCGGGATGCCCGCCACGGTCTCGTCCCGGACGCCGCACGCGACGAGGGTGCCGTCGGCGTCGCGAACCCCCACCCATCGCTGTCCCGGGGTCTCGAAGGGGCGTGCGTCCGTGCGCGAGTTGGCGACCTCGAGGAGGGCTCGGATCTCCTCTTCGTCGGCCGCGTCGAGGCCGATGACGCGGTCCTCGCCGGGGACCCGGGGCGGATCGGTCCGTGCACACATCCACTCCCAGTCGCCCCCCACCTCGGTGAGCGGCACGACGCGGGCGAAGGCCGGGAAGGCGGTCCGCTCCACGGTGGCGTGGAGCAGACGAGGGTCGTCGAAGAAGTGCTGGTCGGCCAGGTCGGTCGCGAGCTGCTCGACGTCGTCCGGCCGCCCCATGACGACGATGCCGAGGCGGCGGGTGTGCGTCCGGCGCGGGGCGATGACGGCGGTGCCGAGCGACCAGCCGGGGCCCTCGAGGGGGTCGGGCAGGTCGTAGCGGACGAAGGCGTCACCGTCGGTTGCAGCCAGCAGCTCGGCGTTGGTGGTCAGGCGGATGGCGCGCACCCGTTGGCGCGGGTCGGTCATCCGTCGATCACTCCCTGATGCCGAATCGGTGGTGCAGGCGGCGCAGCGGTGCCGGAGCCCACCAGTTCCAGTGGCCGAGGACGGTCATCGTCGCCGGGACGAGGAGCATCCGGACGATCGTGGCGTCGATGGCCACAGCGGCAACGAGGGCGACCCCCATCTGCTTGATGATCAGGATGTCCCCGGCGATGAACCCGGCGAAGACGATGATGATGAGCAGCGCGGCCGAGGTGATGATCCGCCCGGTCCGCTGCAAGCCCAGGGAAACCGCCCGGTCGCTCTGCGCTCCTGCGTGGTACTCCTCCGTGATGCGGGACAGGAGGAACACCTCGTAGTCCATCGACAGGCCGAAGCCGAACGCGAGGACGAGGAACGGCACCATCGACTCGACCGCTCCCACGGACGTGAAGTTGAGCGGCCCCTCCAGGTTCCCGTCCTGGAAGATCCAGACGACGACGCCGAGCGCGGCACCGAGTGAGATGACGTTGAGGAGCAGGGCCTTGACGGGGATCACGACCGAGCCGGTCATGAGGAACAGCAGGACGAACGTGCCGAGGACGACGAGGGCCACGGCGTAGGGGGCGCCCCGGCTCATCGAGTCGAGGAAGTCCAGCTGCCCGGACGCCTGACCCGTGACCCAGGTCTCGAAGCCGGGCTTCAAGCCGGCGATCTTCGTGACGAGATCCTGGGCCTCGTCCGAGGTCGGGTGCCCCTCGACGTGGAAGCCGGCGAGCTGGTAGTCGGTCCCGAGCGGGCGGACGGTGAGGTCCGTGACCCCCGGTTCGTCGCGTAACGGCCGAAGGGCCGCCGTCACGGCCGCGGTGTCGGAGGAGCGAGCGACGACGGTGACTTCTGGGGCCGCGAGGTCGGGGTAGTCGCTGCGCAGGGTGTCGAAGAAGACCCGTTGCGGTGCAGTCACGGGGAGCAGCTCTGTGCCGGAGGCGGTGAGCCGCATGTCGAGCGTCGGCAGAGCCGCTGCCACGAGGAGGACCACGCCCGTGAGGATGACGGTGACGGGTCGGCGCTGGACAGCGACCGCGAGCCGCGAGAACACACCGGTGTCCTCGACCGCCCGCGACGCCTTGCGGCTCAGGCGCTTGGCGCCGAGCACCGCAAGCGCTGGCACGAGGGTGACGGCCACGACCATCGCCACGAGCACGACGCTGACGCCGGCGAGGCCGATGGCCCGCATGATCTCAGCCTCGAAGATGAGTAGGCCAGAAAGGGCGATCGCCACAGTGATGCCCGAGAAGAGGACGGTCCGGCCGGCGGTCGCCACGGTCCGCTCGGCGGCGAGGACGACCTCCTCGCGTGTTGGCGAACGGCTGGGCGCGATCGTGGCCAGCTCCTCCCGGAACCGGTTGACGGTGAGCAGGCCGTAGTCGATCGAGAGGCCGAGTCCGAGCAGGGTCACGATGTTGACGACGGTGGCGTCGAGATCGAGGGCGTGGGAGAAGGCGAAGAGGGACAGCAGGGCGCCGCCGATGGAGGTGATGGCGCCGGCGATCGGCATACCGGCGGCGACGAAGCCCCCGAAGACGAAGATCATGACGAGGAACGTCAGTGGAAGCGCGATCCCCTCGCCGCGCACGAGGTCGCGCTCGATCGTGCCGGTGACCGCCTTGAGGACGTGGTGGTAGCTGCCCACCGAGCCCGTCGCGCCCGGGAGGGCCTGCGCCACGTCCGCCAGCCGTGCCTCCACCGCCGACCGCGCCGTATCGAGCTCGCTGCCACTGAGCCCCTCATCGAGGTCGACGATCGTGAGGAAGCGCCCGGACTCCGGCGTGCCGCCAGCAAGGAGCGGTCGGACCTCGGGGTCGTCGAGCCCTTTGGGCGAAAGGAGCGGCGAACGCACCGAGACGACTCCGGGGACGTCCATGAGACCCGCTGATGCGGCGGTAGCGGCGGCGACGGCCCGGGGGTTGTCCAGCGGAGCCCCGGCGACCTGGAGCATCACGTTGTCCTGGGAGGGCTCGACCGACTCGATGATGTCCCGCGCGGTCTGGGACTGTCCGGGCACTCGAGGCTCGCCCGACGTCAGCCGCTTGAACAGGGACTCCCCGGTGACGCCGCCGACCGCGATGGCGAAGCAGAGGAGGGCGGCGACGACCCATCCGACGACCCACCACAGCGGGTGCTGCCCGGTGTGGCGGCCGAGGCGCGCGAGGAACGTCCGGCTCGCGGTCGAGAACTCGGGTCCGGGGGCTTGCATCGAGGTGGATCCTTCTCGCACGCCAGATAGCCTTCCACAGTGACCACCGACGACCTCTTCGGTGCTGCCTCGGCGGCGGAGCGCGAGGGGCTGCCGGCCTCGGCGGGCGGTGCCCCGCTCGCGGCCCGGATGCGGCCTCGCTCGCTCGAGGAGGTCCGTGGCCAGCAGGCGGTGCTGCGCCCGGGCAGCCCACTGCGGCGCCTCATCGAGGGCAGTGGGGGAGCAGCTGGCCCCCTCTCGGCGATCATCTGGGGCCCGCCCGGGACCGGCAAGACGACGCTCGCGCACCTCGTCGCGACGGCGGCGGATCGGCGCTTCGTCGAGCTGTCCGCCGTGACGGCCGGGGTCAAGGACGTGCGGGCCGTGATGGAGTCCGCCATCCGGGAGCGTGACCTCTACGGCCGCCAGACCGTCCTCTTCCTCGATGAGATCCACCGGTTCACGAAGGCGCAGCAGGACGCCCTGCTGCCCGGTGTCGAGAACCGGACCGTCATCCTCGTGGCCGCGACCACGGAGAACCCGTCCTTCAGCGTCATTGCCCCGCTCCTGTCCCGCTCCGTTCTCGTGACACTGAAACCCCTGTCCGACAAGGAGATCCGCGAGGTCGTGGAGTCCGCACTGGCTGACGAGCGAGGGTTCGCGGGAGCGCACACGCTGGACGCCGACGCCATGGACCACCTGGTCCGGACGTCGGGCGGCGACGCTCGTCGCGCACTGACCTCACTGGAGGCCGGAGCGGGGGTTGCCCTCGACGCCCAACCGGCCGGACTCATCGACGACTCGCCAGTGCCCATCACCCTCGCCCACGTGGAGCAGGCGATCGCACACGCGGCCGTCCGCTATGACCGGGCGGGTGACCAGCACTACGACGTGGCCAGCGCGCTCATCAAATCCATGCGCGGCAGTGACGTCGACGCTGCCCTGCACTACCTGGCGCGCATGCTCGAGGCGGGCGAAGACCCTCGCTTCATCGCGCGTCGAGTCGTCATCGCGGCGAGCGAGGACATCGGCATGGCGGACCCCACCGCCTTGCAGACGGCCGTTGCGGCGATGCACGCCGTCGCCCAGATCGGGATGCCCGAGGCACGGATCATCCTGGCGCAGGCCGTTGTCCACAACGCGCTGGCGCCGAAGTCGAACGCTGCCTACAACGGCATCAACGCCGCGGTTGCGGACGTTCGCGCGGGCCGGGGCGGTGCCGTTCCGCCGCATCTGCGAGGCAGCGGCTATGCCGGCGCAGAGCGGTTGGGGCACGGAGCCGGCTACATCTACGCCCACGACGAGCCGGACGCCGTGGCCCGGCAGCAGTATCTGCCCGATGACCTCGATGGCCAGACGGCGTACTACGCGCCGACGGACCGGGGTTTCGAGGAGCGGCTCAGGGCCAGGATGGAGTGGCTCGACGAGCGATTGGGGAAGGCGGCTCGGCAGGACGGCTGACGGCCGGTTCGTCGATAACCCGACTCAGCGGCATACGGCAGAAGAAGTCCGAAGTCCTGCCACCACAGGGCTCGCCCGCTGACCCGACTCAGCAACACACCCGGATACCGCGTGCCCGTCCCTGTTGCAGGCGGACTGGGCAGTCGCTATCCGGGTGTGTTCCGGACGGTGTGGCTGCGTCAGTGGCTGCCCTCGCCGCAAAGCGGCGCGGAGCGGATGGTCAGCGAAACGACGCCGCGACCGCTTCGAGCCGCTCGCGGTAGGCGGTTCCCACCAGGCCTCGTCGCCGGGTGGCAGGTTGGTCGCGTTGCGCCGCAGTCCAGCGTCAGCGGATCCCGCACGTCGTAGTCGGACAGGTCGTCGAGCTTCCACAGACGGCGTCCCGGGCGCCCTGCAGGTAACCCAGCAAGGTCGCCTTGAGATCCTCGCTCGAGCCTGGTTCATTGGCAGATCGCGCGTCCTCGGTCGTCTTGCGCCAAGGCTGTCAGAGCCGCCACAGGCGGTGGGCCAGTCGACAACGGATCACGGGGTATCCCGCATGTCGGCTAGGGTTATAGGCCATGGATGGGTGCGAGATGACCGTCCCGCAGGCCTCGGGCCGAGTGGGTGCACGAGCCGTCCGGTGGGCACGAGCTCTCCGGGGGTCAGTCACGCGCGCGTGAGCGCGGTCTGACCCCGCCCCGACCTCATCCACCCACATCAGCAAGGACCTCACCACCATGGAAACCGCCGAGATCAGGCGACGCTGGCTCGCCTTCTTCGAGAGCCGGGGCCACACCATCGTGCCCAGTGCGCCCCTCGTGCACGAAGACCCCAATCTCCTGTTCGTCAACGCCGGCATGGTGCCGTTCAAGCCGTACTTCCTCGGTCAGGAGACGCCGCCGTACGCCCGTGCGACGAGCGTGCAGAAGTGCGTGCGAACCCTCGACATCGAAGAGGTCGGCAAGACGACGCGACACGGCACGTTCTTCCAGATGAACGGCAACTTCAGCTTTGGCGACTACTTCAAGGAAGGCGCCATCGAGCTCGCCTGGGAGCTCGTGACGAGGCCGCAGCACGACGGTGGCTACGGGTTCGACGAGAAGGACCTCTACGCCTCGGTCTACCACGAGGACGACGAGGCGATCGCGCTCTGGAAGCGGGTCGCGGGGCTGCCCGACGACCGCATCGTGCGCCTCGGGAAGAAGGACAACTACTGGAACATGGGCGTCCCCGGGCCGGGTGGCCCGTGCTCCGAGATCCTCATCGACCGCGGCCCCGAGTTCGGCGCCGACCGTGACTGGGAGGCGGGGGACAGGTACCTCGAGTTCTGGAACCTCGTGTTCATGCAGGACGACCTGTCCGCGGTCCGGGCCAAGGACGACTTCGACATCGCGGGCCCCTTGCCGAAGCGCAACATCGACACCGGTATGGGACTCGAGCGGGTCGCCTACCTGCTCCAGGGCGTCGACAACCTCTACGAGATCGACGAGGTGTTCCCGGTCATTGCGGCCGCCGAGGAGCTGTCCGGTCGCCGCTACGGGGCCGACCGCGAGGACGACGTCAGGTTCCGGGTCGTCGCGGACCACGTGCGCTCCGCGCTCATGCTGATCGGCGATGGTGTCACGCCCGGCAACGAGGGCCGGGGCTACGTGCTGCGCCGGCTGATCCGGCGCGCGGTCCGCTCGATGCGCCTGCTCGGCGTGGACGCCCCGACTCTCGAGCACCTGCTGCCCGTGAGCAAGGAGCAGATGCGCGCGTCATACCCCGAGCTCGAGTCCGGCTTTGCCCGGATCAGCCAGGTCGCGTACGCGGAGGAGGATGCGTTCCACCGGACGCTGAGCGCGGGCACGACGATCCTCGACGTCGCGGTTGCCCGGGCCAAGTCCAGCGGGTCGGGGACCCTCGGTGGCACCGAGGCGTTCCAGCTGCACGACACGTACGGCTTCCCGATCGACCTCACCCTCGAGATGGCGGCCGAACAGGGCCTCAACGTCGACGAGGCGGGGTTCAGGCGGCTCATGGCCGAGCAGCGCGACCGGGCCAAGGCCGACGCCAAGGCGAAGAAGATGACCCACGGCGACGTGTCCGTCTACCGCCGGCTCGCGGACCAGCTCGGTCGAGAGGTCGAGTTCACCGGGTACGACGAAGTGGTCTCCGAGGCCCGTGTCCGCGGACTCATCCACGACGGAGAGCTCGTCGAGTCGGTGAACGCGGGCGACGAGGTCGAGCTCGTGCTCGACCGCACGCCGCTCTATGCCGAGGCCGGTGGTCAGCTTGCCGACCACGGGCGGATCCGCCTCGCAGGCGGTGCGCTCATCGAGGTGCGGGACGTGCAGAAGCCGATCAACGGCCTCATCGTCCACCGCGCGACGGTCATCGAGGGGGAGGCGGTCATGGGTGCCGAGGCCGAGGCGGTCGTCGACGTCGCCCGGCGTCGGTCCGTCTCCCGCGCGCACACCGCGACGCACATGGTTCACCAGGCGCTCCGGGAGGAGCTCGGCGACACGGCGACGCAGGCGGGCTCGGAGAACTCGCCGGGCCGGCTGCGCTTCGACTTCAAGGCGCAGAGTCCCGTGCCGCACGAGGCGATGGCGGATATCGAGGCCAAGGTCAACGCGGTCCTGCTCGACGACCTGCCCGTCATGGCCGACGTCATGTCGCTCGACGAGGCCCGTCGGATGGGTGCGTTGGCGCTGTTCGGCGAGAAGTACGGTGACCGGGTCCGGGTCGTCTCCATCGGCGAGTGGTCCCGTGAGCTCTGCGGTGGCACGCATGCCCTGCGGGTCGGCCAGCTCGGCGTCGTCAAGCTCCTCGGCGAGGCGTCGATCGGCTCCGGCGTCCGCCGGGTCGAGGCGCTCGTCGGCTCCGATGCGTATCACTACCTGGCCCGCGAGGCGGCGATCGTCGGGCAGCTCACCGACCAGCTCAAGGTGCGCAAGGAAGAGTTGCCCGACCGGATCGCAAGCATCCTGACCAAGCTCAAGGAGGCCGAGAAGGAGATCGCAGCGGTCAAGCAGGCCCAGGTCCTCGGCGCCGCGCCCGGACTCGTCGCCACGGCTCGCGACTTCGGCGGCGTGACGTTCGTCAGCCACGACGCGGGACCGGATGTCACGGCCGACGACCTGCGCGGCCTCGTCCTGGAGGTGCGCCGCCGCCTCGGGAACGACCGGCCGTCGCTCGTCTCCATGGCGGGCGTCGCCAACGGCCGGCCCATCGTCATCGTCGCGACCAACGAGCGCGGCCGCGAGATCGGCCTCAAGGCCGGTGTCTTCGTCAAGACCGCCGCACAGCTCCTCGGGGGCGGCGGCGGCGGGAAGGACGACATCGCCCAGGGCGGCGGCACCGACCTCTCGATGGTCTCGACCGCGCTCGGCGCCGTCGAGGAGCAGCTCCGCCAACGAGGCGCGTGACCGTGAGCGTCCGAACCGGTGTGCGGATCGGCGTCGATGTGGGCAACGCTCGCGTCGGCGTCGCCGCCTCCGATCCTTCGGGCACGTTCGCGCACCCCGTCGAGACCTTGCCCCGGGACGAGCGCGGTGGCGCCGATGTCGAAGGGATCGCCGCCCTCGTGGCCGCACGGGCCGCCGTCGAGGTGGTCGTCGGCCTCCCGAGGCTGCTGTCCGGCCAGGAAGGCACGGCCGCCCGGATTGCCCGGGATTATGCCGGGCAGCTGGCGGCCAGGGTCGCGCCGGTGCCGGTGCGGCTCGTCGACGAGCGCTTGACCACGGTGGCGGCGCACAAGAGACTGCACGACAGCGGTGTGCCGGGTCGGGGACAACGGTCCGTCGTCGACCAAGCTGCCGCCGTGCTGATCCTCCAGTCGGCCCTCGACGCGGAAGCCTTGTCGGGCAGGCCAACGGGTGAGATCGTCTCGCTCGGCAAGGCACGGAAGAAGGAACGTCGACGATGAAGGACCATCTCGAGGCCTCCATCTTCGGTGAACATGAAGAGTCCGCCGACGCCAACGGCCGCGAGCAAGAGGCAGTCGCGCCGGCGCCACCGCCGCGGACCCGCCGAGAGGCGAAAGAAGCCGAGCTCGCTGCGCAGCGCGCGGCCAAACGGAGGGGCAAGACCTCCCGAGGCAAGCCCTCCGTGCTGCGCCGTCTTGCCGTCATCGTGCTGGCCCTGGCCATCGTCGGCGGGGGAGTGGCCATCGCCTACACCTACCTGCGCCCGGTTGTCGTGGGGTTCTTCGAGCCGAACGACTACCCCGGTCCGGGCTCGGGCTCGGTGCGCGTCACCGTGGCGCAGGGCGCCGGGGGATCGGCCATCGCGACGGTCCTCGCCGACCAGGACGTCGTCAAGACGACGAAGGCGTTCATCGAGGCGGCGAGCGAGGATCCGAAGAGCGCCGGAATACAGCCCGGTGTCTACGAGATGCGCACCCAGATGAAGGCGACCGACGCGCTCGCCATCCTCGTCGACCCGGCCAACAGGATCGTGACCAAGGTCGTGGTACCGGAGGGCAAGTGGGCCAAGGAGGTCTACCCGATCCTGTCCAAGGCCACGGGAATCCCCGTCGCGGAATATGCCAAGGCGGCCAAGGACGCTGCCGGACTCGGGTTGCCGGCCTCGGCGAAGGGCAACGTCGAGGGATATCTCTTCCCGGCGAGCTACGAGTTCGAGCCGGACACCACGGCCGTCGACCACCTGCGCACGATGGTCGCGGAGTCGACGAAGCGCCTCGAGGCGCTCGGGGTGACTCCGGAGCAGATGGAGCGCACCATGATCGTGGCGAGTCTCGTCGAGGCGGAGGCCCGCTTCGCCGAGGACCGCCCGAAGGTCGCTCGAGTCGTCGAGAATCGGCTCGCCCAGGACATGCAGCTCCAGTTCGACTCCACGGTCAACTACGCAATCGGCAAGCACGGCATCACGACGACGGATGCGGACCGGGCCAGCAAGAGCCCCTACAACACGTACCAGGTGACGGGACTGCCGCCGGGGCCGATCGGGAACCCGGGCGAGAGCGCGATCCAGGCTGCGGCCCAGCCGGCTCCCGGTCCGTGGCTCTACTTCGTCACGGTCGATCCGATCAAGGGGACGACCAAGTTCGCCGTCACCTACGAGGAGCACCAGGCGAACGTCGCCGAGTTCCAGAAGTGGTGCCAGGCGAACAAGGGCCAGTGCTGAGCGTGGCGGCCGCGGCGTGAAGTGCGCGGTGTGGGGGTCGCCGATCGCGCATTCTCTCTCCCCGGTCCTGCACCGGGCTGCCTACGCGGCTCTCGGCCTTCCCGACTGGACCTATGAGGCGCGCGAGGTCGACGAGGCGGGTTTCGACGCCGCGCTCGCCGACCTCGATGACGAGTGGCGTGGGCTCTCGCTGACGATGCCGCTCAAGGAGGTGGCCCTTCGCGCGGCTTCCCATGTCACGGCCACCGCGGAGGACACCGCGGCTGCCAACACCCTCGTGCGGGGATCAGGCGGCTGGACGGCCCACAACACCGACGTCAACGGCATCGCGCTCGCGCTGCTCGACGCGGGATGCCACGACACGACTGACGCGACGATCATCGGCAGCGGCGCGACGGCCCGCTCCGCGGTGGCCGCGCTCGCCTCGTCGGGCACCCGACACATCACCTTCATGGTGCGCACAAGCGCGCGGTCGGAAACGGT
This sequence comes from Intrasporangium sp., assembly GCF_036566125.1. Lineage (GTDB taxonomy): Bacteria > Actinomycetota > Actinomycetes > Actinomycetales > Dermatophilaceae > Intrasporangium. The sequence continues at coordinate 10,505 of NZ_DATCWX010000265.1, forward strand.
CGACCAAGCACGTCGTGCAGGCATCACCGTCTCGGAGGTGCCGATGGGGCAGTGGTCCTTGAGCGACGTCGTCATCAGCACCGTGCCCCCGGCGGCGGTCACCGGCCTCGAAGCGTTCCCGCGGTCGGATCGCGACGAGAGCCCTCGCACCGTGCTGGACGTCGTCTACGGAGCGGGGCGCACGCCCCTGCAGACCGCGGCTGCGGGCGCAGGCTGGACGGTGCAGGAGGGCACGGTCATGCTCCTGCACCAGGCGACCGAGCAGGTCTCGCTCATGACCGGGCGTTCGGCGCCGCTCCAAGCGATGGCGGACGCGCTCGACCGCGAGCTCGCGTGGCGAAGGCGGCAGCGGCCCGGGGCCGACGCGTGACCTGGGTCGATTTCCCACCGACTCCGTGGTGGTACGTCGCAGCCCTGTGCGCGGCGGGCGGCGTCGTCGGGTGGGTCCTCGGGAAGCGTCTCGCGACCCTCGGCTACCGGCTGGACCACGAGACCGGGCCGGGCCCCCGCGCCCCGCGGTGGGTCGTGGCGGCGACCCTCGCGGTGCTGTGGGGCCTGCTCGCGTGGCGGTTCGGGCCGGACTCCGAATACGCCCTCGCCCCCGCGTACCTCGGTTTCGCCACGGTCGGCGTAGGTCTGGCCTGGGTCGACGCCGACGTCCACCGGCTCCCGCACGGCCTGACGCGACCCGCCTATCCCATGCTCGTCGGTCAGCTGGCCCTGGCTTCCTTGGCCTCCGGAGACTGGGCGGCCCTGCGCCGGGCACTCATCGCGGGCGCGGTGCTCTGGGGGATCTACTTCCTGCTGGCGTTGGTCGCCGCCCTGCTGCGCAGTGGCTTCGGCCTCGGAGACGTCACCCTCGCGGGGCTCATCGGCATCGCCACCGGTTACCTCTCGCCGTGGGCGCCGGTCATCGCGACCTACGCGGCGTTTCTCCTTTCGGGCGTCTACGGTCTCGGCCGGATCGTGCTGCGGCGAGGATCCCGCAAGGACCACATCGCCTTCGGCCCGTGGATGCTGGTGGGAGCCCTTCTCGGACTCCTCGTCGAGATCCGCCCGCTCTTCTGATCTGCCCGCACGCGGTGGGCCTCGCCGAACGGGGTACGTGTCCCGTTACGCGTCCCGCCGAGGAGAAGGGTCCACAGGATGACCACGCAGAAAGTTGGCTACTTCGTCGGCAGCCTCGCCAAGGGCTCCATCAACCGCACGCTGTCGAAGGCGCTGCTCCGGGTCGCTCCCCAGCACATGGAGTTCACGGAGATCCCCATCGGCAACCTCCCGCTCTACAGCTACGACTACGACGCCGACTACCCGCCCGAGGGCCGGGCACTCAAGGAGGCCATCGCCGGCGTCGATGCGGTCCTCTTCGTCAGCCCCGAGTACAACCGGTCCATCCCCGGCGCGCTCAAGAACGCGATCGACTGGGCCAGCCGCCCCTGGGGGCAGAACTCCTTCGCCCGCAAGCCGTCCGCCGTCATCGGCGCCTCGATGGGCGCCATCGGAACAGCGGTCGCCCAGCAGAGCCTCAAGCAGGTGATGGCCTTCTGCAACAGCCCGCTCATGAACGCGGTCGAGGCCTACATCCACTTCAAGCCGGAGGACTACGGCGCGGACGGGGAGATCAACAACCCGGAGCTGGAGTCCTTCCTGCGCACCTACATGCAGGAGTTCCACGAGTTCATCGCGCGCGTCCTCACCGTCCTGCCGCCCGACGAGCTCTGAGCCATCCCGGTTGGCGGGCGCGCGCCCGGGCGCCCGCGAGACGCGTGGGAGGATCGTCCCATGCTGCGATGGTTGACCGCCGGTGAGTCGCACGGTCCCGCCCTCATGGCGGTGATCGAGGGCCTGCCGGCCGGTGTCGAGGTCACCGCCAAGAACGTGCAGGACGCGCTCGCCCGCCGGCGACTGGGCTACGGTCGCGGCGCACGGATGAAGTTCGAGCAGGACGAGGTGGAGTTCCTGGGCGGCCTGCGTCACGGGGTCTCGCTCGGTTCACCCATCGCCATCCGCATCGGCAACAGCGAGTGGCCCAAGTGGACCACGGTCATGAGCCCGGACCCGGTGAGCGCCGAGGCCCTCGCCGCGGCAGACGACGTCAACGCAGAGAAGGAGCTCGCGCGCAACAAGCCGTTGACGCGACCTCGTCCCGGCCACGCCGACCTCGTCGGCATGCAGAAGTACGGTCATACCGATGCACGGCCGGTCCTCGAGCGAGCCTCCGCACGGGAGACGGCGGCCCGGGTCGCCCTCGGAGAGGTGGCGGCCAGGCTCCTCGAGCAGGCCTATGGCATCCGGCTCGTGTCGCACACCGTCGCCATCGGGACCGCGGCGGACCGGACCGGCGCGGTGCCGACCCCTGACGACGTCGAGCGCCTCGACGCCGACCCCGTCCGCGCCATCGGCGCCGACGCATCCGCCGCGATGGTGGCTGAGGTCGACGCCGCCCGCAAGGACGGCGACACGCTGGGCGGCGTCGTCGAGGTGGTCGCCTATGGACTTCCCCCGGGTCTGGGCTCCCACGTCCACTGGGATCGCAAGCTCGACGCGCGCCTGGCCGCTGCCCTGATGAGCATCCAGGCCATCAAGGGCGTCGAGATCGGTGACGGCTTCGAGACCGCGCGTCGCCGCGGCTCGCAGGCGCACGACGAGATGGACGTCGTCGACGGTGTGATCAGCAGGCGCACGGGTCGAGCTGGCGGGACCGAGGGCGGCATGTCGACCGGCGAGCCGCTCCGGGTGCGCGCGGCGATGAAGCCGATCAGCACTGTCCCTCGCGCGTTGGCGACGGTGGACGTCGCGACGGGCGAGGCAGCCACCGCCATCCATCAGCGTTCCGACGTCTGTGCCGTCCCGGCGGCGGGGGTCGTCGCCGAGGCGATGGTCGCCCTCGTTCTCGCGGAGGCCTGCGTGGAGAAGTTCGGCGGCGACTCGGTCAGCGAGACGGCCCGAAACCATGCCGCGTACCTCGCGGCGATCCCCGAGAGCCTGCGCACATGGTGACGCCGGTGAACCGCCCGCTTGTCGTCCTCGTCGGGCCGCCGGGATCGGGCAAGACCACCGTGGGCCGGGCCCTGTCGGAGCGGCTCGGCGCGCCCCTGCACGACACCGACGCGGCGATCGAGGCAACGGCCGGCAAGTCGATCTCGGACATCTTCGTCGACGACGGCGAGCCAGCCTTCCGCGAGCTCGAGCGGACAGAGGTGGCGCGGGCCCTCGCGCAGGAACCGGGTGTCGTTGCCCTCGGTGGCGGAGCCGTGATGGACCCGCAGACCGAGGCATCCCTCGTCGGCCACGTCGTCGTCTTCCTCGACGTCGCCATTGCCGACGCGAGCAAGCGCATCGGCTTCGACCGCTCGCGTCCGCTGCTCACCGTCAACCCGCGGGCGTCCTGGGTCGCCATGATGAACGCCCGGCGTGCGACCTACCAGCGCGTTGCGACCCACCGGGTCGACACGGCGGGTCGGCAGCCCGCCGACATAGCGGAGGAGATCGCCGGTCTGCTCGAGTCGGCCACCGCATGAGCGACGTCACCACCATCTCGGTCGGTGGCCGCTACGACGTCCTCGTCGGCTCGGGGGTTCTCTCACGAGTGACCGACCTGCTTGCGGACGGCGTCGAGCGTGTCCTCGTGGTGCACCCCCCGACGCTGGCCGGCCTTGGCGAGCGGGTGGCCCGGACGCTCACCGACAAGGGGTATGCCGCTGAGCTCGCCGAGGTGCCCGACGCCGAGTCCGCCAAGACGTCCTCCGTCGCCGCCTCGCTCTGGGGCCGGCTCGGCGACGCGGGGTTCACGAGGAGCGACGCGATCGTCGGCGTCGGTGGGGGCACCGTGACCGACCTGGCGGGTTTCGTCGCCGCGACGTGGTTGCGCGGCGTCCAGGTCGTCCAGGTCCCGACCACGGTGCTCGGCATGGTCGATGCGGCGGTCGGAGGCAAGACCGGGATCAACACGCCCGAGGGCAAGAACCTCGTCGGCTCCTTCCATGAGCCGGCCGGTGTGCTCTGTGACGTCGACGTCCTGACGACGCTGCCAGAGGCCGACCTCGTGGGCGGCCTCGCAGAGATCATCAAGGCCGGTTTCATCGCGGACCCGGTCATCCTCGAGCTCGTCGAGGCCGACCCCCTCGCGGCCCGCCGCCACGACAACCCACGTTTGCGCGAGCTCGTCGAGCGCTCGATCCAGGTCAAGGCCGACGTGGTCGCCGCGGACCTCAAGGAGAGCTGGCTGCGCGAGATCCTCAACTACGGGCACACGTTCGGGCACGCGGTCGAGCAGGTCGAGGGCTACACCTGGCGCCACGGCGAGGCCGTCAGCGTCGGCATGGTCTACGCCGCCGAGCTCGCCCGGCTCTCCGGTCACGTGTCCGGCCCGGAGGGCGATGAGCTGGTGGCGCGGCACCGGACGGTCCTCGAGTCCGTCGGGCTCCCGACGACCTACCGGGGCGACCGCTGGGACGCACTGCTGACGGCAATGCGGCGGGACAAGAAGTCCCGCGGCTCGACGTTGAGGTTCGTCGTCCTCGACGGCCTGGCCCGGCCCACCCGGCTCGTCGGCCCGTCCGACGAGCTGCTCCGCGAGGCATACCACCTCGTCGCACACGCCTGACCCGCACCCCCTCACGATCGAATGAACAGCTTTCGGGGTCGCCGTTCCCGGAAGCTGTTCACTCGATCAGGGGTTGGCTCCCTGCCAGCCCACCGGCATACGGGATCTGCTTCTAGACTCCCGCCATGACGGCACCCACGGTCTTCGTCCTCTCGGGACCCAACCTCAACCGGCTCGGCTCGCGCGAGCCCGACGTCTACGGGTCCGACACACTCGACGACATCCACGCCGCCGTCCAGCGGGAGGCGCGGGACCTCGGTCTCATCGCCGACTGTCGGCAGACCAACCACGAGGGGGAGCTCATCGACTGGCTCCACGAGGCGGTCGACGAGCGTGCGGACGTCGTGCTCAACCCCGGTGCGTTCACGCACTACTCGTACGCCGTCCGCGACGCCTGCGCCATCGTGACCACGAGCGGCCGGTCCCTTGTCGAGGTGCATCTGTCGAATCCCGCTGCGCGAGAGGCATTTCGGCAGACGTCCGTCGTCGCCGCCGTCGCGACCGGCACGATCGCCGGCTTCGGCCTCCAGTCCTACCTGCTCGGGCTCCGGGCCCTGGTCTGAGCCGCGGATCACACGGACCACACGGACCGCACAGTCGAGTCACATGACCGGCATGGACTCCGCACCAAGGCTGCTGGACAGAGCGGGGCCGATCACCAGCTGACGCCCCTTGAAGGAGGGCCGTGATGGACGCATTCGACGAGCACGACCACGTGCATGACCAGGGGCTCGCCTTCGACCTGGCCACGCTTCTCGACCGCCGGCGGGCCATCGCCCTGATGGGCGGCCTCGGTCTGGCCGGCGCCCTCGCGGCGTGCACGTCAGCCGAGCCGTCGTCACGGACCGCCGCCACGAGCCCGGCGACGACTGCCACGACAGATGGCAGCACTCCGGCATCCGGTGGCGGTCAGCTCGTCGAGGTGCCGGACGAGACTGCGGGACCGTTCCCCGGGGACGGCTCGAGCGGGGAGAACGTCCTCGACGACTCGGGCATCGTGCGCTCGGACATCCGCGGCAGCTTCGGCACCTCCATGCGGGTGGCGGAAGGTGTCCCGTTGGCCATCCGGATCACGGTGAAGGACGCGGGGACGAGCCAGGCCCTGGTCGGAGCCGCGGTGTACGTGTGGCACTGCGACCGGGACGGCAACTACTCGATGTACTCCAGCGGCGTCGAGGAGGAGAACTACCTTCGTGGCGTCCAGGCGACCGATGCCACGGGAACGTCCACGTTCAGTTCCGTCTATCCCGGCTGCTATCCGGGGCGGTGGCCGCACGTGCACTTCGAGGTCTATGAGCGCGTGGCGGATGCGACATCGAGCGGTCCCATCGTCAAGACCTCGCAGTTGGCGTTGCCTCAGGCGGCGTGCGAGGCGGTCTACGGCACGAACGGCTATGACGCGAGCATCCGCAACCTGAGCGGGCTCTCGCTGGCCACCGACAACGTCTTCCGTGACGACGGGGGACGCCATCAGCTCGCGACGATGTCCGGCGACAACGACCAGGGCTGGACGGCACATCTGACCATCGGCGTCTGACCGCGCGATTCCGCGATCGAGCACCGCCGCCGTTAGACTTGCGCGGCAACTCCCGCCACCTTCTCTCAAACGTGTGGGGCACCCGCGTGCACGAGCACGCGTGAGCGAGCCCAGCGGCATACGAAAGCGACTACTCACCCATGGCAACGACCAACGACCTGAAGAACGGCCTGGTGCTCAACCTCGACGGGCAGCTCTGGTCCGTCGTCGAGTTCCAGCACGTCAAGCCGGGCAAGGGGCCCGCCTTCGTGCGCACCAAGCTCAAGAACGTCGTGTCCGGCAAGACCGTCGACAAGACCTTCAACGCAGGCGTCAAGGTCGAGACCAGCAATGTCGACAAGCGGACGATGCAGTACCTCTACAAGGACGGCTCCGACTTCGTCTTCATGGACACCGACACGTACGACCAGATCCACGTGCCCGAGGCGACCGTGGGCAGCGCCGCGAACTACATGCTGGAGAACCAGAACGCCATCGTCGCCACGCACGAGAGCACGCCGCTCTACGTCGAGCTGCCCGCCTCGGTCGTCCTCGAGATCACCTTCACCGAGCCGGGCCTCCAGGGCGACCGCTCCACCGGCGGCACGAAGCCGGCCACACTCGAGACCGGCGCGCAGATCCAGGTGCCCCTCTTCCTCGAGACCGGGACCAAGGTCAAGGTCGACACCCGCGACGGGTCGTACCTCGGCCGCGTCAACGACTGATCGCCTTGGCCGCACGCACGAAAGCCCGGTCCCGCGCCCTCGACATCCTCTTCGAGGCCGACCAGCGGGGGCTCAACGCGGAGGCGCTGCTCGACGAGCGGCTCCGCGACTCCGCGACCTCGGGGTCCCGCGCGGGCAACAACCCCTACACCGCCGAGCTGGTGCGGGGAGTCGTCGGGAAGTGGGGCGACATCAACGCCGCGCTCACCGACTACAGCCAGGGCTGGACGCTCGACCGGATGCCCGCCGTCGACCGCGCGATCCTGCGGATCGGCGCCTGGGAGGTGCTCTTCAACGACGACATCCCCGACGCCGTCGCGATCTCGGAAGCGGTCGCGCTCGCGACCGAGCTATCGACCGACGAGTCGCCGACCTTCGTCAACGGTCTGCTCGCCCGCCTGTCCGAGGTGAAGGCAACCATCGTCTGACCCGGCGGACCGGCTCACGTGCGCGCGTGCCCAAGGCGCGACATACCGCGCGCCTGGCACGCCGGTTCGAGGGGGACGGCGTGTGCGGCGGGGCCGCAATCGCCTGACGGCGCGCGTATCCCGCATCATGCTGGGGGCGTGGGGACATCGTCCGACCAGCGGGTTGGGTCTCGAGTGTCCGGCTTGCAGTGGTCGGCTGCCGAGGCGCAGCACCGGCCCGCCGCAGAGGTGGTCGACCGGATGGGCACGACCATGCACGGGCTCACCTCCGAGGAGGCGGCCCGACGTCTCGCGGCCGTCGGCCCCAACGCGGTGCGCAACCACCGGGCCCAGTGGGGGGTCGTCCTGGTGCGACAGCTGCGCTCGCCGCTCCTCGTGCTCCTCGTCGCGGCTGCCGTGGCCTCGTTCTTCCTCGGCGAGCGCACCGACGCAATCATCATCGCCGTCATCCTGACGGCCTCCGTGGGCCTCGGCTTCGTCAACGAGTACCGCGCCGCCGTTGCGGCGGAGGCGCTGCACTCGAGGATCCGGCACGTTGTCACCGTCGTCCGAGACGGAGGTCCGGCCCGGGTGGACGTGGCTGCCGTCGTCCCCGGTGACGTCATCCACCTGCAGCTCGGCGAGGTCGTCCCGGCTGACCTTCGCCTGCTCTCGGCAGTGGACCTCGAGTGCGACGAGTCAGTGATCACCGGTGAGTCCCTGCCCGTCGCCAAGGACTCTGACGCGACGCGGTCCGCCGACGAGGAGGTGCCGGGGCGCGGTGATGGAACCACGGTCGCCTGGATGGGCACCGTCGTGTCCGCCGGAACGGGCACCGGAGTCGTCGTCGCGACTGGGGCAAGCACGCAGTTCGGCCAGATTGCCGTGGCGCTCGGGACGCGGCACCAGGAGACGGAGTTCCAGGTCGGGCTGCGGAAGTTCTCGGGGATGCTCGTCGTCGTCGCCGGCGTGCTGACGACGTTTGTCCTCGTTGCGAACCTCGCGCTGCACCGGCCGTTCATCGACGCCGTGCTCTTCTCGCTCGCCATCGCAGTGGGCATCACACCGCAGCTGTTGCCAGCGATCGTGTCGGCGAGCCTCGCGGCGGGGTCGAGCGCGTTGGCCAGCAGGAAGGTGCTCGTCAAGCGTCTCGTGTGCATCGAGGACCTCGGCGACATCCAGATCCTCATGACCGACAAGACCGGCACCCTCACACAGGGTCGGATCAGCTTCATGCGAGCCGTCCCCGCCCGGCCGACTGGCACTCGGAGCGGCGATGTCGTTCGCCTCGGGATGCTCTGCAACAGCACGCCGCCTGATGAGGGAAGTGACAGCGGCGGGGCTCGTGGACGCGGTGGCGGCCCAGCGGCATACGGCGGCGGTGACCCCTTGGACGTGGCCCTGTGGGAGTCGCCGCGCGCGGCAGACCACCTGGAGGCGGTGCGCGCCACCACCCGGGTGTCCACCCTCCCGTTCGACCACGTGAGACGGCGCGTGTCGGTGGTCGTCGAGGAGGCCGACGGAGGTCGATGGCTGGTGACGAAGGGGGCGCCGGAGCAGGTGCTCGCCGCGTGCGTCGATGTGCCGGCCGGTGCGGAGGACGCGTTGCGTCGCGAGTTCGAGGCGGGTGGTCGTGTCGTCGCCGTGGCTCGCCGGCCGTGGCTGTCCAGTGTCGATCCGACTCCGGATGACGAGAGCGGACTCGAGCTGGTCGGCTACCTCGTCTTCCTCGACGCCCCCAAGGCCACCGCGCGGGCCGCCCTGCGCCGTCTCGACGACCTTGGGGTGGACGTCAAGGTGATCACTGGCGACAACCCGCTCGTTGCGCATGCCGTGGGCTCGGAGCTCGGCCTGCCCGAGCGGCGGGTCCTGACCGGCGACGAGATCGAAGGGCTCGACGATGTCGGGCTCGCGGCGGCCGTGGCGGAGAGCGGCATCTTCGCGCGAGTCTCGCCGGAGCAGAAGGCTCGAATCGTGCGGGCCCAACGGTCCCACGGCCTCGACGTGGCCTTTCTCGGCGACGGCGTCAACGACGCCCCGGCCATCCACGCGGCCGACATCGGGATCAGTGTCGACACGGCGACCGACGTCGCGAAGGACGCCGCAGACATCGTCCTGCTCGAGAAGGACCTCGGAGTGCTCGCCGAGGGGGTCGTCGAGGGCCGGCGGATCTTCGCCAACACCATCAAGTACGTCCTGATGGGGACATCGAGCAACTTCGGGAACATGTTCTCCGCTGCGGGCGCCTCGGCTGTCCTGCCGTTCCTGCCGATGCTGCCTTCCCAGGTGCTCCTCAACAACCTGCTCTATGACGCCAGCCAGCTCGCGATCCCCGGAGACACCGTCGACCCGGAGCAGCTGCACCGGCCGTCGCACTGGGACCTGCGGCTGATCAGGCGCTACATGTTCTTCTTCGGGCCCCTCAGCTCGATCTTCGACTTCGGCACGTTCGCCCTGATGCTGTGGGGCTTCCACGCGTCGGAGTCCCTCTTCCAGACGGCGTGGTTCGTGGAGTCGCTCGCCACGCAGTCCCTCGTGGTCTTCGTGATCCGCACCCGCCGGACGCCGTTCTTCCGGAGCCGGCCCAGCGTCGGGCTGCTCGCGTCGGTCGTCGGCTGCGTCCTGCTGGGGGCTCTCCTGCCGTTCACGCCCCTGTCCACGGGGCTCGGGTTCGTGCCCCTGCCAGGCGGAGTGCTCGCGACGATCGTCGGTCTGGTCATCACCTACCTCGTCCTTGCCGAGCTCGCCAAGGGGCGGTTCTTCCGTCGGGTTGCCGCGGCACCGGCTCCGCCTCCCACCCCCGCGGTGACCAGGCCGCGCCCTCCTGGTGCCGGCCCGGTGGTCCCGCACCCTCGGCGGGTCCACCGCCGGGCCGCGCGGTTCAGTGCTCGGGAACCTGCACCGCAACGGGCGAGACGCCGAGCCAAGCGGCCGACGCGCCCGGCTCCGTGACTCTCCATGACTCTCCGTGCGTTTCCATGTGTCGGCGGTCCCGAACCGGCGCGACCTGCACACTTCACGAGGAGGGCGGGAGGAGCCGACCGGAGCGCTGTGGTGGGAGGCATGCGGCTAGGTTGGCGGGGTGACCGCGCGTCTGCTCGTCGTCCACCACACGGCCTCGCCGGCGACCCGCGAGCTGCTCGAGTCGGTGCTGGAGGGCACGCGTGCCGAGGGGATCGAGGACGTGGAGGTCGACGTGCACCCGGCGCTCTCCGCGACCGCGAGCGACGTGCTCGCCGCTGACGGTGTGCTCCTGGGCACACCCGCGAACATCGGCTACATGAGTGGGGCGATGAAGCACTTCTTCGACACCGTCTACTACCCAGTCCTGGACGCAAAACCGGCTTTGCCGTATGGCTTCTGGATCCACGGCAACAACGACGTCGAGGGCGCCCGACGATCGGTCGAGTCGATCGCGGGCGCCCTCGGGTGGTCCCTCGCCGCTGCGCCGGTGCTCATCACCGGTCCGGTGGGCCGGGACGAGCGGGAGGCGGCCTACGAGCTCGGTGGCACGTTGGCCGCCACGCTCATGGGCTGACCGGCGGGCGGGTCAGGCCGCGGGCAGGACCGCCCCATCGGCCCAGGTCCTGGTGATGAAGTCCTTGACCTCCTGGGAGTGCAGCAGCTCGTCGAGCTTCTTCAGCGCCGCGTTGTCCTGCTCGTCCTTGCGGACGGCGACCAAGTTCGCATAGGGGTTGTCCTCGCCCGACTCGACGAGGATCGCGTCCTTGCTGGGGGAGAGCCCTGCCTCGAGCGCGTAGTTGCCGTTGATGACTGCCGCGTCGAAGTCGTCCAGGGACCGCACGAGCTGGGCCGGGTCGGTCTCCCTGAACTCGAGGTTCTTCGGGTTGGTCGCGATGTCGAAGAGCGTGGCGTTCGTCGCGTCCTTGCCGTCCTTGAGCGTGATGAGGCCCGCCTGGGCGAGCAGCTCGAGCGCGCGGCCCTGGTTGGACGGGTCGTTGTTGATGCCGACCTGTGCGCCGTCCGCGAGCTCGCCCGGGTTCTTCACCTTCGTGGAATAGAGGCCGAACGGCTCGAGGTGCACGCCGGCGAAGTGCGCGAACTCGTACCCCTTCTCCTTGACCTGTGCCTCGTAGTAGGGCAAGTGCTGGAAGTAGTTCGCGTCGAGCGCACCTTCGGCGAGCTGGACGTTGGGCTGGACGTAGTCGTCGTAGATCTTGATGTCGAGCTTGAGCCCGGCCTTGGCGGCGAGGTCGTCCTGGACGAACTGGAGGATCTCCGCGTGCGGCGTGGGGCTGGCGCCGACCTTGATGGTCGTGACGCCGCCTTCCGTCTTCGGGCCGGACGCCTCGGCCGAGCCACCGGCGCCGCAGGCGCCCAGCGCGAGCGCTCCAGCGGCGAGAACGGCTGTGGTACGGAGGAAGGTGGACATGGTGGTTTCCTTTCGTGACAAGAAGATTCAGCGGTATGCCGCTGAGCTCGGTTGGCTTTGTTGGTGCGGTTGCGTGGTGGGCTGGGTGCCGACGACGGGGCGCGCGTCAGCGATGATCGATACGACGGACGACGAAATCGCCTGTCATCTGGACGAGCTGGACGATGACGACGAGCAGGACGACGGCCACGATCATCACGTCGCTCTGGAACCGGTTGTAGCCGTATGACATCGCCGTCGCGCCGAGCCCGCCGCCGCCGACCGCGCCGGCCATGGCGGTGTAGGAGACGAGGGCAATGACGGTCGTCGTGAGACCGGCGACGATTCCCGGCGCGGCTTCGGCGACGAGGACCTGCCGGATGGTCTGGCCGTCGGTCGCGCCCATCATCTGCGCGGCCTCGACCTTGCCCGAGGACACCTCGCGCAGCGACGTCTCGACGAGCCTGGCGTAGAAGGGGATTGCGCCGAGCGTCAGCGGTACGACCGCCGCCTGCCAGCCGGCGCTCGTCCCGACGACGAAGCGGGTGAACGGGATGATGGCGATCATCAGGATGAGGAACGGCAGCGAGCGGCCGACGTTGACGACCGCGCCGAGGACGCGGTTGAGCGTTGCTGCGGGACGCAGGCCGCTGGGCGCCGTCACGTGGAGCAGCACGCCGAGCGGGAGCCCACCGATGAGCGTGAAGACAGTGGCGAGCAGGGTCATCAGGAGGGTCTCCTGGGTGGCCGGCCACATACCCTGGCTGATGACCGGGTTGTCGAGCCAGGTGCCATCGCCAGTGATCATGCGGCGACCCCCGCGGTCAGGCCCGCCTCGCCGAGCAGGGCCGTGGCGCGACGGGCATCGTCGGCGTTGGGGACCTCCAGCTGGATCCGGCCGATCCGTTCGCCGTCGAGCGTCTCGAGCGTCGCGGCGGCGATGTCGGCGCTGATGCCCGATGCCCCGAGCACCGCGACGACGTCGTGCACGCTGCGCAACCGCGACGACCCGCCGAGGCTGACCTCGACAAGGCGTCCGGCGAGGTCGGGGTCGCTCGGCGGCAGGGGGACGAGTGCTCGGGCGAGCGGTGTGTCGCCAGAGGTGACGACGTCGAGCAGCGGACCCGACTGTGCGACCCGGCCATGGTCGAGCAGGGTCACGGCGTCGCACACCTCGCGGACGACCGAGGGCTCGTGGGTGATGATGACGACGGTGATGCCGAGCCGGTCGCGCAGTGATCGGAGCAGGTCGAGGATCTGGCGCGTCGTCTCCGCGTCGAGCGCCGAGGTCGGCTCGTCGCAGAGCAGTACCGGCGGCCTCGTCGCGAGGGCGCGGGCGATGCCGACGCGCTGCTTCTGCCCGCCGGACAGCTGGGCGGGGTGGCTGTCGGCCCGGTCGCGCAGCCCGACGAGGTCGAGGAGCTGGGCCACGCGGGCGGCGCGCTCTACACGGGGGACGCCGGCGATCTCGAGGGGATGCGCGATGTTCTGCGCAGCGGTGCGCGAGTCGAGCAGGTTGACGTGTTGGAAGACCATGCCGATCGACCGGCGGGCCAGGCGTAGCGCTTTACCGCGCAGCTGGTCGACCCGGATGCCATCGATGCGGACCTCTCCGCTCGTCGGTGGCTCGAGGCCGGTGAGGCAGCGGATCAGGGTCGACTTGCCGGCGCCGGACGGGCCGACGATGCCGTGGATCTGCCCGGCTGGGACGTCGAGGGTGATGTCATCGAGCGCGACGACCGGGCCGCGCCGGGTCCGGAACTCCTTGTGGACCTGGTGAAGCTGGATCAGCGGCTGGATCTGGGGCTCGCTCCCCGCCGGCCCGGCGGTGGGTGGCTCTGGTGTGGGTGGCACGTGTGATGCTCCTGGCTGCTGCACTGGTGGTGGCCGCCATGGCAGGACTGCGACGCGGGAGATCGTCGCTCGCCATGACGGGTTCGGGCACGGCCTCGTGCCCTGGTGGCCGCGGCTTCGCTCGCCGCAGCGGGCCTGCGATCGGATCGGGTCCGGGCCTCCGGGGAGGTCAGGCCGCCAGCGCCGGCCCGCACGCAGCGCGACACATTCGGCGCGAAGGGCCGGTGTCGAAGCAGCGGGGCATCACGGCGAGGATCACCTTTGCATAATACGAACTTATGGATAACCCACAAATTCGGCATGTGTGCGCGCCCACCTGTCGAGACTGGTTCGCGTTAGCCTTGGCTCATGCTCGGCGAGCTGAGAGCTGCGGCGACGCAGTTCTGTGCCTTGGTGCTGACGCTCGCGATCATGTTGCCGAGCGCCCAGTCGTTGGCCAGCGCGACCGTCGTCTTGTTGGTCGCAGTGGCCGTCGCCTCGGTGGCCACGCGGCACGTGCCAGCGCCACCCACCGTGAGCGTCGCTCCATCGGGGCAGCTTGCGCGGACCCGTGCGCCGCGCCTGTGTTGTCCCGTGCTCATGCCTGACGACCCGGCCTGCCCACGGGCTCCTGGAATCGGCTGACGCTTCGTCCAGCCGATTCAACCCTTTTACGTCCAGGAGTTCCGCATGCCCGATGTGTTGTCCCCACTGACCAATGTGCTCGCCGGCGTCCTCGCCACGAGCCATCACCTCACCAGCTCCATCGGCCTCACCGGCGGTTTCGCCTGGGTGGCCGCCCTGGTGCTGCTCGTCGTCGCACTCCGGATCGCGTTGCTGCCGCTCGCAATCCGGTCCTTCCGCCACGCCGTAGCGATGAGCAAGGCAGCCCCCGACCTCCGCAGACTGCAGGAGCAGTTCTCCGGGAAGAACGACCTCGAGAGGCTGCAGGCGCTCGCCAACGAACGGCGTGAGCTGCTCGCCAGGCACGGCGCCTCCGGCCTCGGGCTGACGCCCATGCTGCTCCAGCTTCCGCTGCTGTGGTCGATGTACCACCTCGTGACGACCCTCGCCGCCGGGCGGCCACTCGGCCTGCTCGACGCCGGCCTCGTTGCCTCGGCATCAAGTGCGGCCCTGCTCGGTGTCCATGTGTCGACCGGACTGCTGGCCGCGCCGCTGCTGACCACGTGGCCGGTCCTGCTGCTGGGCGTCCTCGCCGCTGCCGGTTCGTTTGCCGCGTCCCGCTGGGGAAGCGTTACCAGACCAGAAGGGCTCATGGAGTGGCTACCCGCGGTGTCCGCGGTCGGGGTGCTCGTGACAACCTGCTTCGTACCGGCCGGTGTCGTGCTCTACTGGGCGCTCACCAATGCCTGGACCGCCGGCCAACAGTTCGTGTTGCGACGAGCGATCGTTGCCTGACCGCCCGCCGCTCGAACGTGTGGAGGATCGGCACGCCCGACTGGGCGGGCGAACGTGCGCGCTGCAGAGCGGGCGTGCGTGTCGGACCGGGCTCAGCGGCATACGGGATGGACTGGGCACGGCGTGCCTCTGAGACGTGCGCGGGTTCACGGCCGTGGGCGGTTACACTCACCGGCGGAAGACATCCTTTAACCACCGTCCTGTGAGGCGGGGAAGGAGGTCCAGCGGCTGTGACCTGCCCTGACCTGAGTGCACCAGCCCCTTCGAGCACCCCTCCCGACGCGCGGGACGTCCTCAGCGCCGACGAGATCTCCCGGGCGCTCCGCCGCATCGGCCACGAGGTCCTCGAACGCAACAAGGGGGCCACGGGCCTCGTTCTCCTCGGGATCCCATCGCGCGGAGTCCCGCTCGCGCACCGTCTCGCTGCAGCGATCTCCGAGGTCGAGGGGACCGACGTCCCGGTCGGCCAGCTCGACATCACGCTCCATCGCGACGACCTGCGCCGCAACCCGGTCCGGGCTGCCGGGCGCACCGAGATTCCCGACGGCGGGGTCGACGACCGCGTCGTCGTGCTGGTCGACGACGTCCTCTACTCCGGCCGAACGATCCGTGCGGCCCTCGACGCGCTGTCCGAGCTCGGTCGGCCGCGAGCGGTGCGCCTGGCCGTGCTCGTCGATCGCGGCCACCGCGAGCTGCCGATCCGGGCCGACCACGTGGGCAAGAACCTGCCGACCTCTCGGGACGAGCGGGTCCACGTGCGCCTGGCCGAGGTCGACGGACTCGACGTCGTCCGGATCAGCGGAGGAGTGGGCCGATGACCAAGCACCTCATCTCCTCGGCCGACCTGACCCGCGCCGAGGTGGAGGACATCCTCGCCACCGCCGCGTCGATGCACGACCTCCAGCGCCGGGAGGTCAAGAAGGTGCCCACCTTGCGCGGGCGGACCGTGATCAACTTCTTCTTCGAGGACTCGACCCGGACGCGATCCTCATTCGAGATCGCCGGCAAGTGGATGTCCGCCGACACGATCAACCTGTCGGCCAAGGGATCCTCGACCTCCAAGGGCGAGAGCCTGCGGGACACGGCCATGACGATCGACGCGATGGCGGTTGACGCGCTCGTCATCCGACACAATGCCTCCGGCGCCTGCCACCAGGTCGCGCAGTGGGTGCGCTGCTCGGTCATCAACGCCGGCGATGGCATGCACGAGCACCCGACGCAGGCACTCCTTGACGCCTACACCCTCCGGTCACGCGTGGGGGAGCTGGACGGCAGGCACGTCGCCATCGTCGGAGACCTCACCCACTCGCGCGTCTTCCGCAGCAACGTCATCACCTTGAAGACCTTGGGGGCGAAGGTCACGGTCGTGGCGCCACCGACGCTCATGCCGAGCGGGATCGCGGATTGGAGCGAGGCCGACGGCTTCGCCACCTCGTGGGACCTCGACGCGGTGCTCGATGGTGGGGATCCCGTCGACGCCGTCATGATGCTCCGGGTCCAGCGCGAGCGGATGACCGGCGGCTACTTCCCGACCCCGCGCGAGTACACCGTGGGATACGGGCTGACCAAGGAGCGGCTCGACCGACTCGTGTCACGCAACCCCGACGTGCTGGTCCTGCACCCCGGACCGATGAACCGCGGCCTCGAGATCTCCCCCGAGGCAGCCGACAGCGCCCAGTCCGTCGTGCTCGACCAGGTCTCGGCCGGAGTCGCCGTACGCATGGCCGTGCTCTACCACCTGCTGGCCGGCAGCGACGACGCCCCGGCGATTCCCGCTGGGACCGTGTCCGCGACACCCGAAGGAGCCCTCCGATGACCCGCCTGCTCGTCCGAGGAGCCCGCATCCTGGGCGGAGAAGGGGCGGACCTGCTCGTCGAGGATGGCGTCATCCGCGATGTCGGGTCGCTGGGGTCAGTCGGCGCCGGTGTCGAGGTCATCGACGCGGACGGTCTCGTCGCGCTCCCGGGCCTCGTCGACCTCCACGTGCACCTGCGGGAGCCCGGTCGCGAGGATGCCGAGACCATCGCCACCGGCTCTGCCGCCGCCGCGGCAGGGGGGTTCACCGCCGTCTTCGCGATGGCCAACACCAACCCGGTGACCGACACGGGAGAGGCCGCGGAGCGGGTGCTCGACCTGGGCCGGGCCGGTGGCCTCGTCGAGGTCGTTCCCGTCGGTGCGGTGACGAAGGGCCTCGAGGGCGCCGAGCTCGCGGAGCTCGGTCTCATGGCGCGATCGCGGGCGCGGGTGCGAGTCTTCTCCGATGACGGGCGGTGCGTCCAGGATGCCCGCATCATGCGGCGCGCGCTGGAGTACATCAAGCCCTTCGGCGGCGTCATCTCGCAGCACGCACAGGATGCTCGCCTCGCCGACTCGTCGGCCTGCTGCCACGAGGGCGAGGTCTCCGGGCGGCTCGGTCTGCCGGGATGGCCGGGTATCGCCGAGGAGTCCATCGTCGCCCGCGACGTCATGCTCGCCCGCCACACCGGCTCCCGAGTGCACGTCGCCCACGTCTCGACGGCCGGGACCGTGGAGGTGATCCGCTGGGCCAAGGCACAGGGGATCGATGTCACGGCGGAGGTGACACCACATCACCTGGCGCTGACGACCGACCTGCTCGTCGGCTACGACCCGGTCTACAAGGTCAACCCGCCCCTCCGCCCCGCCGAGGACGTCGAGGCCCTTCGCGCCGGACTGGTCGACGGCACGATCGACGCCGTCGCGACGGACCACGCGCCGCACGCCAGGCACGACAAGGAGCATGCCTTCGCAGACGCAGCCTTCGGGATGCTCGGGCTTGAGACGGCGCTCAACGTCGTCAGTGAGGTGCTCGTCCGCCCGGGCCTGCTCGACTGGGCCGCCGTAGCGCGGATCATGTCGACGGCTCCGGCCCGGATCGGTCGGCTCGCCGAGCAGGGACGGCCACTCGAGCCCGGCTCGCCGGCGAACCTCACGCTGGTGGACCCGGACCGCGAGGTCACGATCGATGCGGCGGCCAGCCGGAGCCGCTCGCGCAACAACCCCTGGCACGGGCGCACCTTCTGCGGTGCCGTGCACACGACCATCCACCGCGGGACGGTCACCCACAGCACCGATCAAACCGTGATGGAGAGCGCATGGTGACCCAGAAACCGACCAGCCAGACCGGGCTCCGGGGGCTCGGGCGGCTCGTTCGTGAGCCGGCCCTGCTCGTCCTCGAGGATGGGCGCCTCTTTCGTGGCCTCTCCTACGGGGCAGTCGGCGAGACCGTGGGTGAGGCCGTCTTCTCGACGGGCATGACCGGCTACCAGGAGACGCTCACCGACCCGAGCTATCACCGGCAGGTGATCGTCATGACGGCCCCGCACGTCGGCAACACCGGGGTCAACGACGAGGACGGCGAGTCGCACCGGATCTGGGCGGCCGGCTACGTCGTGCGGGACCCCGCGCTGCGGTCCTCGAGCTGGCGGGCTACGCGGGAGCTCGAGGACGAGCTGCGCGACCAGGGTGTCGTCGGGATCTGCCAGGTCGACACGCGGGCGCTCACCCGCCACCTGCGCGAGCGAGGGTCGATGCGGGTCGGCGTCTTCAGTGGGTCGGCGGCCCAGCGTCCGGAGTCCGAGCTGCTCGACGTCGTGCGTGCGGCCCCGTTGATGGCGGGTTCCGCCCTCGCCCAGGAGGTGACGACGAGAGAGCCGTACGTGGTCCCGGCCCAGGGCGAGAGGCGATTCACGGTCGCGGCGCTCGACCTCGGGATCAAGGAGATGACCCCTCGGCTGATGTCCGAGCGCGGGATCGAGGTGCACGTCCTGCCTGCGACCTCCTCCTTCGAGGACGTCCAGGCAGTCGGGGAGCACGGCCCGGATGGCGTCTTCTTCTCCAACGGGCCGGGCGACCCGGCGACCGCGGAGCCGGAGATCGCCCTGCTGCGTCAGGTCCTCGACGCGCGAGTCCCCTTCTTCGGTATCTGCTTCGGCAACCAGCTGCTCGGCCGCGCCCTCGGCTTCGGGACGTACAAGCTCAAGTACGGACACCGAGGCATCAACCAGCCGGTCATGGACCGGGCGACCGGCAAGGTCGAGGTCACCGCGCACAACCACGGCTTCGCGGTCGATGCACCGCTCGACGACGTGACGGTGACGCCCCACGGGAGGGTTCGGGTGTCCCACGTCTCCCTCAACGACGACGTCGTCGAGGGGCTCGAGTGCCTCGATGCGCCCGCCTACTCGGTCCAGTACCACCCGGAGGCGGCCGCCGGGCCGCACGATGCCGCCTACCTCTTCGACCGGTTCATCGAGCTGATGACCGACAGGCACACATCCGACTGGGACGAGCAGATCGAGGAGGCACACTGATGCCCAAGCGCGACGACATCAAGAGCGTCCTCGTCATCGGCTCGGGACCGATCGTCATCGGCCAAGCGGTCGAGTTCGACTACTCCGGCACGCAGGCCTGCCGGGTGCTGCGCGACGAGGGCATCCGGGTCGTGCTGGTCAACAGCAACCCGGCGACGATCATGACCGACCCGGAGTTCGCCGACGCCACCTACGTCGAGCCGATCACGCCCGAGGTGGTCGAGGCGATCATCGCCAAGGAGCGGCCCGACGCGGTGCTCGCGACCCTCGGGGGCCAGACCGCACTCAACTGCGCCATCGCCCTCCATGAGAACGGGGTCCTCGAGAAGTACGAATGCCCTCTCATCGGCGCGAACGTCGAGGCGATCCAGCTCGGCGAGGACCGGGAGAAGTTCAAGGGCGTCGTCGAGCGCTGCGGCGCCGAGTCAGCTCGTTCGATCATCTGCCACACGATGGACGAGTGCCTCGCTGCGGCAGCGGAACTGACGTACCCCGTCGTCGTCAGGCCGTCCTTCACGATGGGTGGCCTCGGGTCGGGCTTCGCCTATGACGAGACGGACCTACGCCGGATCGCCGGCGCCGGCCTGCAGTACTCACCCGTGACGGAGGTCCTCCTCGAGGAGTCGATCATCGGCTGGAAGGAGTACGAGCTCGAGGTCATGCGGGACCACCGGGACAACGTCGTGGTGGTCTGCTCCATCGAGAACCTCGACCCCATGGGCGTGCACACGGGGGACTCGATCACCGTCGCGCCCGCGCTGACGCTCACCGACCGCGAGTACCAGCGCCTGCGTGACATCGGCATCGCCGTCATCCGCGAGGTCGGCGTCGACACGGGCGGCTGCAACATCCAGTTCGCCGTCAACCCGGAGAACGGCCGCGTCATCGTCATCGAGATGAACCCGCGCGTGTCTCGCTCGAGCGCCCTCGCCTCGAAGGCAACCGGGTTCCCGATCGCCAAGATCGCGGCGAAGATGGCGATCGGCTACACGCTCGACGAGGTACCGAACGACATCACGACACACGGGGGTACACCCCCCGAGGGCCCTCCGGACCGCGCTTCGCGCGGCGAGCACTGGTATCCCGCAGCCTTTGAGCCGACGCTCGACTACATCGTCGTCAAGGTCCCTCGCTTCGCCTTCGAGAAGTTCCCGGCGGCCGACCCGACGCTGACGACGACGATGAAGTCGGTCGGGGAGGCGATGGCCATCGGGCGCAACTTCACCGAGGCGCTCCAGAAGGCCCTGCGCTCGCTCGAGAAGAGGGACGCCACCTTCCACTGGTCCGGTGAGGTCACTCCGGCCGCAGCCGCACGGATCCTCCACGAGGCCACCGTCCCGACCGACGGCCGGATCGTCCAGGTCCAGCAGGCCCTCCGTGGCGGGTGCACCGTCGAGCAGGTGCACGAGGCGACCGGCATCGACCCGTGGTTCCTCGACCAGATCCAGCTCATCAACGAGGTCGCCGACCATTTGGCCGAAGCGCCCACGCTGACACCGGACCTGCTTCGGCTCGTCAAGCGGCACGGCTTCAGCGACGCGCAGGTCGCCGCGCTGCGCGGCATGCCGGAGGCGGTCGTCCGCGGCGTGCGTCATGCGCTCGGCGTGCGGCCCGTCTACAAGACCGTGGACACCTGCGCGGCCGAGTTCGCCGCACTGACGCCGTACCACTACTCGTCCTACGACGAGGAGACCGAGGTCGCGCCGCGGGAGCGACCCGCCGTGATCATCCTCGGATCCGGACCGAACCGCATCGGCCAGGGCGTCGAGTTCGACTACTCCTGCGTCCACGCCTCCTTCGCCCTGCGTGATGCCGGCTACGACACCGTCATGGTCAACTGCAACCCCGAGACGGTCTCCACGGACTACGACACGAGCAGCCGCCTGTACTTCGAGCCGCTGACGCTCGAGGACGTCCTCGAGGTGATCCACGCCGAGAGGCAGGCGGGGCCGATCGCGGGCGTGATCGTCCAGTTCGGGGGCCAGACCCCGCTCGGGCTCGCGCAGGCCCTGGCGGACGAGGGGGTGCCCATCGTGGGGACCTCACCCGGCGCGATCCATCTCGCGGAGGACCGCGGCGCCTTCGGCCAGGTGCTCGCCCGCGCCGGCCTGGTCGCTCCGAAGCACGGCACGGCGTTCAGCCCGGACGAGGCCCTGGCCGTGGCCCGAGAGATCGGCTACCCGGTGCTCGTCCGCCCGTCCTACGTCCTCGGCGGGCGGGGCATGGTCATCGTCTACGACGACGACTCGCTCGTCACGTACGTCGAGAAGGCCACCGAGGCGTCTCCCGAGCACCCGATCCTCATCGACCGCTTCCTGGACGACGCGATCGAGATCGACGTGGACGCACTCTTCGACGGTGCAGATCTCTACCTCGGCGGCATCATGGAGCACGTCGAGGAGGCCGGAGTCCACTCGGGCGACAGCGCGTGCACCCTGCCTCCCGCGACCCTGGGCGACGCCGAGCTGGAGCGGGTCCGGGTGGCCACCCGCGAGCTCGCCGAGGGCGTCGGCGTCCGGGGCCTGATGAACGTCCAGTTCGCCCTGGCGCAGGACATCCTCTACGTCATCGAGGCCAACCCGCGCGCGTCCCGGACCGTGCCGTTCGTGTCCAAGGCGACGGGGGTCCCGCTGGCGCGGGCTGCCTCGCGCGTCATGCTCGGCGCGACGATCCGCGAGCTGCGTGAGGAGGGCCTCCTCCCGCGCTCGGGGGACGGCGGGTCGCTCCCCGACCATGCACCGATCTCGTGCAAGGAGGCCGTACTGCCGTTCAAGCGGTTCCGGACGCCGGAGGGCCTCGCGGTGGACTCGGTTCTGGGGCCCGAGATGCGGTCGACCGGTGAGGTCATGGGGATCGACCGCGACTTCGGCGCCGCCTTCTCCAAGGCCCAGCTCGCGATCGGCGGCGGGCTACCCCGCACTGGAGCGATCTTCGTCTCGGTGGCCAACCGGGACAAGCGAGCGATGCTCTTCCCCGTCAAGCGGCTCGTCGACCTGGGCTTCACCATCCTCGCGACGGCCGGGACCGCCGCCGTGCTCAAGCGCAACGGCATCGAGGCAACGCTCGTGCGCAAGCTGACAGAGCGAACGGGGGAGCACGAGGGCGAGAAGTCGATCGTCGAGCTGATCCAGGGCGGCACGGTCCAGATGGTCGTCAACACTCCCTCCGGGCAGGACGCCCGGGCGGACGGCTATGCGATCCGGGCAGCCACGACGAGCGCGGACCTGCCGATCATCACGACCATCGCCACGCTCGCGGCCGCGGTCCTCGGCATCGAGTCCCATCTCACCGAGGAGATCCGGGTCAAGTCCCTCCAGGACCACGCCCGCGACCTCAACCTCCTCGGCGCAGCTCCTGCTGCGGTCGAGGTGCCACTATGACGGACCTGCCAACCCCCTTCGGGACCAGGCTCGCCGCCGCCATGACCGAGTTCGGTCCGCTCTGCGCCGGGATCGACCCGCACCGTTCCCTGGTGGAGGGGTGGGGCCTGACCTATGACGTCGCCGGACTGGAACGGTTCGCTCTGACCTGCGTGGAGGCCTTCGCGGGTCGCGTCGCAGCAGTCAAGCCGCAGTCGGCGTTCTTCGAGGTCTTCGGCAGCCGGGGCGTGGCCGTCCTCGAGCGCGTCCTCACCGAGCTGCGCGAGGCCGACACGCTGTCCATCCTCGACGCCAAGCGAGGCGACATCGGCTCGACGATGACCGCCTATGCCGAGGCCTATCTCGGGACGGAGGCAGCGGCCCCCGCCGACGCGCTCACGGTGAGTCCATACCTCGGCTACGAGTCGCTGCGCCCCGCGATCGACCTCGCCCGCCAGACGGGGCGAGGGGTCTTCGTGCTGGCCCTCACGTCCAACCCCGAGGGTGCGGTCGTGCAGCACGCGCGGCGCCGTGACGAGTCAGTGGCCGGCTCGATCGTCAGTGGCGCCGCCAGGGACAACGCGCACGCCCGGTCCAGCGGACACCTCGGCCACGTCGGCCTCGTCGTCGGGGCCACCGTCGGCGGTGCCGTCAGGGACCTGGCCCTCGACCTGCGGGCCGCTGCCACGCCGATCCTCGCACCCGGCTTCGGCGCCCAGGGCGGCGACGTCGCCGCCCTCGAGCACACGTTCGGGCCGGCCCGCAGCCAGGTCCTCGCCGCCTCGAGCCGGGACATCCTCGCCGCCGGTCCGGAACCGCACCGCCTCGTCAACCGGCTGCACCGCAGCATCGAGGAGCTCAGGGGCTGGGTCGACCGACCCGATGCGCTGGGTCACGTTGGGCTCCAAGCACGCCCAGAGGTCACGACCGTGCAACAGGGAGCCGCGTTGCATGAGCGCGGGCAAGGTCGCTAGGTTCGGCGCAGACCCAGTCATCGAATGTCATCGAATCGGCGAGACACCGCGCCCGCCCAGCGAGGAGAGTTCACACCGTGGCCCTTCCACCGCTCACCCCTGAGGAGCGCGCCGCAGCCCTCGCGAAAGCTGCGGCCGCCCGCCGGGAGCGAGCAGCCGTCAAGAACCGCCTCAAGTACTCCAGTGGATCGCTCGCCGAGGTCATCGAGGACGGCAAGGTCGACCCCGTCATCGGCAAGATGAAGGTGACGGAGCTGCTCGAGTCGATGCCGGGCGTGGGCCGGGTCCGGGCCCGGGCCATCATGGCGGAGGTGGGCATCGCCGAGTCCCGGCGGGTCCGCGGTCTGGGCGCCAACCAGATCGCTGCGTTGCTGCACAAGTTCGAGCGGCCGTGACGCCGCCCTTCGGGACGACGCCCCGCGAGCCCGGACGTCTCACCGTGCTTGCCGGCCCCACAGCGGTGGGGAAGGGCACCATCGCCGCCTACGTCCGAACTCATTTCCCCGGCGTCTGGTTCTCCGTCTCCATGACGACCCGCAAGCCGCGACCCGGTGAGGTGGACGGTGTGCACTACCACTTCGTCGACAACCAGGAGTTCGACCGGCTTGTCGCCGCCGGCGAGTTCCTCGAGCACGCCGTCGTCCACGGCTTTGCGCAGTACGGCACGCCGCGGGGGCCGGTCGAGCGAGCCATCCGGGAGGGCAAGGATGCCCTGCTCGAGATCGACCTGCAGGGAGCCCGCCAGGTCAGGGACACGTGGCCCGACGCGCTCTTCGTCTTCCTGGAGCCACCCAACTGGGAGGAGCTCGTCCGCAGGCTCGTGGGCCGGGGCACCGAGGACGAGGCGGAGCGCACCCGCCGACTCGACACAGCCCGCGCGGAGCTGGCGGCGCGAGCGGAGTTCGACAAGGTCATCGTCAACGACGACGTTCGGCGCGCCAGCGAAGAACTCGTATCATTGATGAGATCGGGACGCCCCTGACGGTGGTCCCGCTGGTCTGGTGCGCCGCGATGGCGGCACCGCACGAGACGTCACATGCAACGAACCCAACGAAACGAGATCACCGTGTCCGGTACCAAGGCCGCTCCCATCGGCATCACCAACCCGCCGATCGACGACCTGCTGACCGCCGCCGACTCGAAGTACGCGCTCGTCATCTACGCGGCCAAGCGCGCCCGCCAGATCAACGCGTACTACTCGCAGCTCCAGGAGGGCCTGCTCGACTACGTCGGCCCGCTCGTGGAGACGGAGGTCCACGAGAAGCCGCTGTCGATCGCCCTGCGCGAGATCAACGAGGACCTGCTCACCTCCGAGCCGACCGAGGCCTGAGGAGGCCTCCGCCGATGCGCGTCGTCCTCGGTGTGAGCGGCGGCATCGCCGCCTACAAGGCGTGCTCCCTGCTGCGGCTGTTCACCGAGAGCGGGCACGACGTCACCGTCGTCCCGACCGCGGCGGCGCTCAACTTCGTCGGAGCGCCGACCTGGGCCGCCCTCTCGGGCAAGCCGGTCAGCTCTGACGTGTGGACGGCTGTCCATGAGGTGCCGCACGTTCGCATCGGCCAGGCCGCCGACGTCGTGGTCGTCGCCCCCGCGACCGCCGACGTCCTCGCCAAGGCCGCCCACGGCCTCGCCGACGACCTGCTCACCAACACCCTCCTCACGGCGCGCTGCCCGGTCGTGCTCGCGCCGGCGATGCACACCGAGATGTGGCTCCACCCGGCGACGCAGGCCAATGTGGCCACCCTGCGCGAGCGCGGCATCCACGTCCTCGACCCCGCAGAGGGTCGCCTGACGGGCAAGGACACCGGGGCCGGCCGCCTTCCCGAGCCGGACGAGCTGTATGCCGCTGTGCTCGCCATCGTGGGCTCCCCGGGTGCCGCTCCTACCGCACCAAGCGGGAGTGGCGACGCGAGAGTGCGGGAGGACGCCGACCCGGCCGGCTCCCGGGAAGCCGGCTCAGCGGCATACGGAATGAATGGCCTCAAGGGCCGCAAGATCGTCGTCTCGGCTGGGGGCACGCGTGAGCCTCTCGATCCCGTGCGCTACCTCGGCAACCGCTCGTCCGGCAAGCAGGGAGTCGCGATCGCCCGCGCGGCCGCCGCGCGCGGCGCAACGGTGACCCTCGTGGCGGCCAACGTCTCCCTCCCCGCTCCCGACGGGGTGGCGGTCGTTCCCGTGGAGACGACGATCGAGCTGCAGGAGGCGGTGGTCGCAGCGGCGGCGGACGCCGACGTCGTCGTCATGGCCGCGGCCCCCGCCGACTTCCGGCCGGCGACGGCGAGCGACAGCAAGATCAAGAAGGGCGAGGACGGCGCGGGCCTGCGCCTCGAGCTCGTCGAGAACCCCGACATCGTCAAGGGGCTGGTCACCGACCGCGCGGAGCGCGGGGCGGCGCGTCCGCTCATCGTCAGCTTCGCCGCCGAGACAGGCGATGCGGCGGGTTCGGTGCTCGACCACGGGCGGGCCAAGTTCGCCCGCAAGGGCAGCGACCTCCAGGTGACCAACGAGGTCGGCTACAACAAGACCTTCGGGCAGGACGAGAACACCGTGCACCTGCTGGTCCGGGGCAGCGACGAGGTCCGCACGGTCGGGCCGGCATCAAAGGATGACGTCGCCGACGCCGTGCTGGACGTTGTCGCCTCCCTGCTCCACAGCGGCGGCTAAACTCGCCGTCACCCGCACGCCACACAGTCAGGAACCCCACGTGTCCGCACGCCTCTTCACGTCCGAGTCAGTCACCGAGGGACACCCGGACAAGATCTGCGACCAGATCAGCGACTCGATCCTCGATGCGATGCTCGCCGAGGACGCCCAGGCGCGGGTCGCCGTCGAGACCATGGTCACCACCGGGCTCGTCCACGTCGCCGGCGAGGTGTCGACGACGGGCTACGTGGAGATCCCGCGAATCGTCCGCGAGACGATCCTGCGCGTCGGCTACGACGGGTCACAGAAGGGGTTCGACGGCCGCACCTGTGGCGTCTCAGTGTCCATCGGCGCCCAGTCGCCCGACATCGCGCAGGGCGTCGACACCGCCCACGAGAGCCGGCATGGCGGTGTCGACCCCATGGACAAGCAGGGCGCGGGCGACCAAGGGCTGATGTTCGGCTATGCGTGCGACGACACTCCCGAGCTGATGCCGCTGCCGATCTTCCTCGCCCACCGGCTGGCGGAGCGCCTCACTCAGGTGCGCAAGAGCAACGAGCTCGCCTACCTGCGCCCCGATGGCAAGACCCAGGTGACCATCGCCTATGAGGGCGACAAGGCGGTCCGGCTCGACACCTTGGTGCTCTCGACGCAGCACGCTCCGGACGTGTCCCTCGAGGGGATGCTCGAGCCGGACATCAGGGAGCACGTCATCACGCCGGTTCTCGAGGAGCTGCGCGCCGGCGGGAGCGATCTCGACGTCTCGGGCTACCGCACCCTGATCAACCCGACCGGCCGCTTCGAGATCGGCGGCCCGATGGGCGACGCCGGCCTGACGGGTCGGAAGATCATCGTCGACACCTACGGCGGGATGGCCCGGCATGGTGGTGGCGCCTTCTCGGGCAAGGACCCGAGCAAGGTGGACCGGTCCGGCGCGTACGCGATGCGGTGGGTGGCCAAGAACGTCGTCGCGGCGGGACTGGCGCGGCGGTGCGAGGTCCAGGTCGCCTACGCGATCGGCAAGGCCCAGCCGGTGGGGCTCTACATCGAGACGTTCGGCACGGAGTCCGTGCCGGTCGACCAGATCCAGGACGCGATCGGCATGGTGTTCGACCTGCGGCCGGCGGCGATCGTCGACGCGCTCGACCTGCTCCGCCCGATCTACGGTCCGACGGCGGCGTACGGCCACTTCGGCCGGACCAAGGCGGACGGGGTGGACAACGCCTTCACGTGGGAGCGGACCGACCGCATCGAGGCACTGCGGGCTGCTGTCGCCGGCTGACACTAGATTCGCCCTCGTGGGCGATGACACCTCTGCGCCGCGGCCGGCCCCCGCTGTTGCCTGCGGGCCGGTCGCTGCCGTTGTCGTCGACACGCCGCTCGCCCACCTGGACCGGGTCTTCGAGTACGCCGTGCCCGAGGAGCTGGCCGCCGCTGCCGTGCCGGGCGCCCGGGTGCGGGTGCGCTTCGCCGGACGGGACCTCGAGGGGTTCATCGTCGAGCGGCGCGCGGAGGCCGAGCACGAGGGGCGCCTGACACCGCTGCGCAAGGTCGTCAGCCCGGAGCCCGTGCTCACGCCGGAGATCCTTGCGCTGTGCCGGGCGGTGGCCGATCGGTACGCCGGCACGCTGAGCGACGTCGTGCGCCTCGCCGTGCCCAAACGGCATGCCACAGCGGAACGCAACCTCCCGCTCCTGCCGCCGATGATGAGGCCGTATGCCGCTGAGCCGGGTCCCGACGCGCCGTCGGGTTCCGGGGGCGGCGGGGTCGACGTCGGGCCGTGGGCGGACTATTCCGCGGGCCCCGCCTGGCTGCGCCGCGTCGCCGC
>NZ_DATCWX010000130.1:0-14595 GCF_036566125.1 Intrasporangium sp.
GAGGCGGGGTTTGCGGACGGGAGGATCCCTATGTGCGTGTTTGTGTGCGTGAGGGCCCGGGTACGTGCACCGTACTCGGGGCAATACTCAAAGGAGCGAAGTACCACATGATCATCCTCGGACTCATCCTGCTGCTCATCGGATGGCTGGCCAGCATCAGCATTCTCACGACGATCGGCATCATTCTGATCGTCATCGGTGTGGTGCTGTGGATCCTGGGAGCCACGGGTCGCGCGGTCGGCGGACGCAAGTACTGGTACTAATGCATCGAGCCTCACCGTGGAAAAAACGCCCCCGCTCTGCGGGGGCGTTTTCGCGTCCGGGGAGGCGTGCGGTGCCTTTTGCGACGGACCTTCATAGACTCAGGAGGAACCCAACGACGGGAGCACGATGACACGCGCGACGAGCCCCGAGAGCGGGCTGGATCTGCAACGGACCGAGACGGTGCGGCGGCTCGCGGAACAGCATGCCGACGAACGCGGGGCCCTGATGGTCGTGCTGCACGCCGTCCAGTCCGAGCTCGGCCACATCGACCGGGGTGACGTCGAGGCGATCGCCGACGTGCTCAACCTGTCTCTCGCCGACGTCCACGGCGTCGTGTCGTTCTACAAGGATTTCCGCACCGAGCCGTCGCCTGAGCACACCGTCCACCTGTGCCGGGCCGAGGCGTGCCAATCCGTGGGCGCCGAGGCTCTGTACGCCGACGCGCGGCGTCAGTTCGCCGGCCGGGAGGACGTCGAGGTCGACGAGGTCTTCTGCCTCGGCAACTGCGCCCTCGGTCCCTCCGGGATGGTCGACGGCCGCCTCCACGGGCGGCTCTCGTCCGAGCGCCTTCTCGGTCTCACCGAGGCGTGGGTGAGATGAGCACGCAGCGTCCAATCACCGTGTACGTGCCCGGCGACTCGAGCGCGGTCGCCGTGGGAGCCGACGAGGTCGCCGCAGCCCTGGCGGACCACGTCGGCGTGAAGGTCGTGCGCACTGGCTCTCGGGGGATGCTCTGGCTGGAGCCGCTCGTG
The DNA here is from genome assembly GCF_036566125.1 of Intrasporangium sp. Lineage (GTDB taxonomy): Bacteria > Actinomycetota > Actinomycetes > Actinomycetales > Dermatophilaceae > Intrasporangium. The sequence continues at coordinate 1,017 of NZ_DATCWX010000130.1, forward strand.
GAGGTCGAGACGCCCGACGGTCGGGTCGGGTACCCGAACGTCACTCCCGGCGTGGTGGTCGGACTGGTGGACGAGGGGTTGCTCTCCGGCGCGGCGGTCGGCGGGTCGATCGGCGTCGTGGACGAGTACCCGTGGCTCTCCCGCCAGCGACGCGTCTCCTTCGCCCGAGTCGGGGTCACTGAGCCGACGAGCATCGCCGACTACGAGGCGCACGGAGGGTGGCGCGGCGTGCGCAGGGCGCTCGAGCTCGATCCGGCGGCCGTCGTGGAGGAGGTGACCGCGTCAGGCTTGCGCGGCCGAGGTGGCGCCGGGTTCCCCACGGGGGTGAAGTGGCGCACCGTTCTCGAGGCATCGGCCGATGTGAAGTTCGTGTGCTGCAACCTCGACGAGGGTGACAGTGGAACCTTCGCCGATCGGATGCTGGCCGAGGGGGACCCCTTCACCCTCATCGAGGGCATGCTCATCGCTGCGCATGCGGTGGGGGCGCGGGAGGGCTACATCTACTGCCGGTCCGAGTACCCGGCCGCGGCTGCGACGCTCCGCCGGGCCATCGACGTCGCCTACGCCCACGGCTGGCTCGGCGAGCGCATCCAGGGCAGCGACCTCTCGTTCGACCTCTTCGTCCGCCTCGGCGCCGGAGCCTACATCTGCGGCGAGGAGACCTCGATGCTCGAGTCGCTCGAGGGGCGGCGTGGCGAGGTCCGGGCCAAGCCGCCGATCCCGGCCATCGAGGGGCTGTTCGGCCGGCCGACGGTCGTCAACAACGTGCTCACGTTCGCGGCGGCGCCGATGATCCTCGCCGATGGCGGCGCGGCCTATGCGGCGCTCGGCTCCGGGCGGTCGCGGGGCACGCAGGTCTTCCAGCTCGCCGGCAACATTCGCCAGGGCGGCATCGTCGAGACCGACTTCGGGGTGTCGCTGCGAGAGCTCGTCGAGGACTTCGGGGGCGGCACGTTGTCCGGCCGGCCGGTGCGGGCAGTGCAGGTCGGTGGGCCGCTGGGGGCGTACCTCCCTGCGGACGGACTCGACGTGTCGATGGACTACGAGGCGCTCCTCGAGGTGGGGGGCATGCTCGGGCACGGAGGGATCGTCGTCTTCGATGACACGTTCGACGCGGCACGGATGGCCCGGTTCGCCATGGAGTTCTGCGCCAAGGAGTCCTGCGGCAAGTGCACGCCGTGTCGGGTCGGCTCGGTCCGCGGTGTCGAGACCATCGACCGAATCATCGCCGGGAGCGACCTGGAGCGGAACCTGCTCCTTCTCGACGACCTGTGCACCACGATGACGAAAGGGTCGCTCTGCGCCATGGGCGGCCTCACCCCAATGCCGGTGCAGAGCGCGATCCGGCACTTTGCGGAGGACTTCGACAGGAGGACCCCATGACCACGTCCCATGCGTCCCGTGCGTCCTACGGGACGGACCCGTACTCCCCCGAGCCGGACTACGGCACTCCGGCGGTCGACGGCGCTTCCACGGCGCACGTCACCATCGACGGAATCGGCGTCGACGTGGCCGCGGGAACGTCCGTCCTTCGCGCAGCCAAGGAGGCGGGCGTCGAGATCCCGAAGCTGTGTGCCACCGATTCCCTCAAGGCCTTCGGGTCGTGTCGGCTGTGCCTCGTCGAGGTCGAGGGTGGCAAGGGGACGCCGGCCTCGTGCACGACGCCCTGCGTCGACGGCATGGTCGTGTCGACGCAGACAGAGCAGGTCCGCGACCTCCGTCGCGGAGTCATGGAGCTCTACCTGTCCGACCACCCGACCGACTGCCCGGGCTGTGCCCGCGGGAACTGCGAGATGCAGGGATTGGCGCGGCAGGTCGGCGTCGCTGAGGTCCGCTACGGGCTCGGCGGAGCCAACCACCTGTCCGATGCCGTCGACGTCTCGAACCCCTACTTCGCCTATGACCCGAAGGCGTGCATCGTGTGCTCGCGCTGCGTCCGGGCCTGCTCGGAGGTCCAGGGGACGTTTGCCCTCACCGTCGAGGGACGCGGCTTCGACTCTCGCATATCTGCAAGTGGAGCGCCGAGCTTCCTTGAGTCCGAGTGCGTCTCGTGCGGCGCCTGCGTGCAGGCGTGTCCCACCGACGCTTTGACCGAGAAGTCCGTCATCGAGCTGGGCATGCCGACACGGTCCGTCGACACGACCTGCGCCTACTGCGGTGTCGGCTGCTCCTTCCGGGCGGAGGTGCAGGGCACCGGCGACGACACCCGAGTGGTCCGGATGATGCCGAGCAAGGCGGGCGGCGCGAACGAGGGCCACTCGTGCGTCAAGGGTCGCTTCGCCTACGGGTACGCCTCGCACCGCGACCGGCAGCTCTCGCCCTTGGTCCGCGACTCGATCCACGACGACTGGCGCGTCGCGTCCTGGGACGAGGCGATCGAGCGGATCGCTTCCGGTTTCAGGGACATCCAGACCCGGCACGGGGTCGGCGCGATCGGCGGCATCTCGTCCTCACGCTGCACCAACGAGGAGGTCTACGTCGTCCAGAAGATGGTGCGAGCGGCTTTCCGCAACAACAACATCGACACCTGCGCCCGCGTGTGCCACTCCCCCACCGGCTATGGCCTGAACCAGACGTTCGGCACGTCCGCTGGCACCCAGGACTTCGCCTCCGTCGAGCACTGCGACGTCATGCTGCTCATCGGGGCCAACCCGACGGACGCACACCCCGTCTTCGCGTCGCGGATGAAGCGACGCCTTCGGGAAGGCGCGCAGATCATCGTCGCCGATCCCCGCCGCATCGATCTCGTCCGGTCACCGCACGTTCAGGCGTCCCACCACCTGCCGCTCCTCCCGGGGAGCAACGTCGCATTCATCAACGCGATGGCGCACGCCATCGTCACGGAGGGACTGCACGACGAGGAATACCTGCGCTCGCGGTGCGAGAACGTGGACGACTACCTCGCCTTCATCGTCGGTGAGGAGAACTCGCCCGAAGCCACCGCCGCTGCGACCGGGATCGACCCGGATGAGCTGCGTGCCGCCGCCCGGCTGTACGCCGCGGGACCGAACTCCGCAATCTACTACGGGCTCGGCGTCACCGAGCACAGTCAGGGCTCGACGATGGTCATGGGCCTGGCCAACCTGGCCATGATCACCGGAAACGTCGGCCGGGAAGGCGTCGGCGTCAACCCGCTCCGCGGGCAGAACAACGTGCAGGGCTCCTGCGACATGGGGTCCTTCCCGCACGAGCTGCCGGGCTACCGCCACATCGGCCTCGACGACGTCCGCAACATCTACGAGTCGATGTGGGGGTTGACGCTGGACTCCGAGCCAGGCCTGCGGATCCCCAACATGTTCGACGCCGCGATCGGCGGGTCGTTCAAGGGCCTCTATGTCCAGGGCGAGGACATCGCCCAGTCCGATCCCAACCTCAACCACGTGCGTGAGGCACTGACGTCGATGGAGCTCGTCGTCGTGCAGGACCTCTTCCTCAACGAGACGGCGAAGTACGCGCACGTCTTCCTGCCCGGCACCTCCTTCCTCGAGAAGGACGGCACGTTCACCAATGCCGAGCGGCGCCTCAACCGGGTCCGCCCGGTGCTGCCGACCCGCACCGGCAAGGACGAGTGGGAGATCGTCTGCGACATCGCCACCGCGATGGGATTCCCCATGTCGTATCCCGATGCGGCGGCCATCATGGACGAGATTGCGGCCACTACGCCAACCTTCGCAGGCGTCTCGTTCGCGCGCCTCGACGCCGTCGGAAGCATGCAATGGCCGTGCAATGACAGGGCACCGCTCGGCACGCCGACGATGCACGTCGGCGAATTCGTCCGTGGCAAGGGCAGACTCATCCCGACGGTCTACGTCCCGACGACCGAGACCACCAGCCGCCGCTACCCGCTCATCCTCACGACCGGTCGCATCCTGACCCAGTACAACGTCGGCGCGCAGACCCGGCGAACGGCGAACGAGACCTGGCACCCCGAGGACATCCTCGAGATCCACCCGGCCGACGCCGAGGTGAGGGGCATCCGGAGCGGCGACCGGGTCGAGCTGACGAGCCGGGTCGGGACGACGACCCTGCACGCGGTCGTCTCCGAGCGGATGCAGCCCGGCGTCGTGTACACGACCTTCCACCACCCGGTCACGGGGGCGAACGTCGTCACCACGGAGAACTCGGACTGGGCGACGAACTGCCCGGAGTACAAGGTCACCGCGGTCCAGGTCGGCGTCGCCAATGCTGGCGACGAGGCGCTCGCCCATGCTGCCGAGGCGGTGGCGTCACGGTGAGCGCAAGCCTCCCACCCGAGATTCGCCTGGGGAACGACATCTGCCGCGCCTTCCGCCATCTGCCGGACGACGCGGCGACGGCAGCGGTCGCAGGACACCTCACCCGCTTCTGGGACCCCCGGATGCGCCGCGCGATCACCGAGCGGGTCCGGGAAGGACACCCCGACCTGGACCCACTACTCGCGCAAGCCGTCATCGCTCACCTCGAGGACGACCGCACCCCTGCCTGAACGGCACGAACTGCACACTCGAAGGGGACTGAGCGGGAAGGCGACTCGGCCCCGCTCCGACGTGATGTCGAAGCGGAGCCGAGCCCAGCGGCATACGGCTGGAGGCTTGTCCTGTGCCTCAGAGGTTGATCATGTGGCCGGCGATGCCCTCGACGGCCTCCTTCATCGCCTCGCTGAGGGTCGGGTGCGAGAACACGTTGCGGGCGACCTCATCGGCGGTGAGGTCCCACATCTGGGCGAGGGTGAGCGCGGGCAGGAGCTCGGTGACCTCGGGGCCGATCATGTGGGCGCCGAGGATCTCGTTGTACTCGGCGTCCGCGACGATCTTCACGAAGCCCACGCCCTCGGCCATGCCGCGGGCCTTGCCGTTGGCGGAGAACGGGAAGGCGGCGGTCTTGACGTCGTAGCCCTTCTCCTTGGCCTGGGCCTCGGAGTACCCGAACGAGGCAATCTGCGGCTGGCAGAACGTCGCTCGCGGGATCATGTCGTAGTTCAGCTCCATGGTCTCGGCGTCGCCGATGGTCTCCGCCGCCACGACGCCCATCGCCTCGGCCGTGTGGGCCAGCATGAGCTTGCCGGTGACGTCGCCGATGGCGTAGACGTTCGGCACACTCGTGCGGCACCGACCGTCGACCTGGATGGCACCGCGCTCGGTCATCGTGAGTCCAAGGCTCTCAAGGCCATAGCCCTCGATACGAGGAGCAAAGCCGAACGCGGCAAGGAACTTGTCCGCCTCGATGACCTGCTCGTCACCGCCACCTGCAGGCGTCACGGTGACGCGCACACCGGAGCCGGTGTCCTCGACGTTCTGGACAGCCGTCGAGAGCATGACCTTGACTCCGAGCTTCTTGTACTGCTTGAACAGCTCCTTGGAGACGTCCGCATCCTCGGTCGGCACCATCCGGTCGAGGAACTCGACGATCGTCACGTCCACACCGAAGTTGGTCAGTACATAGGCGAACTCGACGCCGATCGCGCCGGAGCCACCGATGATGATCGAGCTCGGGAGGTTCGCGTCGAGGATCTGCTCCTCGTAGGTGACGACGTTCGGGCTCACCTGCATGCCGGGGAGCATTCGGACCGTCGCACCGGTGCCGATGATGAGGTTGTCGAAGCTGATGGTGCGTGAGGAGCCGTCGTTGAGAGCGACGTCCATGGAGGTCGCGCTGGTGATCGTGCCCCAGCCGTCAACCTCCTCGATCTTGTTCTTCTTCATCAGGTAGTGCACGCCCTTGGCGCTGGCGTCTGCGACGCCACGGCTCCGTGAATGGGTCGTGGCGTAGGACATCGTCGCGTCGCCCTCGATGCCGAAGGTCTTCTTCTCGTGCGTGATGATGTGGGCGATCTCCGCGTTGCGCAGGAGTGCCTTGCTGGGGATGCAGCCGACGTTGAGGCAGACGCCGCCCCAGTACTGCTTCTCCACGACCGCAACCTTCTTGCCGAGCTGGGCCGCGCGGATCGCAGCCACGTAGCCTCCGGGTCCGGCACCGAGCACAACGACATCGAAATCAGCCATGGGCGACAGCCTATCGGGGCGGGCCTGCTGGCCAGGGCGCCGGCCGGTTCGCTCACAGGGCGGCGCGGGTCAGGCATTCGCTCACTCGCGGGGACGCTCGCGCGGCAGCGCGGCGATCGCCTCATCGACCTCGAGGCCGGTCACCTGGAGCAGGTCGACGACGACCGAACGAAGCTGTGCCAGGACGGTCTCGATGACGAGGTTGTCGGTGCGCGGCAGGTGCGACGTCGCGAGGGCCACCTCGAGGACCGCCTTCTGGGCGATGTCGGGACTCGCGTTCTCCGCGAGCGCGCGGGCGATGACGTCCGTTGCCTCGGCCAGCTGGTCGATCACCTCGCGATATCCGGGCGGCAGCTTCTCGCCGCGCCCGACGACGGCCGCGACCTTGCGAACGAGCACCCGGGTGCTGCGCATGGCGCGGTCCAGCGGGTCGATGAGGTCGGCCATCTTGCGAACGCCGGGCGCCTGTCTTCGAGTGAACGGCGAGCTGTGCAGGACGGAGAGGCCTTCGTCGGCGGCCGTCGTGAGCTCGCGGAGGAGCGAATCGGTCTGCCGGGCCGACGCCAGGACCTCCGCTGCGGCCTCCACGTCCCCGTCCTCGGCACTCGCCGCCGCGCGTCGCAGCAGCTCACTGATCTTGCGGGCGACCTCTGACGCCGCCACCCGCGGACGGCGCAATGGCGCCTGCGGGACGATGCTCGCAGCGACGAGGGCCACCGCACCGCCGATGAGGGCGTCGGTCCACCGCGTGAACGCCTGCCCGGGTGACGGCGCAAGGGCGGCCACGACGATGCCCTGCACACCCGCCTGCATCACGAACACCGGGCCGCCCCCGACGAGCATGGCCAGGCTCATCGCGACGATGACGACGACGGTGATCTGCCATCCCCCGGTCCCCGCAACGCTGACGAAGAGGTCAGCAGTGAAGACACCGACGGCCACGCCGACGGCGACCTCGATGACGCGACGGAGGCGCTGGCCGTAGGAGATCCCGAGGCAGACGACGGCGACGATGGGCGCGAAGAACGGTGTGGGATGCGCAAAGACGTCGCTTGCAACCCACCAGGCGACACCTGCGGCCAGGGCGCTCTGGACGAGCAGGAAGGCCCGCGAGCGCAGCCGCCGGATGCGGCTGGAGATCCCCATGCGGCTGCGGCCCCAGGCCCGGTCGAGCGCGTCGATGACCCAAGCATCTGACCTCAGGTAGTCGTCCACGAGAAACATCCTCGGGCATCGACGCGTTCAGCGCTTCGGCCCGGTCGCGTCAAAGAGCGGGGAACCAGATGCCGATCTCTCGCGCGGCCGACTCGAGCGAGTCGGAGCCGTGGACGATGTTCTGCTGGACCTTGAGCCCCCAGTCACGGCCGAAGTCGCCGCGGATGGTCCCTGGTGCGGCGTCGGTCGGGTTGGTGGCCCCCGCGAGGGACCGGAAGCCCTTGACGCAGTCCTGCCCCTCGATGACCGCAGCGGCGACCGGCCCGGAGCTCATGAACTCGACGAGCGGCTCGTAGAACGGTTTGCCCTCGTGCTCCGCATAGTGCACGGCGAGCTGCTCGCGGGTGGGGGTCAGGATCGAGAGGGCCACGAGCGAGTAGCCCTTGGACTCGATGCGCCGCAGCACCTCTCCGGTGAGCCGGCGCTGGAAACCGTCGGGTTTGACGAGGACGAGGGAGCGTTCGATGGTCACTCGTCCACCCTATCGACGGGTCCGTCGGCGCCTTCACGCCTGTCGGCCTGCGCCTCGTCGATGCGTGAGCCCATGATGAGGAAGGCGATCCACATGGCGAGGAAGATCAGTCCGACGACGAGCATCGCCGACACGACGAGGGCGCTCGCGAGGGTCAGCACCTGGACGATCCACCCCAGGGTGACGCCGAAGGGCCGGCGCATCAGTGCCGCGGCGACGATGCTGAGGACGGCGAGGCCGGTGCCGACGAGCAGGTAGGTCGTGGACAGGCCCCAGTCCGAACCCGTCGCCGCGACGGCACGAGCGACGAGGGCGCCGAAGAAGACGCAGATGGACTGGCCGAAGAGCACGGCGGCGAGCATGCGCCTCGTGAACGTGCCGGTTGTGCCGTAGAAGGACAGTCGGTGCATTGCGCGAGTCTCAGGCTCTCAGTAGTTCTGCGTCGTGTCCCACGACCGGATGATGGCCTGGGCCTCCGAGTCGCTCGCGCCGGTCGCCTCGGCATAGAGGGCCATGGCGTCCTCACGTCGTCCGGCCGCGACCAGGTCGCTGATGCGGGCACGGGCCTCAGCGGTGAGCCGACCCTCGGACCACGAGGCGGCAGCGTCCCGCACGCCGGGACCCTGGCCCGGCACGAACCAGGAGTCGACCGCCCGCTTGGCATCGGCCAGGGGCGCGCCCGTGGCCTCACGGTAGATCTTGATCGCGTTGATCTTGTGCCCGGCGCTGATCTCCCGGCTGACCTTGGCGCGCACGGCGTCGGTCAGGCCGACGTAGCGCTCCTCCCGGTCCCGCCGGCCGAAGATCCGCCCGTAGAGGACGGCGACGACCACGACGATGGCCAGGATGAGGACGAGCTTCACCGCGGGGTGCATGGCGGACAGATTACGTGAGCGCGAGCCGTCGCCCGACATGCGTCCGTATGCCGCTGAGCTCGCTCCCCGCCGCACGTGACCCCCCAGCCCTCCCGCCGACTCCCCCGCCCCCCGTGATCGAGTGAACAACTTTCGGGGTTGCCTCACCGCAAATCTTGTTCACTCGATTGGGGTGGGGAGGAGCGGCTGTCAGGTGTCGGTGACGCCGAGCAGGAGTCGGACCTCGCCCGCGGTGATGACCGAGCCGGTGACGATGACGCCGCCGCCGAGACCCTCCTCCTCGGCCAGGGCGATGGCGCGGTCCAGGGCGTCTGGAAGATTGCCCTCCACGGTCACCCTCGACTCGCCGAAGATGTCCGTGGCGAGGGCACCGAGCTGCCCGGGCGGCATGGCCCGCGGGGAGGAGCTGCGGGAGATGACGACGTGGTCCAGCTTGGGCTCGAGGGCCTCGAGGATCGACGCAGCGTCCTTGTCTGCGACGATCCCGACCAGGCCGACGAGCCGCGTGAAGGTGAAGGCCTCGTCGAGGGCGGCCACGAGCGCCCGGGCCCCGTGCGGGTTGTGGGCCGCGTCGACGAGCACCGTCGGCGAGCGCCGGACGATCTCGAGGCGGCCCGGCGACGTCATCCGGGACACGGCAGCCGACAGCACGGCGCGGTCGAGCGCCTGGGTGCCGCCACCGACGAGGCTCTCGACAGCCGCGATCGCGGTCGCGAGGTTGCTGGCCTGATGGGCGCCGTAGAGCGGCAGGAACAGGTCCGGGTAGTCGCCGGCGAGGCCCCGGATGTTCACCTGCTGCCCACCGACCGCAACGTCGCGGGCGAGCACCCCGAAGCTGTCACCCTCGAGGCGCAGCTCCGACCCGACCTCCTCGGCGCGCTCGGCGAGCACGGCGGCGACGTCCGGGTGCTGGACACTCGAGATGGTCACGGAACCGGCCTTGATGATGCCGCTCTTCTCGTGCGCGATGTCGACGGGGTCGTCGCCGAGCAAGTGTGTGTGGTCGCGGTCGATCGGCGTGACCACGGCGACCGTGCCGTCCGCGACGTTCGTGGCGTCCCAGGAGCCGCCCAGGCCGACCTCGACGATGGCGACGTCGACCGGTGCGTCGGCGAAGGCGGCAAAGGCGATCGCGACGAGTACCTCGAAGAAGTTCATCCGACGCCCCCCGGACGAGAGCGACCTCTCGTCGACGATCTCGATCAGGGGCGCCACGTCGTCGTGGGCGGCGATGAACTTGTCGCGGGGAATCGGCTTGCCGGAGAGGGTGATCCGCTCACGGATGTCGTGCAGGTGAGGCGAGGTGAACCGGCCCGTCGAGAGTCCGGTCTCCTGCAGGATCGAGTCGATCATCCGACTCGTCGAGGTCTTGCCGTTGGTGCCCGTGAGGTGGATGACCGGATAGGTGCGCTGTGGGTCGCCGGCCAGCTCCATGACTGCCGCGATCCGCTCGAGCGACGGCCCGACGTCGTTCTCGGGAGCCCGACCGAGGATGGCCTCCTCGATCTCGCGCAGGCGCCTGATCTCCTCGAGGTTCCGGGCGGCCTCCTGTGCGGCGGCGTCGGGCCGACCGCTCATGTGACCTCCCCAGCCGCGCCCGCGGACACCTCGTCGGCCGGGCCGAGCTCGCGCACCATCCAGATCGTGTCCGGCAGCCCGGAGCCGGAGGGCTCGCGGTGCGACTCGACGAAGCCATGGGCGCGGTGGAACCGCTCGGCGTAGCTGTTGCCGTCCGGGTAGGCCACCGTGATCCGCGCGTGGCCGTAGTCGCGAGCGCGTTCGACGACCGCCTCCATCAGCTGCGATCCGATGCCCTTGCCGTGGTGTTCGGGCAGGACGTAGAGCTTCCACACGACGAAGTGGTCTCCCTGCGTCCCGAAGGCGACCATCCCGATGACGTCACCGGCGACCTCTGCCACGAGCGTCTGCCCGCGCCGGATCGAGGCGGCGACGACATCCGAGGTCCACCACTTGGCCAGACCCATCGCCACGTAGTCGATGCCTGCGATGGGTTCGTAGATGACCGGCCACGTGCGGTGCCCGATCTCGATGACGTCGTTGAGGTCGTTGCCCTCGGCCTGACGGATCGTGAGGTCGCCCTCCGGCGACTCCTCCGTGTCGCCGGTGCGTCCCGAGCGTGCGTCCATCGTCGTCATGCCTTGGCCACCACGATGGTCGCGCCGTACCCGTCGCCCACTGACACCGGGCTGCCCTGGCCGTTGGTGAGCGGATGGTCCGGTCCCGCTGACGAGAACTGGGTGGCCAGCGTCTCCGCGACGAGCAGGTCCCGATGGGTGACCGTGGCCTCGAAGACCTCGGGTGTGCCCTGGATCGTCAGGCTGATGCGGTCGCTCACGTGCAGGCCGGCATCGCGCCGCGCCTGCTGGACGGCGCGCACGAGGTCCCGTGCCACCCCCTCGGTCGCGAGCTGCGGCGTCACGTCGGTGTCGAGCACGATGAAACCACCCCCTGGAAGCATGGCCGTGGCCGTCGTCGCGTCGCCCTCGCCAGCCCCGGCCACGACCGTCTCGAGCGTGTACTCCCCCTCGACGAGCTCGAGCCCGCCGGAGGTCACGACGCCCTCCGGCGAGACGGACCAGTCGCCGGACTTGCTGCCGCGGATCGCCGCCTGCACGTCCCTGCCCAGCCGTGGGCCCGCCGCCCGGGCGTTCACCGTCAACCGCTGGCCCACGCCGAAGTCGGCCTCGCTCGCGGTCTCGACGTCGACCAGGGTCAGCTCCTTGACGTTGAGCTCGTCCTGGATGACCGAGCGGAACGGCTCGAGCTGGCCCGGCTCGGGCACGACCACCGTGAGCCCCCCGAGCGGCAGCCGTGCCCGCAGGCCACCGGCCTTGCGCAGGCTGGAGCCGACCGAGCAGACGTCACGGGCCCGGTCCATCGCGAGCACGAGCTCGTGGTCGGCCGGGAGCTCCTCGGCGGTCGGATAGTCGGTCAGGTGCACCGACCGCTCCCCGGTGAGGCCGCGCCAGATCTCCTCCGTCACGAGCGGCAGCAGCGGGGCGGTCGCCCGGGTCACCGTCTCGAGCACGGTCCACAGCGTGTCGAAGGCGGCAAGGGACTGCTCCGACTCCCCACCCCAGAAGCGGTCCCGCGAGCGACGGATGTACCAGTTGGTGAGGACGTCGAGGAAGGCCCGCATGGTGTCGCAGGCGTCGGCGATCGCATACGCGTCGAGCTGCTCGGTCATGTCCGCGACGAACTCGCGGAGCTTGGCGAGGATGTAGCGGTCGAGGACGTCGGTCGACTCGGTCGACCGCTTCGCGTCGTAGCCGGCTCCGCCACGGGCCGTGTTCGCGTAGAGCGAGAAGAACGACCAGGCGTTCCAGAGCGGGATCATGACCTGGCGGACGCCGTCGCGGATGCCCTGCTCGGTCACGACGAGGTTGCCCCCGCGCACGATCGGGCTGCTCATGAGGAACCAGCGCATTGCATCGGCGCCGTCGCGGTCGAAGACCTCGGTCACGTCGGGGTAGTTGCGCAGCGACTTGCTCATCTTCTGCCCGTCGGACCCGAGCACGATCCCGTGGCTGATGCAGGACTGGAACGCCGGGCGGTCGAAGAGGGCCGTCGCGAGGATGTGCAGGGTGTAGAACCAGCCGCGTGTCTGCCCGATGTACTCCACGATGAAGTCACCCGGGAAGTGGTGCTCGAACCAGTCGGCATTCTCGAACGGGTAGTGCACCTGGGCGAAGCTCATCGACCCCGAGTCGAACCACACATCGAGGACGTCCTCGACGCGCCGCATCGTCGACCGCCCCGTCGGGTCATCCGGGTTCGGGCGGGTCAGCTCGTCGATGAACGGTCGGTGCAGGTCCGTCACCTCGACGCCGAAGTCGCGCTCGAGCTCCTCGAACGAGCCGTAGACATCGATGCGTGGATACTCGGGGTTGTCCGACTTCCATACCGGGATCGGGCTGCCCCAGAAGCGGTTTCGTGAGATCGACCAGTCGCGGGCATTGGACAGCCACTTGCCGAACTGGCCGTCCTTGACGTGCTCGGGCGTCCAGGAGATCTGCTGGTTGAGCTCGACCATCCGCTGCTTGAACTTGGTCACCTCGACGAACCACGAGGAGACGGCCATGTAGATGAGCGGCTCGCGGCAGCGCCAGCAGTGCGGGTACGTGTGGTCGTAGGTCTCCCGACGGAGCAGGACGGTCCCCTCGGTCGTGCTGCCCATCTCGCCGTCACCGCGGGTGCGTGCCTTGAGGTGGTCGATGATGTGGGCGTTCGCGTCGAAGACGTGCATCCCCTCGTAGTCCGTGACCGGGTAGGTGAACCGGCCGTCCGCGCTGACCGGCACGACGACGTCGATGCCGAAGGCGTCGGTGAGCACCTTGTCCTCCTCACCGAACGCCGAGGCGATGTGGACGAGGCCGGTGCCGTCCTCGGTCGTCACGTAGTCGGCCGGCAGGACGACATGGCCCTTCGGGTGCCCGAGGAAGTAGCTGAACGGCGGCGTGTAGTGCCGGCCCACGAGCTCGGACCCCTTGAGCCGCTCGACGATGCGGTCCTCGAGTGACTCAGGGTCCGAACCTCCGAGTTCTTTGCGGTAGGCCGCGAGCCTCGCTTCCGCGATGACGTATCGCTCGGTGGTGCCCGAGAACTCGGACTCGACGACGACGTAGTCGATGTCGGGGTGGACCGCCATGGCGATGTTGGAGGGGACGGTCCACGGCGTCGTCGTCCAGATGAGCGCCAGCTCGCCGGTCTCGAGGCGGTAGCCGATCGTCACCGCAGGGTCCTGGCGCATCTGGTAGACGTCGTCGTCCATCCGCAGCTCGTGGTTGGACAGCGGCGTCTGGTCGTTCCAGCAGTACGGCAGGACCCGGAAGCCCTCGTACACCAGCCCCTTGTCGTAGAGCGTCTTGAACGCCCAGATGACCGACTCCATGAAGGTCACGTCGAGCGTCTTGTAGTCGTGTTCGAAGTCGACCCAGCGCGCCTGCCGGGTGACGTACTCCTCCCACTCCCTGGTGTACCGGAGCACGGCGTCGCGCGCGGCCTGGTTGAACGCC
>NZ_DATCWX010000280.1:0-19594 GCF_036566125.1 Intrasporangium sp.
CCGCCGCGGCGACAAGGACAGCTACCGTCAGCGCTTCACGCCCCGTACTGCGCGCAGCGCGTGGTCCAAGCGCAACGTCGCAATCGCTGAGCGGCTCATGGCGGAAGGGCGCATGCAGGCGTCGGGACTCGCCGCGGTGGAACGCGCCAAGGCTGACGGCCGTTGGGACGCCGCGTACGCCGGACCGGCGAGCATCGAGGTGCCGGCCGATCTCGCCGCAGCCCTCGACTCCCACCCTGTCGCGCGGACGATGTTCCAGAACCTCAACAGCCGAAATCGCTACGCCGTCCTCTACCGCCTCCAGACAGCGAAGCGCGCCGAGACCCGAAGCCGACGCCTCGAGCAGTTCGTCGCCATGCTCGAACGGGGAGAAACCATCTACCCCTCATGAGCTCGGGATTGCGTCCCCGATCGGGGTGGACAGCGCTCAGCGGGGCCTGGCGAGCGGGACGTCATGTTAGGTGTGGATCCTCCACTGTCGCCATCACGTCAGGACACGCGAACACTCTTCCGTAGCCGCGCCCGGTCATTTCGACTAGGAATCCGAGCCGCACGAGGCGCTCGATCGCGTTGTTCGCGGGCGGAAAGGTGACCGAATGCAGCTTGGCCGCCTGCGACACAGTTATCACGGGGTAGCCGATGAGGTCCTCGACGATGTCGAGTACCACGCCACGCGCCTTCTCCGCGCGCAGCGCGCCGAGCATCTCCTGTCGGAGGCTGAGCAGCCTGGTGATCCGCGCTTCCGCATCGGCTGCTTGTGCGATCACCGCGTCGGCGAAGAAGGCGACCCAGGGCTCGAAGTTCCCGGTCGCGCTCGTACCGAGCAGCAGGTCCTTGTACGTATCCTTGCGAGGTTCGAAGTAGGGAGAAAGGTTGAGGATCGGATAGCGCAGTGCACCCTCGGCGATTAGTTGAAGCACGATGATGAGCCGACCGAGGCGCCCGTTGCCGTCCGAGAAGGGATGTAGCGTTTCGAACTGGTAGTGGCCCAGGGCCGCTTTGACGAGCAGCGGGACGTCGTCCTCGGCGTTGAGCCACTTCTCCCAGTCCGACATGCCCTCGGCGAGTGGGTCGCCGGCCGGGGGTGGGACGAATCGAGCCGCCTCGATCCCACGTGACCGCTCGCCGATGTACACCTGGCCGGTGCGAAGCCAGCCGGAGTCCGCGAGGTCGCCACGGGTGCCACGCACCAAGATCTTCTGAAGTTCGGCGATGACTGTCAGGCAGATCGGCTTCTGCTCGATGAGCTCAAGGCCCCGTCCTGCCGCCCGCACGTAGTTCAGCACCTCGCGCACCTCTTGGCTCTGGCGCCTCTCATCGACATAGTCGGCCTCGAGGACTTCCAACAGGGGCGCGTACGTCCCCTCCAGGGCGCTGGTGCTCACGGCCTCGCGGTACAGCGTGGGTCGCACCAGCAGGTTGGGGTTTGGCAAACGATCCGCAGCGGCGTCGAGGCGCCCCACAGCCCGCTCAGCCTCGGCGAGTTTCTTGTAGGTGCCCTGCCCGAGTGGGACCTCGTGGGGCAGCTTTGCCGGGACGAACGCGGCGTGTCGGTACTCTCGCTTGAGCAGGGTGTCGTACCCATTGATCGGGGCCAGAGTGCCGATGGGTGATGCCTCGAACCGCTTCAGGTCCACGCGCCGACTCCTATAGTTCCAGCCATGTGATTTATAGGTTTCTGCTCCATCCTATAAGAGCGGCGGGCACTTCTATAGGTCACGCCGAACACCGCGAGCCCACACGACGCTGAGGCGACAGCCTCCGTAGGCCATTGCAAGGTGGACGTGCCCTCGGCGATCCTGACCCCCCATGGCTCCTCCGAAGTTCGTCGCGCCTCCGGCCAACGAGTGGCATCGTCACCATGCGGAGAGCCTGCTGCGACGGTGGAGGATGCCAGCGCCCGCGCTTGGACGTCCTTCTGGCTCCCAGTGACAGCGTCGTTGACCTCTGCGCGCCCGGAGACGGGGCCGTCGGTGTTAGGGCAAGGTCCTCGTCACGCGACTGCGGTGGCTCGGCATGAACCCTGGCGAACCGCCACGAACGACCAAATGAGACGGGAATGAGGCCAGGCCGGGGAACGCCGGCCAGTTCCCTCACGGGCTGACCGGCGTTCCCGCAGGTGAATGGCGGTGGCGGTGGGATTTGAACCCACGGAGGAGTTGCCCCCTCACACGCTTTCGAGGCGTGCTCCTTAGGCCGCTCGGACACGCCACCGCGGAGAACCATACCGGAGCGTCCCCGCGGCGAAGAAATCGCTGCGACCCGCTCAGGCCGTGGCCGCCAAGATGCCCGACACCGCTTGAACCGTGGCCCGAGCCCCGTCCCTGCCGAGCGCACCGATGATCGGTCCGGCGATGGCGTCCAGCTCGACCGCTCGTCCCGCCAGCGCATCCTTGAGCATCGACGACTGCATCCCGCCGGGAAGCGACCTCAGTCGCGTCTCGATGACATCGGCATCGATGGCCACACCGGCAGTGCCAGCGGCCGCAGCAGCCTCGTCCACCAAGGGACGCACCAGATCAGACCGCGAAGCGATCGCCTCCCCGACCGACGCCATCGCGGAGGTCGTCAGCAGCGCCAGTGGGGCGAGGAAGGAGAGCTTGCGCCACAGCACCGTCGCGTCGTCGGGCACGGTCGTCACCGTGCAGCCGGCGCCCTCGGCCAGCTCTGCCCACAGCTGCCCTCCGTCGCTGGCGAGGGAGACCCCCACGTCGGCAAAGCCGCTCACCTGTTCGACGACCCCTGGGCGGTGCCGCGTGGCCTCGACGGAGATGGTCGAGGCCACGACGTCGGCGCCGGGGAGCTCGGCTCGGAGGAAGGCCACATGGTCGATGCCGTTGAGCAGCGGCACGACGGCGGTCCCGCCGAGCAGCCCGACAGGCACGCGTTGCAGGGCGGACAACAGCTCCATCGCCTTGGTCGCCACGACGAGGACGTCGACGGGCTCCGCCAGCATGCTCCGCGCCTCGACCGAGGCCTCGCCGGAGCCGTCGGGCAAGGTGTAGTGCAGTCCTCCGGAAGCAATGACGGCGGCCGTGCGCTCCGAAGCGATCACGGTGACCTCGTGACCGGCGCGCTGCAGCCGCGCAGCCATGACTCCCCCGACGCCGCCGGGCCCCAGAACTGCGATCCTCGTCATCGATCCTCGCTCCATCCGGTTTCGCGCCCGTCAGGCGCAGCGTCCCGCCGCCGCTCGAAGAAGTCCATGAGCAGCGTTGCCGACTCACGCGCGCGCACTCCGCCGACCACGTCGACCTGGTGCAGCGCCAACGGATCCCGTGTCAGGTCCCAGACCGAACCGCAGGCGCCGGCCTTGGGATCCCAGGCGCCGAAGACGATCCGCTCGATCCGGGCCGCGATGGCGGCTCCGGCGCACATCACGCAGGGCTCCAACGTCGCCACGAGAATTGCCCCGTCGAGGCGCCATGAGCCGATGGCGGCAGCCGCCTCGCGCAGCGCCATGATCTCGGCGTGACCCGTCGGGTCGCCGAACTGCTCCCGCACGTTGCGTCCCCGGCCGATGACCACCTCGTCGGCGCCGATGACGACGGCGCCCACGGGCACGTCTTCCGATCCGCCCGTGCGGGCAGCGAGCTCGAGTGCCTCGCCGACCCATGCGGCATACCGCTCCGACACGGCGGCGGCGTCCGTCACCGGAGTCTCGGAATCCTTGGCCACGCGCTAAGTTTCCACCCATGCGCGTCCACGTCGCCGACCACCCCCTCATCGCCCACAAGCTGACCTACCTGCGCGACAAGCGGACGGACAGCCCGACGTTCCGCCGCCTCGCGGAGGAGCTGATGACGCTCCTCGCCTACGAGGCGACCCGAGAGGTCCGGGTCGAGCCCTTCGAGATCGAGACACCCGTGTCGCCGACGACGGGGATCAAGCTCTCCAAGCCGAAGCCGCTCATCGTGCCGATCCTGCGCGCGGGGCTCGGCATGCTCGAGGGCATGGTCCGGCTGCTGCCGAGCGCCGAGGTGGGCTTCCTCGGCATGCAGCGCAACGAGCTGACGCTGGAAGCCGTGACGTACGCCAACCGCCTCCCCGAGGATCTCACCGGGCGGCAGGTCTTCGTGCTCGACCCGATGCTGGCGACGGGTGGCTCGATGGCCGACGCGATCCACTTCCTGCTCGACCGCGGCGCCAACGACATCACGGCGGTGTGCCTCCTCGCCGCCCCCGAGGGCGTCAAGCATCTCGAGGAGTCGCTGGCCTCGACGAGCGCCCACGTGAAGGTCGTCACGGGCGCCGTCGACGAGCGACTCAATGAGAAGGGATACATCGTGCCGGGCCTGGGCGACGCGGGTGACCGCCTCTACGGGGTCGTCGACTAGCCCGTATGCCGCTGAGCTCGCTCCCCGGGCCAGCCCTCCACCCAGCCCCGACCGCTACTCCAACAAGACCGTGGCGCGCGGGGAGACTAATGTGGGTCTCCACCGAAGCTCAGACACACCCCGATGTCCTCCACGTCCACATCGGTCACTTGCGGCACACTGGTCCCACACCCGTGCCGTGCGACGACGCGGCCGTCCGTCATGCTGAGGAGCGAACCACCATGGGTCCCAGGACCAAGAAGGTCATTCTCTTCCTCGTGCTGGCGTTCTTCATCTACGCGATCTTCACCTCACCTGACCAAGCCGCTGGCATCATCACGAGCATCTGGAACATCCTCGTGCAGGGCTTCTACGCCCTCCTGGAATTCTTCGACAGCTTGCTGGGCGGCTGAGGACGGACAACGGGCGACATGGCGTTCCTCCGGAGCACCGACGAGATCCCCTCGGGACTCTCACCTATCCTCCTGCCGGGTGAGCAGCTCGTCACTGCGGTCCACGCCCACTGGGCCCGGCTCCTCAAACCAATCGCGATCAGCGTCCTGGTCCTCGGCATCGCCATGTTCTTCGACGCCAACCTCACTCATGACAGTCAGCCGATCGGGAACTTCCTCTGGTTCGTCTTCTTCGTGAGTCTCATCTGGCTCGGCTGGCACATCCTCGAGTGGCGCCACGACTGGTTCGCCGCCACCGACAAACGGCTGCTCCTGCGCTACGGGCTCATCACGCACAAGGTCGCGATGATGCCGCTCATCAAGGTCACCGACATGAGCTACGAGCGGAGCATCCCCGGAAAGCTGCTCGGCTACGGACGCTTCGTCATGGAGAGCGCCGGTCAGGAACAGGCCATGCGCACCGTCGAATGGGTCCGGCGACCGGACGAGACCTACCGGGCCATCTGCGCCGTGATCTTCAACATCGGCCCGCCGTCCGGCACCACCACCGTCCGGGAGATCGAGGAAGACGACACTGGCACCGGACCCCCGGTCGACGGCGGGAACGGTCCGGACAACGGTTCGGGCGGCTCAGGTGGTCCTGGCGGCTCAGGTGGCTCTGGCGGAAATGGTGGCGATGCGGGCTCCGGCGCCCCGAGATACGGCACGCCGTCATACCCTGACGTGGCGCCGATCCACAGCCCGATCCAGGACCGTCTGGACCAGCATTCGCGCGCCATCCCGATCCGACGGAAACGGGGCGGGGAGACGCTCTACCAGAGCGAGGACATCCAACGGCGCCGACGCTCGGCGGACACCGGGCCCGTCCCGATCTGGACCAGCGACCGCGTCACCGACCGCCCCCACGACCCCGGCGACGACTGAACCGAGCTCAGACATCGCGCCGGGCGCCGGGCCGGTCTAGTTTGAAGTGACCGTCCCGACACATCAGCGTTCGGAGGTCATCATGAGTCTGTTCCGCACCAAGACGATCGAGGCGTCCATGGCCGCGGCCGACGAGCCGGACCATCACCTGAAGCGCCGGCTGACCGCCCTCGACCTCGTCGTCTTCGGCGTCGGCGTCGTGATCGGCGCGGGCATCTTCACCGTCACCGGCCGGGCCGCGCAGCAGTATGCCGGGCCCGCCGTCATCCTGTCCTTCATCCTCGCGGCCGTCGTGTGCGCCTTCGCCGCCATGTGCTACGCGGAGTTCGCCTCGACCGTCCCGGTGTCGGGATCCGCCTACACCTTCTCCTACGCGACCCTCGGTGAGTTCATCGCCTGGGTCATCGGGTGGGACCTGATCCTCGAGCTCATGCTGGGCGCGAGCGTCGTCGCCCAGGGGTGGTCCGCCTACGTGGAGATCCTGCTGGGCCGGTTCGGGATCGAGATCCCCGCTGCCGTGGCTCCCGGCTCCCACTTCGACCTCGGGGCGTTCGTGCTCGTGGCCGTGCTGGCCCTACTCGTCGCCAAGGGCATCAAGGAGTCCCTGCGGGTCAACCTCGTGCTCGTCGCGATCAAGGTGTTCATCGTGCTGTTCGTCATTGTTGCGGGCGCCGGCTTCGTCAACTCTGCCAACTGGACGCCCTTCATCCCGCCCAGCGCACCCAATGCCCCAGGCGCGGAAGGAATCCACGCCCCCGTTCTGCAGGTGCTCACCGGCATGACGCCGGCCACCTACGGCGTCATGGGCATCATGTCGGCGGCTGCCCTCGTCTTCTTCGCCTACATCGGCTTCGACGTCGTGGCCACGACCGCGGAGGAGGCCCGGGACCCGCAGCGCGCCCTTCCGATCGGCATCCTCGGGTCTCTCGCCATCTGCACGGTTCTCTACGTCGCCGTGGCTCTCGTCATCACCGGGATGGTGCCCTTCGACCAGATCGATACGCAGGGCGCGCTCGCCGCAGCGTTCGAGCAGGTGGGCCAGGACGGGTACGCCACGCTCATCGCGGCCGGGGCCGTCGCCGGCCTCACGACGGTTGTCATGACCCTCATCATCGGGACAACCCGCGTCGTCTTCGCGATGAGCCGCGACCGGCTCCTCCCCGCTGGGTTGGGTGTCACGAGCCAGCGGACCGGGACACCCGTGCGACTCACGTTCCTGGTCGGTGCCGTCATCGCCCTGGTCGCATCGCTGACTCCTGTCGGCCGGCTCGAGGAGATGGTCAACATCGGCACGCTCACAGCCTTCGTGCTTGTCTCCCTGGCGGTGCCGATCCTGCGAAAGCGGCGTCCAGACCTGAAGCGCGGCTTCGTCGTGCCGTGGAACCCGGTGCTTCCCTGGCTGTCGGCTGCGCTCTGCGTCTATCTCATCCTCAACCTCTCGATCGAGACCTGGCTCCGGTTCCTGGTGTGGATGGTCGCCGGGGTGGTCATCTACTTCACCTACTCGCGAAGCCACAGCCTGCTGGCTACCGGGGAGCGCGAGGCCGGGTTGGCGGAGACGCCGCAGATCCTCGACGTGGACTGAGTGGCTGAACCGCCGGCTGGGGTCAGAGGGACTTGATGATGTCCTCGACCCGGTCCTTCGCGTCGCCGAACAGCATGGCGCTGTTCTCCCGGAAGAACAGCGGGTTCTGCACCCCTGCATATCCGGCGGCCATGGACCGCTTGAAGACGATGACGTCCTTGGCGTTCCAGACCTCGAGCACCGGCATGCCCGCGATCGGGCTGTTCGGGTCCTCCTCGGCGGCCGGGTTCACTGTGTCATTGGCACCGATGACGAGCACGACGTCCGTCTCCGGGAGGTCGTCGTTGATCTCGTCCATCTCGAGGACGATGTCGTAGGGCACCTTCGCCTCGGCGAGCAGCACGTTCATGTGTCCTGGGAGCCGACCGGCGACCGGGTGGATCCCGAAGCGCACGTCGACGCCCTTCTCGCGGAGCTTGGCGGTGAGGTCCGCCACGGGGTACTGCGCCTGCGCGACCGCCATGCCGTAGCCCGGTGTGATGACGACCGACTTGGCGTGGACGAGCAGGTCGGCGACCTCGTCGGGGTTGGTCTCCCGGTGCTCGCCGTAGTCGACATCGCCCGTCGGGGCGCCGCCGTCCTGTCCGAAGCCGCCGGCGATGACCGAGATGAAGGACCGGTTCATCGCCTTGCTCATGATGTACGACAGATACGCACCGGACGAGCCGACGAGCGCACCGGTGATGATGAGCAGGTCGTTGCCGAGCATGAAGCCGGCCGCCGCGGCGGCCCATCCGGAGTAGGAGTTCAGCATCGACACGACGACCGGCATGTCGCCGCCGCCGATCGAGGCGACGAGGTGCCAGCCGAAGGCCAGGGCGATGGCCGTCATGATGCCGAGCGGGACGATCGAGTGTGACGCGACGAACCAGATCATCAGGCCGAGGGAGATGATCCCGGCGAAGAGGTTCAGCCAGTGCCGCGCGGGCAGCATGAGCGGCCGACCGGAGATCTTCGCTGCCAGCTTGAGGTACGCGACGACCGATCCGGTGAAGGTCACGGCACCGATGAAGACGCCGAGGAAGATCTCGACCAGGTGGACGCCGTCGCTCGCCCCGGCGTCCGAGGCGAGGAAGGTGTTGAAACCGACGAGCACAGCGGCCGCACCGACGAAGCTGTGCAGCATCGCGATGAGCTCGGGCATCGCGGTCATCTCGACCCGGCGGGCCCTCCAGATACCAATGAGGGCTCCGATGGCCATGGCGGTGGCAATGGACAGCCAGTTCAGCGGATCGGCACCACGAAGGGCCAGCCACAGCGTCGCGACGAGGGCGATGAGCATGCCGATCATGCCGAGGTTGTTGCCGTCCTTCGCGGTCTCGTGCTTCGAGAGACCGGCGAGCGACAGGATGAACAGCAGACCGGCGATGATGTACGCCGCTTGGATCAGTGCGAGGTCCATGGTGTGCGCTCAGCCCTTCCGGAACATCGTGAGCATGCGGCGGGTGACGAGGAAGCCACCGAAGATGTTGATGCTGGCGATCAGCGTCGCCAGGAAGGCGAGCACGAAGATGGCCAGGCTCTGCTCCTCGGACCACTGACCCAGCTGGATCAGGGCACCGACGACGATGATTCCGCTGATCGCGTTCGTCACCGACATGAGCGGCGTGTGGAGCGCATGGTGGACGTTCCCGATCACGTAGTAGCCGACGACCACGGCGAGGGCGAACACCGTGAAGTGGCCGAGGAAGCTCGGTGGTGAGACGGCGGCGATGAGTGCGAACGCCACGGCCCCGACCGCCATGTAGACGTACTTGCGTCGTGGGTCCTTGACCTTCTCGGGCTCCTTGACCACCTCGGCGGCGGGCTTGGCCACCGGGGCGGCGGACACCTGGATGGCCGGCGGCGGCCAGAGGAGCTCTCCGTCGCGGGTCACCGTCATGCCCCGCTGCACGACGTCGTCGAAGTCGAGGACGAGCTGCCCGTCCTTGCCCGGCGTCAGCAGCTTCATCAGGTTGACGAGGTTCGTGCCGTAGAGCTGGCTGGCCTGCGTCGGCAGCCGGCTCGCGAGATCCGTGTAGCCGATGATCTTCACACCGTTGTCCGTCACGACCAGCTCGTCGGGGACGGAGCCCTCGACGTTGCCGCCGTTGGACGCCGCCATGTCGACGATGACCGAGCCCGGCCGCATCGTCGCCACCATGTCGGCAGTGATGAGCCGCGGCGCGGGCCGGCCCGGGATGAGCGCTGTCGTGACGACGATGTCCATCTGGGGCGCCTGGGCGGCGTAGAGCTCGGCCGCCGCCCGGTTGTAGGCCTCACCCATCTCCTTGGCGTAGCCATCGCTCGAGACGGCCAGCTCTGACTCGGGCATCTCAACCGCGAGGAACTGGGCCCCCATCGACTCGACCTGCTCGGCCACCTCGGGCCGGGCGTCCGTCGCATGCACCACTGCGCCAAGCGAGTTCGCGGTACCGATGGCGGCCAGGCCTGCGACGCCAGCACCCGCGATGAGCACCTTCGCGGGCGGCACCTTGCCGGCAGCCGTCACCTGCCCGGTGAAGAAGGAGCCGAACTCGTGCGCTGCCTCGACGATCGCGCGGTAGCCGGCGATGTTCGCCATCGAGGAGAGGACGTCCAGCGACTGCGCCCGGCTGATCCGCGGCACGGCATCCATCGCCATCGCGGTCACGCTCGCTGCTCGCAGCTTCTCGACGAGATCGGGGTTGAGCGCCGGAGCCATCAGGCTGACGAGCACCGTGCCGGGCCGCATCAGGGCGATCTCGGCGTCCGACGGCGCGTTCACCTTGTGCACGATGTCCGAGGCCCACACCTCCAGCGACGTCACGATGCGGGCGCCTGCCACCGCGTAGGCCTCATCGGAGAAGCTGGCGAGCTCTCCGGCGCCACGCTCGACGACGACGTCGTAGCCGAGGGCTGTCAGCTGCTGGACCGTCTTGGGCGTTGCGGCGACACGCGTCTCACGGGCGCGCATCTCGCGTGGGACACCGATCTGCACAGTTGTTCTCCTTCTGGTGTGCACTGCACACCGAAACCTATGGCACCGTCACTCGGGGATCGCGGGCAGTGCCACCCAAATCACATCTCGTCGCCTCAGCGGCTCGCACCGCAGGCTCGGCGCCTAGGCTCACCCCATGACGAGCCACATCACGTGCACCACCGCCGAGGGGGTCGCCCGGGTCCAGCTCAGCCGGCCGGACAAGCTCAACGCCCTCACCCTGGACATGCTCGATGACCTCGTCGCCACGGCTCGACGACTCCGCGCGGACCGCTCGCTGCGGGCCGTCATCCTCTCGGGCGTGGGTGACTCCTTCTGCGCGGGGCTCGACTTCGCCACTGTGCTGAAGAACCCGCGGGCCGTCGCGGCGGCCTTCGTTCCGCGGCCGTGGCTCGGCACCAACACCTTCCAGGAAGCGTGCTGGGCCTGGCGCCGACTGCCGGTGCCGGTCGTCGCGGCGGTCCACGGCCACTGCTTCGGCGGTGGGGTGCAGATCGCCCTCGGCGCGGACTTCCGGTTCACAACCCCGGACGCGAAGTGGTCAGTCCTCGAGTCGAAGTGGGGACTCATCCCGGACATGTCCGGGATCCAGAGCCTCACCGAGGTCGTCGGCCTCGACGTCGCGAAACGGCTCACGATGACCGGAGGGGTCGTCAGCGGCGAGCAGGCAGCGGCGCTGGGGCTGGCCACCGGAGTTGCCGATGAACCACGCGCTGCCGCCGAGGAGCTCGTCGCCGAGATCATGACGCGGTCTCCCGACGCCGTCGCTGCTGCGAAGCGCCTCTTCGAGCGGACCGGGTCGGTTGGCCCGCGTCGCACCTTCGCCAGGGAACGCGCCGAGCAGCTGCGGCTGCTCCTCCGCACACCGAACACCCGTCGGGCGCGGCAGGCGGCGTTCGCGAGGGAGGCACCCGCGTTCGCGCCGCGGCACAAGCGCTGACGCCCCATCGATGAGAACTGAGCCCCGCGCGGGCTGCACGCTCGACGAGAACCGAGCACAGCGGCATACGGCATGGTGGTTGGCCTGTCAGCCCGGCTTGGGAGCGTTGGGGCGTGCATAACGCATCCACGTGATGCCCACGCACATGACGGCCCAGGCAATCCCGATCAGGTAGAAGAGCGTCGGCGACATGATCGTCAGGCCCACGCCGAAGAGGAACGGACCGAAAGCGGCGATCGCAGCCGTCCACCCGATGACGCCTCCCGCCCGGCGGCGCTCGAAGATCATCGGCATCTGCTTGAACGTCGAGGCGTTGCCGATGCCGCTGAAGAGGAAGATCGCGAGCATGCCCCAGAGGAACCGGTTGAAGCCGCCCTGGAGCGCCTCGGCCGAAGAGGTGTCGGGGACGAGCGCCGGGATCGTGTAGGCGATCGAGGCGATCAGGCCGATCCCGGACACGAGGGTCCACCTCGCGCCGCCCATGCGGTCGGTCAGCGGCGAGAAGAGGACGCGCGCGCCGGCGCCCACGAGCGGGCCGAGGAAGACGTACTTGACCACGTCCGGCACGGCGTAGCCATCGACGAGCAGCTGGGCGGAGGAGCCGGCTCCCTGGACGATCTCGGCATTGCCGATCCCGTAGAGGTTGGCCATGAGCAGGCCGAACTGCGCCGACAGGCCGGAGAACGTGCCGAAGGTCATGATGTAGAGCAGCGTCATCCACCAGGTGTCCTGGTTGTTGAAGATGTCGAACTGCTGCCTGATGTTCGCCTTGATCGGGACCGACTTGAGCATCGTCCACGCCAGGATCGCGCCGATGATCATGAGCGGGATCCAGACGAAGGCGGCGTTCTGGTACCACACCTCGACCGGCTGCTGACCCGGCATCGTCATCAGCTGGCTGCCGCCGATGACGGCCAGGAAGCTCAGGCCGATGAGGTACGGGGTGAGCAGCTGGACGAGCGAGACGCCGAAGTTGCCGATGCCGGCCTGCAGGCCCAGTGCGGTCCCCTGCATGCGCTTGGGGAAGAAGTAGGAGGTGCTCGGCATGAAGCCGGAGAACGCGCCACCGCCGATGCCCGCCAGGAAGGCGAGGACCATGAGCTCCCAGTAGGGCGCCGTCGGGCTCTGGACGCGCACGCCCCAGCCGAGTGTTGACGCGATGAGCAGGAGCGTCGTCAGGGACACCATCTTGCGGGTGCCCATGATCGGCGGCAGGACCATCCAGATGAGGCGCATGAGTCCGGCCGCGAGCCCGGGCATGGCCGCCATCCAGTAGAGCTGGCCCTTGCTGAACTCATAGCCGAGCGGGTTCAGCTTCGGGATGATCGCGCTCGGGAGGAACCACGCGATGAACGCCAGGGTGAGGCAGAAGGTCGTGATCCAGAGGGTCCTCCACGCCAGCGGCTTGTCCCAGGTCTCCTCGTTCTCCGGGTCCCAGGACTCGAGCCACTCCCCACGGGTGGGTGCGGTTTTGGTCGTCATGCGCGAGCCTCCGTCGTTTCCTTGGTGGAGTCGTTGGTGGAGCTGTTGGCAGAGCCCGTCGCGGACGCGTGGGCCAGGTCAGCGGTGGTGCGGTTGTGGAGAGCCGGATCGAGCAGATCCGGATTGTGGGCGGGCGGCGGCTCGAAGTAGTCGGCGAGCTGGGGCGAGCCCTGGTGCAGCATGTGCACGACGGTCCAGTGCATCCAGAGGGCGCAGACCGCGGTGAGCACGAAGATGACGAAGAAGGTACTCGACGGGAAGCCGAACCAGTCCTTCGTGTAGGCGAACATCGGGGGCAGGAAGAAGCCGCCGAGGCCACCGAGCATGCCGACCAGCCCCCCGACCGGGCCCACCGCCCTCGGGAAGTACTCCGGGATGTGCTTGTAGACCGCAGCCTTCCCGATGCCCATGGCGCAGCCGAGGAGGAACACGAGGATGACGAAGGGCACGATGCCCATGCTGTAGTTCCAGTGCTCGGTCTGCGCGCCGTCCGCCTGGACGACGACAAGGTGGCCGTTGGGCATCATGAGCAGCCCGCTCGTCACGAGCATGACGGTGAAGGTGAAGTACATGCCGCGACGGGCGCCGAACGTGTCGCTGAACCAGCCGCCGAGCGGGCGGAGCAGGGAGGCGGGGAAGATGAAGGTCGCGGTGAGAAGCGCTGCCGTCCAGAGGTCCACGCCGAAGTTGTCGACGTAGTACTTGGGCAGCCACACGGAGAGCGCGACGTAGGCACCGAAGACCGCCACGTAGTAGAGGCCGAAGCGCCACACGCGGATGTCCTTCAGCGGCGCGAGCATGGTGGCCGTGGACTGGCTCTTGCCCGGCATCTTGTCGTGGTGTGGCGTGATGATCCACGTCAGCACGGCGATCGCGACGAGCACGATCGCGTAGATGGCGGGGACGAGCCGCCAGCCGCCCTGGACGCCGGCGATGTAGGTGGCCCCGGCCGTGCTCGTGATGAGTGCTGGTCCGATGAACTTCGTCACGGAGGCGCCGACGTTGCCGGCGCCGAAGACGCCGAGGGCGAAGCCCTGGCGGTCGCGGGGGTACCAGGCGGCGTTCCACGCGATGCCGACCGAGAAGAGGTTGCCGGCGAAGCCGACGAGGAACGCGAGGATGAGCAGCATCAGGTAGGTCGTCGCCTGTGAGACGAAGTACGCCGGGATCGCCGTGGCGAAGAGCATGGCGATCGTGACCCGTCGGCCACCGATCCGGTCGGTGAGCATGCCCGCCGGCAGGCGCCACATCGACCCGTTGAGGATGGCCACCGCCGAGATCCAGGAGAGCTCGACGTCGCTGAGGCCGAGCTCCTTCTGGATGGGGATGCCGAGGATGCCGAACATCATCCACACCGCGAACATCACGGTGAAGGCCGTCGTCGACATGACGAGGACCCGGGTACGTCCCGACGATGCGGCTCGTGTGCCGTCCATTTCGTCTCCGTCTATTTGGAGGAATGAATCCGTTTTAAGGGGGCTGCCGGAGAGGCTGCCTCGACCCGTTGAATACCCGCGGGAACATTCTGCCACCCTGGGTCGACGTTCAACTACGTTACGTAGTAGATTGCCTGCCATGCAAGTTGAGCGGAGGGGATCTGCCTCACACAACAGGGGAATCCGCGCCGGCGACTCGCAGAGCGCGGTCGGTGGAAAGAGGACGGGAGTCCTCCCAATGCCCTCACCTCGCACAGCGTCCGGCGTGCTTAGATGGAGGAACAGCGTTCCTCTAAATAACGTCACAGAGATGTTCGCTAATTGAAGGGTGTCGCCGTGGCATTGAATGCGAGTACGGGCTCAGGTACCGGTACGGACCTGCTGGGCTCACCCGTTCGAAGGACCATCGTCGACACCCTCGCCAACCTCCCGACGAGCGTCGACCCGGCCACCGGTGCCGTCGTCCCGCATCCGGGCCTGCGTGCCCAGGACCTGGCCCACCGACTGGGCCTGCACGTGACGACGGTGCGGTTCCACCTCGACCAGCTCGTGGCGGCCGGGCTGCTCCGAGCGCACTTCCAGCGGCGCAAGGAGGCCGGCCGTCCGCGCAAGCTCTATGCCATCGAGCAGGGGTCGCTCGGAACGGTGACGTCCGACCAGTCTTACCGGATGCTCTCCGAGCTGCTCGTCCAGACCCTGGGCTTCGGGGACGGCGAGCCGCCCACGACGCCGGAGGACGCAGGGCTGCGCTGGGGCCGCCGGCACGTCCTCGACGGCCACGCCGGCCTCCTCGGCCAGCGCGCCGCCAGCTCTCCCGGCCAGTGGCTCGGCAAGATCGGACAGATGGTCGACCTGCTGCGCGAATGGGGATACAGCCCTGAGGTGTCGACGACCAACGACGGCCGCACCGCTCGCGTCGCCCTGCACGACTGCCCCTTCATGCCGCTCGCCAAGGACAACACCGCCGTCGTCTGCGGCATCCACCGAGGCCTCATGCGCGGCGTGATGGAGGCCCTGGGCGAGGAGTCGACCGAGGTCGGGCTCACGCCCTTCGTCGCCCCGAGTCTCTGCATCGCCGCGCTGACCACGACCACGAGCTTTGAGCGACCCGCGTCGCTCAACCACCCGCCCCGACAAGGAGATCACACATGAACGCCTCCCCGACCGGCCTCACCGAGACGGGCCTCGACGGCCCCTTGAGCGAGGCCCTCGTCGGCACGCGCCGGTTCTTCACCAAGGCGACGGTTTCCGAGGACAAACGCAGCATGGAGGCCAAGGGCGGACGTGCCGGTGACGCCTTCTACCGGGACCGGTGGAGCCACGACAAGGTCGTCCGCTCCACGCACGGCGTCAACTGCACCGGCTCGTGCTCATGGAAGGTCTACGTCAAGGACGGGATCATCACCTGGGAGGCGCAGCAGACGGACTACCCGAGCCCGGGTGCCGACCGGCCCGACTACGAGCCCCGCGGCTGCCCGCGTGGCGCCGCCTTCTCCTGGTATACCTACTCGCCCACCCGAGTGCGCTACCCCTACGTGCGGGGCGTCCTGCTCGAGATGTTCCGTCAGGCAAAGAGCCAGCACGGCGGCGACCCCGTCCTCGCCTGGGGCTCCATCGTCGAGGACCCCGACAAGGCCATGCGCTACAAGAAGGCGCGCGGCAAGGGCGGCCTCGTGCGGGCCACGTGGGAAGAGGTCACCGAGCTCGTCGCCGCCGCCCACGTCTACACCGTCAAGCGCTTCGGCCCGGACCGGATCGCCGGCTTCTCGCCCATCCCGGCCATGTCGCCGGTCTCCTACACGTCCGGCGCCCGTTTCCTCGAGCTCATCGGCGCCCCGATGCTCTCGTTCTACGACTGGTACGCCGACCTGCCCAACGCCTCGCCGCAGATGTTCGGCGACCAGACCGACGTGCCGGAGTCCGGTGACTGGTGGGACGCCGGGTACCTCATCATGTGGGGATCGAACGTCCCGCTGACCCGGACCCCGGATGCGCACTGGATGACCGAGGCGCGCTATCGCGGGCAGAAGGTGCTCGCCGTGGCCCCCGACTACGCCGAGAACGTCAAGTTCGCCGACGAGTGGGTGACGGCGGCACCCGGCACCGATGGCGCGCTGGCGATGGGCATGGGCCACGTCATCCTCAAGGAGTTCTTCGTCGACCAGCAGGTGCCCTTCTTCGTCGACTACAACCAGCGGTTCACCGACCTGCCCTACCTCATCAGCCTCGTCCCGACCGAGGACGGCGCCTACCGTCCCGGCAAGTACCTCGTGGCCGGCGACATGGACGGTGGGCCGCAGGCCGACTCCGAGAACGCCATGTGGAAGCCCGCCGTGTTCGACTCGCGCACCGGGCAGGTCGCCATCCCGAACGGCTCCATCGGTGACCGCTACGGCGAGGAGGGCCTGGGCAAGTGGAACCTCGAGCTGGGCGACCTCGACCCGGCGCTGACGGTCTACGGCTCGCACGACGACGCGGTCGAGGTGGAGCTGCCGCGCTTCGACGCCGCTGATGGCAAGGCCGTGTTCGAGCGGCGCGGTGTCCCCGTCCGGCGCGTCGGCGACCGTCTCGTCACCACCGTGCTCGACCTCATGCTCGCCCAGTACGGCGTGGCGCGCGAGGGCCTGCCCGGCCAGTGGCCGACGGGCTACGACGACGCGTCGGTCCCGGCGACGCCCGCCTGGCAGGAGGTGCACACCTCGGTGCCCGCGGAGCAGGTGACGCGCCTGGCGCGTGAGTGGGCCCGGAACGCGATCGACACGAACGGCCGCGGCATGATCCTGCTCGGCGCCGGGACCAACCACTGGTTCCACAGCGACCAGATCTATCGGGCGATCCTCGTGCTGACGACGATCACGGGCACGCAGGGGCGCAACGGCGGCGGCTGGGCACACTACGTGGGGCAGGAGAAGATCCGACCCATCATGGGCTTCCAGCACATGGCCTTCGCGCTCGACTGGCACCGCCCGCCGCGGCACATGAACCAGACGGCGTACTGGTACGTGCACACCTCGCAGTACCGCTACGACACGTTCACCGCCGACGACCTCGACGCCGGCACGGGCATCTTCGCCGGCAAGGGCGTCATGGACCTGCTCGCGCAGTCGGTGCGACTCGGCTGGACCCCGAGCTACCCGACCTTCGACCGCAGCTCGCTCGACCTGGCCGACGACGCGGCCGCTGCGGGCATGGAGCCGCCCGACTATGTCGTGCAGCAGCTCAAGGAGGGCAAGCTGCAGTTCGCCGTCGAGGACCCGGAGGCGGAGCACAACTACCCCCGCATCCTGTCGTTGTGGCGGTCCAACCTGCTCGGCAGCTCGGCCAAGGGCAACGAGTACTTCCTGCGCCACCTGCTCGGCACCGACAGCGCCGCCACCGCCGACGAGGCCCGGCCGGAGCAGCGGCCGTCCTCGATCCGCTGGGCGGACGAGGCCGTCGAGGGCAAGCTCGACCTGCTCATGACCCTCGACTTCCGCATGACGAGCTCGACCATCTTCAGCGACGTCGTGTTCCCCGCGGCGACGTGGTACGAGAAGCACGACCTCAGCACGACCGACATGCACCCCTTCGTTCACTCCTTCAACCCGGCCATCAACCCGCCCTGGCAGACGAAGTCGGACTGGGACACGTGGAAGGTCATCGCCAAGAAGTTCAGCGAGCTCGCCGCCGACCACCTCGGCACCCGCAGGGACGTCGTGGCCAAGCCCCTGTGGCACGACACTCCGGAGGCCATGGCCACCGTGCACGGCGTCGTCAAGGACTGGAGGGCCGGCGAGTGTGAGCCGATCCCGGGCAAGACCCTCCCGGTCATCGCCGTCGCCGAGCGCGACTACACGGCCGTCTACGACAAGATGACGTCGATCGGGCCGCTCCTCGAGAAGGTCGGCATGCTGACCAAGGGCGTGGCCTACGACGTCAAGCGCGAGGTCGACATCCTGCGCAATCGCAACGGCGTGCAGCACGGCGGCGCCGGCGACGGCCAGCCCAAGGTCGACACCGACGTCCAGATGGCCGACGCGATGCTGCACCTGGCCGGGGTGTCCAACGGCCACCTCGCGACCCAGGGCTTCCGGTTCCTCGAGAAACGCACCGGCACCAAGCTCGCCGACCTGGCCGGCGAGCACGAGGGCAAGCAGATCACCTTCGCCGACACGCAGGTCGCCCCGGTCCCGGTCATCACCTCCCCGGAGTGGTCCGGCTCCGAGTCGGGCGGGCGCCGCTACAGCCCGTTCACGATCAACATCGAGCGGAGCAAGCCGTTCCACACCCTGACCGGCCGGCAGCAGTTCTACGTCGACCACGACTGGTTCCTCGGAATGGGCGAGGCGCTCCCCGGCTACCGGCCGCCGCTCAACATGACCACGCTCTTCGGTGAGACGCCGATCGGCGAGCAGACCGAGCTCGGCGTCTCGGTGCGCTACCTGACGCCGCACAACAAGTGGTCGATCCACTCCGAGTACCAGGACAACCTCTTCATGCTGAGCCTCTCCCGAGGCGGCCAGTCGGTATGGATGAGCGACCGGGACGCCGCGAAGATCGGGGTCAGGGACAACGACTGGATCGAGATGGTCAACCGCAACGGCGTCGTCGCCGCACGCGCGATCGTCAGCCACCGGATGCCCGAGGGCACCGTCTACATGCACCACGCCCAGGACCGGCTCATCGACGTGCCGCTCACGGAGCGCGACCGCAAGCGTGGCGGCATCCACAACAGCCTGACCCGAATCCTGTTGAAGCCCAACCACATTGTCGGCGGGTACGCCCAGCTGGCCTACTTCTTCAACTACATCGGACCCATCGGCAACAACCGGGACGAGGTCACGATGATCCGCAAGCGAACCGCAAAGGTGGAGTACTGACATGTCCGTGCGGCGAACGAAGGGAGCGCACCGATGCGCCTGATGGCCCAGATGGCGATGGTCATGAACCTCGACAAGTGCATCGGCTGCCACACGTGCTCCGTCACGTGCAAGCAGGCGTGGACCAACCGCGCGGGCACCGAGTACGTCTGGTTCAACAACGTCGAGACCCGTCCCGGACTCGGCTACCCCCGCACGTACGAGGACCAGGAGACCTGGGAGGGCGGCTGGGTCCGCAAGCCCAACGGGCGTCTGACGCTCAAGGCCGGCGGCCGGTGGAAGAAGCTCGCGACGATCTTCAGCAACCCCAAGCTGCCCTCGATCCAGGACTACTACGAGCCCTGGACGTACGACTACGAGACGCTGACGACCGCGGGTGTCTCGAAGCACCAGCCGGTCGCGCAGCCCGAGTCGCAGGTGACGGGTCGACCCCTCGACCTGCAGTGGGGCCCGAACTGGGAGGACGACCTCGCGGGAGCGCCAGACCGGGCCCGCCTCGACCCGAACCTTCGCGACGGCGTCGAGGAGCACGTGCGGCTCGAGTACGAGAAGGCGTTCATGTTCTACCTCCCGCGAATCTGCGAGCACTGCCTCAACCCGTCGTGCGTCACGTCGTGCCCGTCGGGGGCGATGTACAAGCGGGCCGAGGACGGGATCGTGCTCGTCGACCAGGAGCAATG
>NZ_DATCWX010000289.1:0-7697 GCF_036566125.1 Intrasporangium sp.
AAGGAGCTCGACGCCCTTCGCGACCGGATCATCGCGTCGCGTGGAGCCAAGGACGCCGCGTACATCCGCCGAGTCATCCGCGTCCAGCGCACCCTCGAGCTCGCCGGCCGGGCCACGCTCCTGCTCTCCCGCAAGCGCACCGCCTTCGTCGCCGGCACGGCCATGCTGTCGATCGCCAAGATCCTCGAGAACATGGAGATCGGCCACAACGTCCTGCACGGCCAGTGGGACTGGATGCGCGACCCGGACATCCACTCGACGACCTGGGAGTGGGACTTCGTCTCCCCCGCCCGCACGTGGAAGCACACGCACAACGACCTGCACCACACGTGGACCAACGTCGTGGGCAAGGACAAGGACGTGGGTTATGAGCTGCTCCGGATGGACGAGGACCAGCCGTGGACGCCCATGGCTCTCGGCAACCCGCTCTTCAACCTCGTCCTCGCACCGTTCTTCGAGTGGGGCATCGCCCTCTACGACATCGAGCTGCCCGCGTGGCAGCGCGGCGAGAAGTCGACCGAGGACCTGAAGCGGGACCTCAAGGCGACCGGGGTCAAGGCGCTCAAGCAGTTTGCCAAGGACTATGCCGCGACTCCGGGGGCCGCCGCAGTTTTCGGCTCCGGCAAGCAGGCCTTCTGGGGCACCTTCACCGCCAACGCGATCCGCAACGTCTGGGCGCACTCGGTCATCTTCTGCGGCCACTTCCCCGACGGCGTCGACACCTTCACCGAGGAGATGATCGACGGCGAGACCCGGGGTGACTGGTACATCCGCCAGATGCTCGGCTCGGCCAACATCTCCGGCAGCAAGCTCATGCACCTCATGACCGGCAACCTCAGCCACCAGATCGAGCACCACCTCTTCCCCGACCTGCCGAGCAACCGCTATGCCGAGGTCGCCGTCGAGGTCCGCGAGATCTGCAAGCGCTACGGTCTGCCCTACACGACCGGCCCCCTTCCGCGGCAGGTGTACCAGGCGTGGGCCAAGGTCTGCCGCCTGGCCCTTCCGCCGCGGCCGAAGCGCCTGCCCAAGCAGGCCGTCAACCAGGCGCCGCCGTCGGCCCGGCGGCACTCCCCCCTCCCGATGGTGGCGCATGGCCTCTGAGGCGGCGGCGATCCGGCCCGGCCCTCGGGCCGCCGCCTTCTTCGACCTCGACCGGACCCTCATCCGAGGCTCGGCCAACTACCCGCTCGCCGTCGCGGCCTTCCGCGGCGGCCACGTGCCCTGGCGGGACCTGCTCAAGGACACGCTCAACGCGGTTGCCTTCCACCGCAAGGGTTC
The DNA here is from genome assembly GCF_036566125.1 of Intrasporangium sp. Classification (GTDB taxonomy): domain Bacteria; phylum Actinomycetota; class Actinomycetes; order Actinomycetales; family Dermatophilaceae; genus Intrasporangium. The sequence goes on from NZ_DATCWX010000289.1 coordinate 1,282, forward strand.
CACCGACGCGAGCTCACACGCGCTGCGCGAGCGCATCCTCGGTGCCGTCGCTGGGACGAAGCAGTCCGACATCATCCACCTCGCCGACGAGATCGTCCCCGGCATCGTCCGTCGCCTCATCCCCCAGTCCGCCGCCCTGCTCGCCGAGGCCAAGGCAGCCGCGATGGACCGCATCGTCGTGTCCGCCTCGCCGATCGAGCTGGTCGGGCGCATCGCGCGAGCCCTCGGGCTCGAGGGGGCGGTCGCGACGCGCAGCGAGCTCGATGACCAGGGCCGCTACACGGGCCGGCTGATGGGCGAGTTCTGTTACGGCCACGGCAAGGTCATCGAGATCGAGAAGCTCGCGGCGGAGCGTGGCTACGACCTCAACGGGAGCGCCGCCTACAGCGACTCGATCAGCGATCTTCCCATGATGGAGCGGGTCGGCACGGCGATCGCCGTCAACCCTGATCGTGAGCTGCGCCAGCTCGCCGTCGAGCGTGACTGGCGCATCGTGGAAGTCGGCCGCAAGCGCCACTGAGCGTGCGTGCGCGACTGAGCTCAGCGGCATACGGAATCTGTCGTATGCCGCTGAGCTCGCTCAGTCGGTCAACTGACCTCTCAGAGGTGGTCGCCGAACGTGTCGTAGATCCAGTCGAGCACGTAGCCGCGGTCGACGCGCATGACCCCGCCCGTGCCGGCGCACGTGGAGTTCATGCCGAACGACGTGACGCCGGCGACGACGTTGGTGTGGCCGAGGAAGTTCGGCCCGCCGGAGTCGCCGAAGCATGTGCCGCCGGTGTTGGTGTTGTTGGAGAGGAGGAGCGACTGGTCACCGGTGAAGCCGGTGTTGATCTGGAGCAGCTGTGGGTTGGCGACCATGCGGACTCGCTCGGCGACGTTCTTCCAGGACGCGGCGTCGGGGAAGGACTGCTGCAGGCCGTAGCCGACCGACGTGAAGGTCGTGCTGCGCCGCGGCTTGAGCGAGTCGAGCTGGTCCTGTGTCGGGAGCTGGCCGTAGGTGTCCATCTGCACCGGCTCGTCGAGGACGACGACGCCCACGTCGCGGATGTAGAAGGCGGCCGGGTCGTAGTCGGGGTGCGTGTACGGCGTGCCGCCCACGTCGCCCGAGTTCGGGTAGCCGTTGCCGGGCCGACCTGACTCGACGTCGGCGTCGAACCAGATCTCGACGGGTGGCCGTTGCCGTCGAAGGACCGTCAGAGTCTGCCCATCAGCTGGCACATCAGCGGATGCCGAGGGAGGAGTACGTCTCCCGGCCGCGCTCGAGAGCGGCGACGTAGCCGGCGCGCTCGTAGGCGGTGGCGTCGGTGTCTCGTGGCACGGCGAGCCGTCCCCGCACGTCGTCGACCGACTCGAAGCCCTTGCGCGACATCCACGTCTCGAGACCGGTGAGGATCCGGCCGGCGTGCTCGACCCCGTGCCGGAGCAACGCCGACGCCGTCATGACGACGTCGGCGCCGGCGAGCAGGTAGGCCGCCACGTCCTCGCCCCGCTCGACGCCGGTCGTCGCGGCGAGCGAACCCGTCACATGGCCGTGCAGGATGGCGATCCACGACCTCGGCAGCCGCGCGTCCTCGGGACGCGACAGCACGACGCCCGGCTCGACCGACAGCCGCTCCGGGTCCACGTCAGGATGGAGGAAGCGGTTGAACAGCACGAGGCCGTCAGCACCGGCCTGGTCGAGGCGCAGGGCCATCTCGCCGGGCGAGCTGAAGTGCGGGCTCAGCTTGACCGCGACCGGGATGGTGACGTGCTCCTTGACCTCCCGGAGGATCTCGACGTGCCGGTCCTCGACGACCCGACCCGGGGTGTGCGGGTCACCGGGGACGAAGTAGATGTTGAGCTCGATCGCGGCGGCCCCGGCGTCCTGCATGGAGCGCGCGAGCCTCGTCCACCCGCCCTCGGTGCTGCCGTTGAGGCTGCCGATGACCGGGACGGTGACCGTGGCCGAGGCGCGCTCGATGAGCTTGAGGTAGCGCGAAACGGCGCTGGGCTCAGGGCCGCCCGGTCGGGCGGTCGTCGGGAAGTAGGTCATCGCCTCGCCGAAGGCATTCTCGTGCGTCTCGACGATCGCCGCGTCCCGCAGCTCCTCGCGGTGGACCTCCTCCTCGAAGAGGGAGTAAAGGACGATCGCGCCCACCCCCGCGTTGGCGAGCGCGACGATCCGGTCGAGCGACACGGACAGCGGCGAGGCCGAGGCCACGAGAGGATTACGGAGCGTGAGGCCCAGGTAGTGAGTGGTGAGGTCCATCAGTTCCTCCTCGGGTCGGTCGCGAAGCGCGCCGGCCCGCGCGTCGCCATCTCCTCGTAGGTCGCCCACCGCTGGTCGACGGCCTCCTGGGCCAGGTGGAGCAGCCGGTCGGCCTCCTCCGGGTCCGAGTTGCGCAGCACCCGGTAGCGCAGCTCCTTGTAGATGTAGTCCTCCAGCGGGATCCGCGGCCGGGGGGAGTCGAGCTGGAACGGGTTGCCGCCCTTGGCCCGAACCGTCGGGTCGTAGCGCAGCAGCGGCCAGTGCCCGCTCGCGACGGCCCGGTACTGCTGGTCGAGCCCGTCCCTCATCTCGATGCCATGGGCGATGCAGTGGCTGTAGGCGATGATGAGCGACGGCCCGTCGTAGGCCTCCGCCTCGCGGAAGGCGGTGAGCGTCTGCTGCGGGTCCGCGCCCATGGCGACCCGGGCGACGTAGACGTTGCCGTAGGAGATCGCTTGCAGGGCAAGGTCCTTCTTGCCGACCGCCTTGCCACCTGCGGCGAACTTGGCCACTGCCGCCAGCGGGGTCGCCTTGGACGACTGGCCGCCGGTGTTGGAGTACACCTCGGTGTCGAGCACGAGCACGTTGACGTCACGACCGCTCGCGAGGACGTGGTCGAGGCCGCCCGATCCTATGTCGTAGGCCCAGCCGTCACCCCCGACGATCCACAGGCTCCGGCGCAGGAGGTGGTCGACGACGCTGCGCAGGTCCTCCACCGCGGGCCCCTCGAGGTCAGCGAGGCGCCGACTGAGCTCGGCGACCCTCTCGCGCTGGGCGGTCAGCTCCGACTCCCTTGTCTGGGGGGCCCCGAGGATCGCGTCCGCGAGGTCTTCACCGACTTGGTCGCGGAGCTCGGCGAGGCGCTCGCGCGCCAGCTTGGTGTGCAGGTCGGCCGCCAGGCGCAGGCCGAGGCCGAACTCGGCGTTGTCCTCGAAGAGCGAGTTGGACCAGGCCGGGCCGCGGCCGGCGGCGTTCTTGGTCCACGGGGTCGTCGGGAGGTTGCCGCCGTAGATCGAGGAGCAACCGGTGGCGTTGGCGACCGTCGCCCGCTCGCCGAAGAGCTGGGAGAGCAGCTTGAGGTAGGGCGTCTCGCCGCAGCCGGCGCAGGCTCCGGAGAACTCGAAGAGGGGCTCGAGGAACTGCGTGCCGCGCACCGTCCCGAAGTCCACGCGCGCCCGGTCGTTCTGGGGCAGCGTCTCGAAGAAGCCGATGTTGTCTCGCTCCTGCTCGAGGACCGGCTCGAGGTCGGCCAGGTTGATCGCCCTGCGGGCGTTGTCGAGTGGGTTCGTGACCGGGCACGCCTCGACGCAGAGGGCGCAGCCGGTGCAGTCCTCGACGTAGACCTGGAGGGTGTAGCGCGAGCCCGGCAGGCCGACGGCGTTGAGCGGGGCGGAGGGGAAGCCCTCGGGTGCTCCTGTGGCCTCATCGGGGTCGTAGTACTTCGACCGGATGACGCTGTGCGGGCAGACGAACGCGCAGTTGCCGCACTGGATGCAGCTCTCCGGGTCCCACTGGGCGACAAGGTCGGAGATCTGGCGCTTCTCGTAGGCGGTCGTGCCGCTGGGGTAGGTGCCGTCGAGCGGCAGCGCGCTGACGGGAAGGTCGTCGCCACGACCGGACATCATCGCCGCGGTGACCGTCCGGACGAACTCCGGAGCATCCTCGGGGACCACCCGCGGCATCGCGCGGCCGGCGACGTCCGGCGACTCGGGGACCGGCACCTCGTGCAGGGCCGCCACGGCGCTGTCGACGGCGGCCTCGTTGCGGCGCACCACCTCGCTGCCGCGCCTCCCGTAGGTCTTGCGGATCGCGGACTTGACCGCCGCGATCGCCTCGTGGCGAGGCATGACTCCCGAGATGGCGAAGAAGCACGTCTGCAGGACGGTGTTGGTCCGGCCCCTCAGGCCTGCGGCCTCGGCGACGGCGTCGGCGTCGATCGCCCACAGCTTGAGATCCTTCTTGATGACCTCCTCCTGCACCGGTCGGGAGAGGCCGGCCCACACCTCGGCCGGGGAGCCGGCCGCGTTGAGCAGGACCCGGGCTCCGGGCCGGGCGACACCGAGGACGTCGACCTTGTCGAGCAGTCCGAGCTGGTGCACCCCGACGAAGCCCGCCTGGCGGATCAGGTAGGGAGCCCGGATCGGGTGCGGCCCGAACCGCAGGTGCGAGACCGTCTGGCCGCCTGACTTCTTCGAGTCGTAGACGAAGTAGGCCTGCGCATGCAGGTCCGGGTCGGCGCCGAGGATCTTGATGGTGTTCTTGTTCGCCCCGACGGTGCCGTCCGAGCCGATGCCGTAGAACACGGCACGCAGGGTCTCGTCGTCCTCGATGTCGAGGTCCTGGTCGAAGGGCAGGCTCGTCCCACTCACGTCGTCGTTGATGCCGATCGTGAAACGGGGCTGCGGCATGCCCATGGCGAGCTCGGAGAAGATGCCCGCGACCATGCCAGGGGTGAACTCCTTCGAGGAGAGGCCGTACCGGCCGCCGATGACCTGCGGCAGCCGCGAGACCCGACCATCCTGGTGGGCCTCGGTCAGCGCGGTGACGACGTCGAGGAAGAGCGGCTCGCCGGACGAGCCGGGCTCCTTGGTCCGGTCGAGCACGGCGATGCGACGGACGGTCGGCGGGAGCGCCGCGACGAGCTCGGCTGCCGGGAACGGCCGGTAGAGCCGCACGCGCAGGACGCCGACCCGCTCGCCACGCTCGTTGAGGTGGCGGACCGTCTCGGCGACCGTCTGGCCGCCGGAGCCCATGACGACGATGACGCGCTCGGCGGTCGGGTCGCCCTCGTACTCGACGATGGAGTACTGCCGGCCGGTGTGCCCGGCCAAGCGGTCCATCGCGCCCTGGACGATGCCCGGGACGCGCACGTAGAACGGGTTGACCGTCTCGCGCGCCTGGAAGTAGACGTCCGGGTTCTGGGCCGTGCCGCGCACGAACGGACGCTCGGGGCTGAGGGCTCGGGAGCGGTGGGCGCGGACCAGCTCCTCCGGGACGAGGTCGCGCAGGACGTCGTCGGGGAGCCGCTCGATGGTGTTGAGCTCGTGCGACGTGCGGAAGCCGTCGAAGAAGTGCACGAAGGGCACTCGGCTCTCGAGCGTCGCCGCCTGGGCGATGACGGCGAAGTCGTGAGCCTCCTGGACCGAGCCCGACGACAGGAGCGCGAAGCCGGTCTGCCGCACCGCCATGACGTCGGAGTGGTCACCGAAGATCGAGAGGGCTTGAGCTGCAATCGATCTCGCCGCAACGTGGAAGACCGTCGAGGTCAGCTCCCCCGCGATCTTGTACATGTTCGGGATCATCAGGAGCAGACCCTGCGATGCGGTGAACGTCGTCCCCAGGGCACCGCCCTGCAGCGCGCCGTGCATCGCGCCCGCCGCGCCACCCTCGCTCTGCATCTCGACGACGGTGGGCACCGTCCCCCAGATGTTCGTCCGGCCGTGGGTGGCCCACTCGTCGGCCAGCTCGGCCATCGTCGAGGACGGCGTGATCGGGTAGATGGCGCAGAGCTCGTTGAGCCGGAAGGCGACGTCGGCCGCGGCCTCGTTCCCGTCGATGGTGACCTGTTCCCTGGTGGCCTCTTCCCTGGTGGCCTCTTCCCTGGTGGCCACGTCCGTGGTTGTCACGTCAGCCCCTCTCCACCGCATCGGTGACCTGCACCGGCGCAGACTCAGACTCAGACTCGAACTTCGACTCGGCCACCATCTCGATGGCGTGCACCGGGCACTGTCGGTAGCAGGTGCCACACCCGGTGCACTTGGCATAGTTGAACTCGTAGCGAAGTCCCTTGCCCAGCTTGATGATCGCGTCCTCCGGGCACGATCCGAAGCAGCCGTCGCACTCGAAGCAGTTGCCGCAGGACAGGCACCGCCCGGCCTCGAACCGAGCCTCCTGCTCGACCAGCCCGGCGACGACCTCCTCGAAGGCCTTGATGCGCACCGCCGGGTCGAGCTCCGGCTGCTGGCGCCGGTCGTGGTCGCCGAAGTACCAGAGGTTGAGCCGGTCGGAGTGGATGATGTCGTGCCTGGGCGCCTTGACGAACTCCTCGGAGCGGAGCCACGCATCGATGCTCCGAGCGGCCCGCTTGCCGTGCCCGACGCCGATCGTCACGGTGCGCTGGCTCGGGACCGCGTCACCGCCGGCGAAGATCCCCGGCGCGCCGGTC
>NZ_DATCWX010000135.1:0-2080 GCF_036566125.1 Intrasporangium sp.
CTCGGTGACGGCGATGGTCGACCCGATGCCGTCGTCCTGCACCTGGAACGAGTACGCCTCACAGCGGGACACGCCGACGATGCCGCCCGACGTGGCCGGGGGGATCCGCTGCTGCCGCTGCATCCGCTGGTCGAGCAGGTCCACGGCCTTCTCGACGCGACCCAGCCGCTTGTCCAGGCTCGCGTCCCCACGGGCCCGGCCGCCCCCAAGTCCCTGCATCAGTCCTCCACCGTCAGTAGCAGCGTCAGCCCGTCCGTGTTCGGGTCCTGCGCCCGCTGCATCGTCCGGACCAGTCCGTCGAACCCGTACCGGGGCAGGATCAGCCGGCACGTGTCGCCTAGGTCCAGCCGTGACCGCAGCTCGGACGTGTAAGCCGGGTCGCACTCCACGATGTACGCGGGCGTCGTCACCTTCGACCGGGCGAGCTCGTCACGCGCGGCCTCGTCGAGCTCGGTGATCGGTGTCTCCGACTCCGCGGTGAGGTACTTGGCCAGCCGCAGCCCGTCGAGCGCCGCGTCGTCCTTGGCGAGCGCTTCGGGACGATACCGACCGCCCTCACTGGCACGGACCAGCACGAGCGAGAACGCATCCCGGTCGGACGCCGGACGCGCACGCACGACCGCGCCGCCCTCGACGAGGACGACATTGGTAGGGCCGCCCTGCCGGGGATAGTGCGTGTCCACCCGCGACAGGTCGTGCCGCATCGTCACGCCGATGTCGACGCCGTGCGCGAGCGACGGGAACTCGTCGAGGACCTGCTTGACCGGCAGCGGGGAGCCGCCCGTCAGCTCGTAGGAGCGGTCTCGCGTGACGCCAGTGACCGGGGTGCGGGTTGTGATGCCGAGGTCCGACCAGCCGTAGTCCGGGTCCTGCGCGAACGCGAGGACATCCCGGACGATGTGCGCCTGGTCGACGCCCCAGAAGTACAGCAGCTCCTCCGGGTAGAGCCCGACATCGGCGAACCGTGCCGTGCCAGCGGGCGGGTAGAGCCGCACGTCGATGCGGTACGAGTTGCCGTCCGCAGGGATCTCCACCGACGCCTCTAGGTCGAACCACCTGTTCAGCGGCGTGTCCTCGCTGATGGATGCCGAGTTGCTGTCGTACTCCTCGAGCGTGGACGTGCGCACGGCCCGCACGCGCAGGTTCCACCCGTCCGCCGACGCGCCGATGTACTCGAGCAACTTATAGCGCGCGTTCGCCGTCAGGGTCAGCGGGTACTTCGCCGTGGTCGGGTGCGCGATGTAGTACGTCTGCACGATGAACTGCTTGTGCCCGGTCGCCGGCAGGGTGCCGTCGTAGGCGATGGTCACGCGCCGGTTCGGGGCGAGCTGTTTGCTGACCGGCTCGTAGTAGCCGCGCCCGGCGACGTTGCCGCCCGTGACGTACTGACCCGCCTTCCACTTTGACGTGTCCGGCGTGACGAACTGGAGCGTGCCGTTCTGCGCGGCGAGGGTCGCCTTCGCGGCGAGGGCCCGGTCGTGGGACAGTCCGAGGCCGGAGCCGGTGCCGTCGTTCGCCGTGTGGCCGGTGATGCGCACCGTCGCCCCATCGGGGATGTTCTCCCCGACGGCCTCGATGATGGCCTCGCCACCGGACAGGTACGTCGACTCGTTCGGCACGAACACCGCAGACGTGGCGACGTCCTCGGTGTGCAACTGCGACTCGTCGGCGCCCGTGACATCAATGGCCTTGCCTGACAGCGTCTCGGGGTCGTCCACGATGGTGTAGAGCGGCGGCAGCGCCGGAATCGACTCCGCGTCATACAGAGCACGCCAGTAGGTGAACCCCTGCGTGAACCCGCCGTTCTTGAGCAGCTGCAGCCGGGGGACGCGCGCCATGAGCCGGTTCGCGCCGTCAGCGGAGCCGCGGCCCTCGTAGTACCAGCGGAAGTCGGGCACCACGTAGGTGGTGGTGGCGCCGTCGTCGGACTCGCGGCCGACCATGATCGGGCCGCGGTGCAGCAGGTCGCCGCCGCGCCACACCTGGCACTCGCGCACGATCGGCTGGATGAGCGCGCGCTTCGGGTCGTCGGTGCCGATGGTGAACGCGGTTTCGCCGCGCTCGTTGACGCCCTCTTCGA
>NZ_DATCWX010000295.1:0-5635 GCF_036566125.1 Intrasporangium sp.
CCCGTCGGCGAGAACCATCTCGACGGCCCGCAGCCGGTCGATGGTCAGGCCCTGCGACCGCCCGAGGAAGCCGATGCCTCCGGCCGTGGCGAGGCCGCCGACTCCGACTCCGCCGTAGTCCCCGGAGGTGAGGGCCCAGCCATGCGGGGCCAGGGCCGCCGCGACCTCGCCCCAGCGGGCGCCCGGCTCGACCCTGACGCGTCGCGTGGACGGGTCGATGACCTCGATGGACCTGAGCTGGCGAAGGTCGATGATGATGCCACCGTGGTTCGTCGAGCGGCCGCTGATGCCGTGACCGCCGCTGCGCACCGACAAGGGGACAGGCTGGGTCCGGGCCCACCGCACCGCCTCGGCCACCCCACTCGGATCGCGTGGCTGCAGCACGAGTCCGGGATTCCCGCCCCGCATGTAGTTGGACCTCAGGCGGACGTAGGCGGCGTCGCCGGGCTCAACCGCGTCCGGTGCCAGGGTGGCCGGGATGGAGTCGTAGTCGATGCCGACGTGGCGCTGGACCCGGATGAAGCTGCTCGCGATGCTCCGCGTATCTGTGCCGCGCTCGGCCCGCTCGGCGGCGACGGCTTCGCGGAGGGCGGGCACGACCTCGCCGGCGAAGGCCTTGATCGAGTCCGGATCGTCGGAAGCGAGGATGACGGTCCCGACGCCGTGATCGACGACGAGGGGCAGCAGCTGCTCGACCCACTGCGCGGGAGGCCCATCGAGGAGGTCGCCGCCCCGGACTCCGAAGCGGCCCGAGACGTTGGCGATTCGCCGGATCTCGCGTGGGTCGCGGCCGGCTCGGATAGCAGCCGCATCGACGGCTTGGCCAGTGGTGGACAGGTCCGCCAATCCTGAGTTACCGCCCGGGATGACCCAGCCGTCGGCGAGCCTTCCGATGAGGTCGAGCATGCGGGGCTTTCCCCCGCCCACCCAGATCGGGATGTTGTGGGCGGGAGCTGGTCCGCGGTCCACGCCGCTGACGTGGTGGTGGAGGCCCTTGGTGCGCAATGGAGTGCGCTGACTCGCGGCCCAGATGCCGCGAATGATGTCGATGGCCTCCTCGAGCGCGTCGACCGACTCGCCCGGTGAGAGACGATCGATGCCCATCGACTCCATCGCATCCCAGAAGTAGCCGGCACCGAGGGCGAGCTCGAGCCGCCCGTGCGACAGGAGGTCGAGGCTCGCGGCGGCTCTTGCGAGGACGGCGGGCTGTCGCATCGGCACATTGATGACGCTGGGGGCCAGCCGGATGCGCTCGGTCTGTCCCGCCACCCAGCTGAGCAGCGTCCACGTCTCGTGGAAGCGCGGCTGGTATGGGTGGTCCTGAAAGGTGACGAGGTCGAGTCCAACCGCCTCGCTGAGCTGGGCGAGGTGGACGGGGGCCAGTGCGTCGTCCCTGCCCTGGCCGTTGAGCGGCGTGATGAACGTGCCGAACTCGAGCGGGTGTCCGAGGTCCATGGTGGTGATCAGCTCGCCGCACCAGGACGGGCCATCGCCGTCCCGCGTCGCCCGCGCTCTGCCGCGACGAGCTCGCGCGTCGCCGGCGCCACCTCCTGGCCGAAGAGGGCGAGCTGGTTCGGGTCGTCGCCCACGACGATGAAGGCGCTCAGGCCGTGCTCGAGCGACAGCATCGCGAGCTGCTCGGCCCACTGGCTGGGCGGTCCCACGAGGAGCCGGTCGCTCGGCTGGGCGGTGAACTGGCCGCCGATGTTGACCAGACGGCGCACCTGCCTCGGGTCCCGGCCCACAGCAGAGGCGGCCTCGTCGATGCGGGCGTTCGACTCGTCGATCTGCTCGATGCCCGTGAGGTAGGCGAGCGAGGGCAGCCAGCCGTCGGCCTTCTCGCCGATGAGCCGCAGCATCCTCGGCTTGAGGCCGCCGACCCAGATCGAGATGTCGTGTGCCGGGGCGGGTCCGCGCTTGGCTCCGTTGACCCGGTGGTGTTTGCCGTCGACGACGAGGCGCTCGGGATTGCCCTTGTCCCAGATGCCGCGGATGACGTCGATCGCCTCACGGAGCGCCGTGAGCGACCCACCCGGACTGAGCCGCTCGCCGCCCATCGCCACGATCGGGTCCCAGAAGCCGCCGGCCCCGAGGCCGAGCTCGACGCGGCCACCGCTCAGCAGGTCGAGGCTGGCCGCCGCCCGGGAGAGGACCGCGGGCTGCCGGAGCGGGAGGTTGAGGACGTTGCCGGCAAGGTGCACCCGCTCGGTCCGGGCCGCAACGAAGCTCATCAGGGTCCACGTGTCGAGGAAGGCCGCCTGGTACGGATGGTCCTGGAACGTGACGAGGTCCAGACCCGCTTCCTCCGAGAGCTGCGCCAGCGCGACGACGTTGTCGGGCGCCGCGTTGGCGGGCGTGATGAAGGAGCCGAAGAGCAGGTCGTGGCCGTAGTCGGTCATGTCCCGCTCAACCCAACAACGGGGCTCAACCTTCCCGAGCCTCGTGACGGAGGACGGCAGCGCGCCGCGTGAGGTGGTCGCGCTCCGGGATGTTCGTCGCGCGCTGGGCAGCCGCCGCGTAGTGCTCGGCGGCACCGGCCCGGTCGCCGACCCGTTCCAGCAGGTAGGCACGCACGGCAAAGTAGCGGTGCCGCTCACCAACGAGCGGCTCGAGGGTTTCGAGCTCGGCGAGCGCCGCGTCCGGCCCGAGCACATGCGCGAGGGCGACGGCCCTGCTCAGCCGCGCGATCGGGTTGTTCGTCAGGGCGATGAGCTCGTCGTACCACTCGAGGATCTGAGCCCAGTCGGTTTCCGCGGCCGTGGGCGCATCATCGTGCAGCGCGGCAATCGCGGCCTGGAGCTGGTACTCACCGCGGCGGTTCGCCGCGAGCGCCTGCTGGAGGATCCGGACGCCCTCGGCGATCTCGTCGGTGTCCCACAGGGAGCGGTCCTGTCGGTCGAGCGTGACGAGGCGCCCGTCGTCGCCGAAACGCGCTCGTCGACGAGCGTGGTGCAGGAGCATCAGGGCCAGCAGGCCGTGGACCTCGGGGTCCGAGTGCCCGGTCGCCAGTTGCCGGGTGAGTCGGATCGCCTCGGCTGCGAGGTCGACCCGTCCGCTGTGGCCCGCGTGGTAGATGAGGTAGAGGACCCGGAGCACCTCGGCGACGTCGCCCGTTGGGCCCAGCTCAACGTCCGCGATGGTGCGTTTGGCGCGGCTGATCCGCTGCGCCATCGTCGCCCGCGGCACCAGGAACGCCTCGGCGAGCTCGTCCGTCGTGAGGCCACCAACGGCACGCAGGGTGAGCGCGATGGCCGAGGTTGGGCTCAGCGACGGGTGGCAGCACAGGAAGAGCAGTCGGAGCGCGTCGTCCTCCTCCTCCGTACGCCCGGGCGCCGGCTCCCGGTCGACCCGCTGCTCCCGAGCCCGTCGCGCCTGGTCGCTCCGTGCCGCGTCGATGAGGCGCCGGGTGGCCACCCCGATGAGCCAGCCCTTGGGGTCGCGCGGAGGGTGCTCCGGCCAGTGCCGAACTGCCTCGACGAGGGCATCCTGGACGGCGTCCTCGGCCGCCGCGAAGTCGTTGCCGCGGCGGACGAGGACCCCGATGACCTGCGGCACGAGCGTTCGCAGCAGGACCTCGTCCTTGGGAGTCACCCGACAGTCACTGACTCAGTCGGCCTCGACGGGCGACGAGAACATGACCTGGCGGACCTCGATCCACTCATACATGGGCTTGCCTCCCGGGCCCGGGCCGGACGAGACGTGTGCCGCGATCTCGAGCGCCCGTTCGCGCGAGGCGACGTCCACCCAGTACCAGCCCGCGACAAGGTCGCTCGTCTCGGGGTATGGCCCGTCTGTCGTCACTGGCGTCGCGCCGGGCGCTCCGCCGTACTGCACCCAGACGCGGTCGGGGTTCAGCCCTGTGCCGTCGACGAACTCGCCGGACTCCTTGAGCATGGTGGTGCAGTCGTCGAGGAATCGCAGGTGGCGATCCACGTCCTCGGGCGCCCATTGGTCCATCGGCGGGACGGGCTCGGGCAGGTCCGGGGCGCCACGGTAATGCTTGAGCAGTAGGAACTGGGGCATCGTGCTCACTCCTTCGAGTCGGTCGCGGGTCCGGTTGGCCCCGCACCCATGGAACGGAGCCGGGTGCCGGATCTCGACATCATCGCAGCAGAGATTTTCCGTATGCCGCTGGGCTGGCTGCCGCACGCGCGCTTGGGCGCGCCGGGCCACCTACCCGATCGAGTGAACACGTTTTGTGTCCCGAAAGCTGTTCACTCGATTGATTGGGGGTGTGCTCAGGGCTCGTCAGGAGTGCGCGAAGGTGAACTGGCCTGAGACCGGCCGCCACCCGGGCGGCGGGTCCTCACCCACGCGGCCGTCGATCGCCTCGCGGATGAGGTCGGCGTGACCGGTGTGTCGCCCGTACTCCTCGACGAGATCGAAGAGCAGCCGGCGCAGGCTGGCATGCTCGCCCTCGTCGCTGGCAGCGTGCGCGGGCTGGTCGAGGCCCCCGTTCGCCAACGCGTCCAGGATCCGGCTCCGCGTCCGCTCGACGGCGCCGTCGTAGAGGGCATAGAGCTCCTCGGGCGAGTCCTGAGCCGCAGAGCTGAACTCCCAGTCGTTGCTGCCGTCGTAGCCGAAGGACGTCCACGGCTGGCCCATGTCCTCACCGCGCAGCTTCCGCGTCATGGTGAAGTCCTCGACGGCCGCCAGGTGCTTCAGCAGGCCGCCGATCGTCAACGCCGACGCGGCGATCGTGGCGTTGAGAGCGGCGGCGTCGAGTGCGTCGGCCTTCCAGCGGAAGGTGGCGCGGAGTCGGTCGAGTGCCCCGAGCAGGTGCCCGACCTCGGTGCCGGCGAGCGGTGGTTCCCACGGTGTGTCATTGGTGCTCATGCGCGCCACGGTAGGGGCGGTTCCGGACGTTATCCTTCCGCTTCGCCCGGCGGATCCACCGCTGCCGTCATCCGTCCGGCGACCTCGACGGCGGCCGCCCGGAGCTCGGCGCCGCCGCGGATCCGGTACGGCATGGGGAGGATGGCGAGCTGTTGCGCGTACCACGCCGGGTTGCTCGTGCTGCCGACCAAACGCGTCTCCACGTCATCGAGCGGCTCAAGGCGGCCGAGCGTGCGCGGCAGCCAACGGCCCGCCACCTCGATCGGCGCAGCGATGTCGACGTGGGCGTCGTACTCCCACCCGACCGCGAGGTGTTCCTCGAGCAGCGCGACCGGGTCCAGACCCCCTGGTGGCTGGAAGGTCTGGGCGAGCAGGTCAACGCGCCGGACGCGGTCGACGCGGTAGGTCCGCGTCTGGCCGTGCTGGAGCGACCGGCCCACGACGTACCACCGCCCATGGCGCACGACGACGGTCCACGGCTCGATCTCCACGACCCACTCGGAGCCGGCCTCGGAGCGATAGTCGAGCCGCACCGCCCGATGGCTCGAGCACGCCTCGACGAGGGTCGCTGTCGTGTCCGGATCCGGCCGCGCTGCAGCGCGATCCGGTGCGGGTGCGGTCATGCGGCGCACCGTCTCCGCGTGGGCGGCAACGGGCTCCGGCAACGCACGGATCAGCTTTCCGAGGGCGCTGCCCACCGGGTCGCTCGGGTCGCTGGCGGCGTGGTGGCCGTCCAGCGCGGCCATGACGAGTCCAAGGGCCTCCGTCGCGCTGAACACCATCGGCGGCAGCCGCAGGC
>NZ_DATCWX010000311.1:0-11567 GCF_036566125.1 Intrasporangium sp.
TGCAGCCGCCCTGACCGGTCGACAAGCGGGTGTGTTGCGCCGGGGGTGTGGGGTGGGCGCCCGTGTGTCGAACCGGGGACGGCTCAGATGGCGGCGCCGGGGTTGAGGATGCCCTGCGGGTCGAGGGCGTGCTTGATGCGCCGGGTCAGGGCCATGACGTCCGGCCCCAGCTGGTCCTCCAAGGCGGCGCGCTTGAGCCGGCCGACACCGTGCTCGCCCGTGATCGTCCCGCCGAGCCGGATCGCCAGGTGCATCACCTCGCTGAAGGCGATGCTGGCACGCTCCTTCGCAGCCTCGTCGCCGCGGGGATAGACGATGATCGGGTGGGTGTTGCCGTCGCCGGCGTGGGCCACAACCGGGATCTGCACGTCGTTGGCCTCGGCGATCGTGTCGATGCCCGCCAGCAGCTCCGGCAGGAGCGGGATCGGCACGCCGACGTCCTCGAGCATGAGGGAGCCGAGCTTCTCGATCGCGGGGAAGGCCGCCCGCCGGGCCGCCGCGAACAGCTCTCCCTCGGCCGGGTCGTCGGTGACGAGGCACTCCACGGCGCCCTGCTCCTCACATGCGGCCCGGATCACCTCGATCTCCTCGGCGCGCGCGGCACCTGGTGCGTCGGACTGGGCGAGCAGGAGCGCACCGGCGCCGCGGTCGAGCCCCATCGCCTGGTAGTCCTCGACCGCGTTGATCGAGGCGTTGTCCATGAGCTCGAGCATTGACGGCCGCACCTGCCTGCCGATCTCGACGACGGCGCGGGCGGAGGCCGCCACGGTGGGGAAGAACGCGACCAGCGTCGCTGCCGGAGGGCGTGCCGGGAGCAGGCGCAGGATGGCCCGGGTGACGACGCCGAGCGTGCCCTCGCTGCCGACGAACAGCTTGAGGAGCGGCAGCCCGGCGACGTCCTTGATCCGGTGGCCACCGAGGCGCAGGAGCGTGCCGTCCGCGAGCACCACGTCGAGCCCGAGGACGTAGTCGGTCGTCACGCCGTACTTGACACAACACAGCCCACCCGCGTTGGTCGCGACGTTGCCGCCGATGGAGCAGATCTCGAAGGATGACGGGTCGGGTGGATACCACAGCCCGTGCTCGGCGGCGGCCTGCTTGACGTCGGCGTTGAAGGCGCCCGGCTCGACGGTGGCCGTCCGCGTCGCCGGATCGATCTCGATCGCGCGCATCCGCTCCATCGACAGGACGACGCACCCGTCCACCGCGCACGACCCGCCGGAGAGGCCACTGCCCGCTCCCCGGGGCACGACCGGCACCGCGTGCGCCGACGCCCATCGCAACGTTGCCACGACGTCGTCCGCGCGTTGGGCGCGCACCAGGCCCAGCGGCATACCGGCTGCTTCTGACTGCGTCCAGTCGCGTCGATAGTTCTCGACGGTCGCCGGGTTTGTCGTCAGGGCGCCCTCGGAGAGGGCCGTTGCGAGGGAGGCGAGATCCCGTGCGGACGTCACGTGGCCACGGTAACCGCATTGGCCGTATGCCGCTGTGCCGGCTTCCGCTCGCAGGCGCGGAGCGTGCGCGCGCAGTCGCCACGCGGGCAGCGGGCGCCGGTAGGTTTGCGGGCATGGATTCACCAGCAGTCGCCGCGACTCCACCAGCGCAGGTCGGCAAGTACGGGCCGCTCGTGCACATCGCCCGCTTCGACGGTGCCCCCGAGGAGCTCTCCTGGCAGCTGCCGGTCAACGGCGAGCTGTACCGACTGTTGCCGGGGCCGGACCGGCCCGACTACTCGCTCATGCTGTTGCGGCGACCGTTGCACTTCTACCCGACGGAGGGCGTCGACGGCTTCGACATGGAGCGGGTCGATCCGGAGCAGCGCATCCCCGACCGCAAGGGCCGGCCGATGGTTCGCGTTCATGCGCTCGTCGTGTGCGCCCGCTTCGTGGGGCAGCAGCTCCAGCCGGGGATGGCCGACCTGCCGGTCCACATCGCCTACGTCATCGACAACTCCCTCGCGCGCGACGAGCGCATCGACTTCGCGAAGGTCGAGTTCGCGGGAGCGGGGTTCCTGTCGGAGGGCCACGTAGAGCGGCGGCCGAGCGCGTCGCAGCGGCCGGGTCCGGAGGGTTCGCCGGAGACGAACGGGCGGGAGGTGGACGCGGGGCCCGGGGCGGACGTGGCGCGTGAGGCGTCGACCATCCTGCGGCGCGGGATCGAGGAGCGGCGCGGGAAGCCCGTGGACCAGCTGTCAGCGACCTTCAGCCTCGGGGAGGGCCACCGGGTCACCGGCCTCACGGGCAACGCCGACGGGGAGGCTCCCGAGCCCACGGCGGAGACCTTCGCGCGGCTCAACGAGGTCTTCGCCCGTTTCGGCGACCATAAGGCGACTGCTGACGTCCGGGCCGTGCGCATTCGCGTCGGCCAGGGACTCGACGAGATCGAGCTCGACCGGGGTTGAGGCTCAGAGGGCGGTCGGGCGGGCCAGGGCGACGGCAAGGACGACGAGCTGGACCGCGATGACGGCGTCGACGACCCGCCAGGCCGCGGGCCTGGTGAGGAACCTGCCGAGACGCGCCGCCCCGAAGCCGATGAGCGGGAACCAGATGGCGCTCGCGAGCATCGCGCCGGCTCCGAACGACCATCGACCGGGATCTCCGTAGGCGACGGCGAGCGAACCGATGAGGACCATCGTGTCGAGGTAGACGTGCGGGTTGAGCCACGTCAGCCCGACCGCGCCGAGAACGGCCCGACGGGGTGAACGCTCGGCCGCGCCGTCCGCGGCGAGGGCGGAGGGCCTGGCTGCGCGCCGTAATGCGAGGGCGGCATAGCCGACGAGAAACACGACGCCGAGCCACCGGACCGCCTCGAGCGCCCACGGTGCGCGGGCTGTGACCGCGCCGATGCCGGCGACGCCCGCAAGGATGAGCACCGCGTCCGAGATCAGGCACACGAGCACGACCGGTAGCACCCACCGTCGGGCAAGCCCGGTCCGCAGGACGAACGCGTTCTGCGCGCCGATGGCGACGATGAGGCTGGCCCCTGTGCCGAAGCCGGCGAGTGCGGGGGAGAGGGCGGTCACACGGCGACGCTAGGCGACGCGGCGGTCCTGAGACCAGCGAAGGTTTCTGAAGCATCATTAGCATCACTTCATGGATCTCGACCAAGTCCGGGCCTTCGTCGCCGTGGTCGACCACGGGACGTTCGACGCAGCCGCCCGCGCCCTCCACGTGACGCCGTCGGCGATCAGCCAGCGCATCAAGTCGCTCGAGACCGCCGCCGGGGCGGTCCTCGTGCAGCGGACGAAGCCGGTACGGCCCACCGAGAGGGGACTCGCTCTCCTCCGGCAGGCCAGACAGCTGCTGCACGTCGCCGACGAGGCGATGCGGCAGCTGCGCGCCCCCGACCTGTCGGAGCGCGGCCGGATCCGCGTCCCCATCGTCGTCAATGCCGACTCGATCGCGACCTGGTTCGCGGACGCGGTGACGACGATCGGTACGGCCGGCGAGGTCGAGCTCGAGGTCCGTCGGGACGACGAGCACGTGACCGCAGACCTGCTGCGCTCCGGCGACGTCATGGCCGCGGTGACGACCGAGCCACGCCCCGTCCAGGGATGCTCCGCCAGGCGCCTCGGCGCCATGACCTACCGGGCCAGGGCGGCGCGGTCGTTCGTCCGCCGCTGGTTCAGCGACGGTGTCGACCGCGTCGCCCTGGCCGCGGCCCCGGTCGTCCAGTTCGACCGGAAGGACCGCATGCAGATCGGACTGGCCGAGCGGCTCGGGATCACCCAGCCACTGCCACAGACGTTCGTCCCGGACTCCACGCAGTTCGTCGCCGCGGTGCGGGCAGGGGTGGGCTGGGGCATGGTCCCTGACCTGCAGGATCCGGGCGATGACCTCGTCCTGCTCGACCCCACCTGGACGGCCGAGGTGACCCTCCACTGGCAGGTCTGGCGGGTCGGCTCCGAAGCCCTCGACGCGGTCACGACCGCCGTCGTCTCTGCGGCCGCGGGCATCAGGTGAACGGCGAGGACCGGAGCTGTCCCCATGGCCATGTCGCGGCGCGGGTGGGCCATACTGCCGTGCGTGAAGCTCATCCAGGCCACCGCTGTCCCTGAGTCCCTCGCCCGAGTCGCCGAGCCGGCGAACCCACCCGTCCGCGTCGCGCTCGTCCAGCACGCTTGGATCGATGACCCGGCTGCCCTCGTGGAGACGCTCCGCGACGGGATCCGGACGGCGGCCGAGGCAGGGGCCAAGGTCGTCTTCCTCCCAGAGCTGACCCTCTCGCGCTACCCGGCCGACACGGTGCCGGAGGGGACCCCCAGCGACATCGCCGAAGACCTCGAAACCGGCCGGACGGTGACCTTCGCCCGTGACGCGGCCCGGGACCACGGCGTCCACGTGCACGCCTCCCTGTACGAACGCGCCGACCAGGGGGACGGGCTCGGTTTCAACACAGCGGTCATCGTCGCCCCCTCCGGCGAGATCGTGGCGCGGACACGCAAGACCCACATCCCCGTGACGGCGGGCTACTACGAGGACAAGTACTTCCGGCCGGGGCCGGCGGAGGACGCCTATCCGGTGGTGGACCTTCGCGAGCCGGACGTGCGGGTCGGTCTGCCCACGTGCTGGGACGAGTGGTTCCCGGAGGTCGCCCGGCTCTACTCCCTCGAGGGAGCGCAGCTGCTGTGCTACCCCACGGCGATCGGCTCCGAGCCCGATCATCCGGAGTTCGACACCCAGCCCCTGTGGCAGCAGGTCATCGTCGGCAACGGCATCGCGAACGGCCTGTTCATGGTCGTCCCGAACCGGTACGGGACCGAGGGCCTGATCACCTTCTACGGGTCGTCGTTCATCTCGGACCCCTACGGGCGGATCCTCGTCCAGGCCCCCCGCGACGAGGCGGCCGTGCTGGTCGCCGACCTCGACCTGGCGCAGCGGCAGGACTGGCTGGACCTCTTCCCGTTCCTGTCGACGCGGCGGCCCGACTCCTACGGGGCGCTCGTCGAGCCGATTCGCGCCGAGCACCAGCGCAGCGTGTGAGGGGCGTGCCGTGACCGTCTGGACGATGCCGTCGGAAACCGCTCCGCACGAGTGCACGTGGATGGCCTGGCCGAGCCAGGGCTACACGCTCGGTGACACCGATGAGGAGGTGGGGAAGGCGCGCCACACCTGGGCCGCGGTGGCGAACGCCGTGGTCGAGTTCGAACCGGTCCGGATGGTGGTCGTGCCGGCTGACGAGGCCGTCGCGAAGCGGTACCTCCACCCCGACGTCGAGCTGGTCCCCGCGGCACTCGACGACGCGTGGATGAGAGACATCGGACCGACCTTCGTCCTGGGCGACGACGGACGGCTCGGCGCGGTCGACTGGGTCTTCAACGGGTGGGGCGCTCAGTCATGGGCGTCGTGGGAGCACGACTCGAGGATCGGCGCGTTCGTTGCGGCGCAGACGCCCGCCGAGCTCATCCCCTCGCCGCTGGTCAACGAAGGCGGCGGCATCCACGTCGACGGCCTCGGGACCGTGCTCCTCACCGAGACAGTGCAGCTCGACCCAGGGCGCAACCCGTCCCTGACCAAGGCGGACGTGGAGGCGGAGCTCGCCCGGACCATCGGGGCGACGCACGCGATCTGGCTGCCGAGGGGACTGACCCGGGACTACGACGAGTTCGGCACCCGGGGACACGTCGACATCGTGGCGACCATCCCGTCCCCCGGGGTGATCCTGTTGCACGACCAGGAGGATCCCGCCCATCCCGACCACGCCGTCTCGAGGGAGCTGCGCCAGCTGCTGTCTGACGTGCGCGATGCGCGAGGCGAGCGGTTCGACGTCGTTGGCGTGCCGGCCCCGAAGACCCTGGCCGACGACGGCGGCCCGGTCGACTGGTCCTACCTCAACCACCTCGTCGTGAACGACGCCGTCATCGCCTGCACGTTCGACGATCCGCAGGATGATCGGGCGCTGGGGGTGCTTTCCGACGCCTACCCCGGCCGGCGCGTGGTCGGCGTCGACGCCCGGCCGCTGTTCGACCGGGGCGGAGGGGTCCACTGCATCACGCAGCAGCAGCCCGCCATCTGACGCCACAACCTCGCCGGGCCGAAGTTGTGGTGGAAGGGAAGGGGCACTTGGCGAGGGGCCCCTGGGAGCCGGCTCAGCGGCATACGACACGGTCTCGTCGAGTGGCACGAAGGACCGTTCTGGGCGGCGCGACACTCCTACTGGCGGGAAAGGCTTGACGTGGCGCGCGTACGGGTCCATATTCGTCGCGTTCCTTCGAGGGACTCCCGGTCCGGGAGGTGTTGAGGTCTTCGATCTTCGCCTCTTGACCCGGCTGGACACTCCTGTCCTTTCACGGTAGGCTAGGCCTTTGCGCTGCCCATGCCCGCTCAACACGTCCCCTCAGTCGCGTCCGTCGCCGTGCCGCCCGCACGGATCACGCCGCTGAGTCCCGTGCGCGGAGCCATGCACAGTGCGCATGAAGAACACGAAAAGGCCCGTGGAAGGACCCTCCTTGGCTGCCGCGCGTACTGCGACGAACATGTCCACCGCACAGACTCCCTCCGGGCGTCTGTCCTTCGCGAAGATTCGCGAACCCCTCGAGGTCCCCGACCTCCTGGCCCTTCAGACGGAGAGCTTCGACTGGCTGCTCGGCAACGAGCGCTGGCAGGCTCGCGTCGCCGCGGCCAAGGCCGAGGGCCGCACCGATGTCCCTGACCGTTCCGGCCTCGAGGAGATCTTCGAGGAGATCTCCCCGATCGAGGACTTCAGCGGCTCCATGTCGCTGTCGTTCCGCGATCACCGCTTCGAGGAGACCCGCAAGTCGATCGAGTCGTGCAAGGAGCGCGACCAGACCTACGACGCGCCCCTCTTCGTCACCGCCGAGTTCATGAACGCCCAGACGGGTGAGATCAAGAGCCAGACGGTGTTCATGGGTGACTTCCCGCTCATGACCGAGCGCGGCACCTTCATCATCAACGGCACCGAGCGTGTCGTCGTCTCGCAGCTCGTCCGCAGCCCCGGCGTGTACTTCGAGCGCACGCCCGACAAGACGTCCGACAAGGACATCTACACGGCCAAGATCATCCCCAGCCGTGGCGCCTGGCTCGAGTTCGAGATCGACAAGCGCGACATGGTCGGCGTCCGCGTCGACCGCAAGCGCAAGCAGTCCGTCACGGTGCTGCTCAAGGCCCTCGGCTGGACCGAGGCCCAGATCCTCGAGGAGTTCGGCGACTTCGAGTCGATGCGCCTGACGCTCGAGAAGGACCACACCCAGGGCCAGGACGACGCGCTGCTCGACATCTACCGCAAGCTGCGCCCGGGTGAGCCCCCGACGAAGGAGGCCGCGCAGACCCTCCTCGACAACCTCTACTTCAACTCGAAGCGCTACGACCTGGCCAAGGTCGGTCGCTACAAGGTGAACAAGAAGCTCGGCCTCGACGGCTCGATCAACGACTCGACCCTGTCGGTCGACGACATCGTCGCGACCATCAAGTTCATCGTCAACCTCCACGACGGCCAGACGTCGATGAAGGGCGTCAAGGGCGGCGCCGAGATCGACGTGCCCGTCGAGGTCGACGACATCGACCACTTCGGCAACCGTCGCATCCGGTCGGTCGGCGAGCTGATCCAGAACCAGGTCCGCACCGGCCTGTCCCGCATGGAGCGCGTCGTCCGCGAGCGCATGACGACGCAGGACGTCGAGGCCATCACGCCGCAGACGCTGATCAACATCCGGCCCGTCGTCGCCTCCATCAAGGAGTTCTTCGGCACGAGCCAGCTGTCGCAGTTCATGGACCAGAACAACCCGCTCGCGGGTCTGACCCACAAGCGTCGCCTCAACGCGCTCGGCCCGGGCGGTATCTCCCGTGACCGCGCCCAGATGGAGGTCCGCGACGTCCACCACTCGCACTACGGCCGGATGTGCCCGATCGAGACGCCGGAAGGCCCGAACATCGGTCTCATCGGCTCGCTCGCGAGTTTCGGGCGGATCAACGCGTTCGGCTTCATCGAGACGCCGTACCGCAAGGTGACGGGCGGGGTCGTGACCGACGAGGTGCATTACCTGTCGGCCGACGAGGAGGACAAGTTCGTCGTCGCCCAGGCCAACGCCGCCGTGGACGACAAGGGCCGCTTCGTCGACGACCGGGTCCTCGTCCGGACCAAGGGCGGCGAGGTCGAGCTCATCCCCGGTGACGACGTCGACTACATGGACGTCTCGCCGCGCCAGATGGTGTCGGCCGCGACGGCGATGATCCCCTTCCTCGAGCACGACGACGCCAACCGGGCCCTCATGGGCGCCAACATGCAGCGTCAGGCGGTCCCGCTCGTCAAGAGCGAAGCCCCGCTCGTCGGAACCGGCATGGAGTTCCGCGCCGCGCTCGACTCGGGCGACGTCGTCCGGGCCGACAAGGCCGGTGTCGTGCAGGAGGTGTCCGCCGACCTGGTCACCATCGCCAACGACGACGGCACGTACCAGACCTACCGGGTCGCCAAGTTCGACCGGTCCAACCAGGGCACGAGCTACAACCAGGTGGTCCGCGTCGACGAGGGGCAGCGTCTCGAGGCCGGTGCGGTCATCGCCGACGGTCCCGCGACCGACGGCGGCGAGATGGCGCTCGGGCGCAACCTGCTCGTCGCGTTCATGTCGTGGGAGGGCCACAACTACGAGGACGCGATCATCCTGTCCCAGCGGCTCGTCCAGGACGACGTCCTGTCCTCGATCCACATCGAGGAGCACGAGGTCGACGCCCGGGACACCAAGCTCGGCCCGGAGGAGATCACGCGGGACATCCCGAACGTCTCCGAGGACGTCCTCGCCGACCTCGACGAGCGCGGCATCATCCGCGTCGGCGCCGAGGTCCGCGACGGCGACCTCCTCGTCGGCAAGGTCACGCCCAAGGGTGAGACCGAGCTGACGCCGGAGGAGCGGCTGCTCCGCGCGATCTTCGGCGAGAAGGCGCGCGAGGTCCGCGACACGTCCCTCAAGGTCCCGCACGGCGAGACCGGCACGGTCATCGGCGTCAAGGAGTTCCGCGCCGACATGGGCGACGACCTCCCGCCGGGGGTCAACCAGCTCGTCCGCGTCTACGTCGCGAACAAGCGCAAGATCACCGATGGTGACAAGCTCGCCGGCCGGCACGGCAACAAGGGCGTCATCAGCAAGATCCTGCCGGTCGAGGACATGCCGTTCCTCGAGGACGGCACGCCGGTCGACGTCATCCTCAACCCGCACGGCGTGCCGCGACGGATGAACCTCGGTCAGATCCTCGAGCTGCACCTCGGCTGGGCTGCGAGCCGCGGCTGGGAGGTCGAGGGCAAGCCCGCGTGGGCGAAGGAGCTCCCGGCCGACGCGCACCAAGCCCCGGCCGGCACCCGGATCGCGACCCCCGTCTTCGACGGTGCGTCCGAGGACGTCGTCATGGGCCTGCTCGACTCGACCCACCCGACGCGCGACGGCGTGCGACTCGTCGACGGCACGGGCAAGACCCGCCTGTTCGACGGTCGCTCCGGCGAGCCGTTCCCGGAGCCGGTCGCGGTCGGCTACATGTACATCCTCAAGCTGCACCACCTCGTCGACGACAAGATCCACGCTCGCTCGACGGGTCCCTACTCGATGATCACCCAGCAGCCGCTCGGCGGTAAGGCCCAGTTCGGTGGCCAGCGCTTCGGTGAGATGGAGGTCTGGGCGCTCGAGGCGTACGGCGCGGCCTACACGCTCCAGGAGCTGCTGACGATCAAGTCGGACGACGTCCCTGGGCGGGTCAAGGTCTACGAGGCGATCGTCAAGGGCGAGAACATCCCCGACTCGGGCATCCCGGAGTCGTTCAAGGTCCTCCTCAAGGAGATGCAGTCCCTGTGTCTCAACGTCGAGGTCCTGAACTCCGAGGGCACGACCATCGAGATGAAGGAGTCCGATGAAGAGGTCTTCCGTGCAGCGGAGGAGCTCGGCATCGACCTGAGCCGGCGCGAGCCGTCCAGCGTTGAAGAGGTCTGAAAGGCCCCACGCGACTGCGGCACGTATGCCGCTGAGCCAGCTCAGCGGCATACGTGACCGAAGTCTTTGACACCCACTCAGACCAAAAGACTTAACGAGAGTTACGAGAGAAGGAACCACGTGCTCGACGTCAACTTCTTCGACGAGCTGCGCATTGGCCTCGCTACCGCGGAGGACATCCGCCAGTGGAGCCACGGCGAGGTCAAGAAGCCCGAGACCATCAACTACCGCACCCTCAAGCCGGAGAAGGAGGGCCTCTTCTGCGAGCGCATCTTCGGCCCCACCCGGGACTGGGAGTGCAACTGCGGCAAGTACAAGCGGGTCCGCTTCAAGGGCATCATCTGTGAGCGCTGTGGCGTCGAGGTCACCCGCGCCAAGGTGCGCCGCGAGCGGATGGGCCACATCGAGCTCGCCGCGCCCGTCACCCACATCTGGTACTTCAAGGGCGTCCCGTCGCGCCTCGGGTACCTGCTCGACCTGGCCCCGAAGGACCTCGAGAAGGTCATCTACTTCGCGGCCTACATGATCACGCACGTCGACGAGGAGCAGCGGCACGCCGACCTGCCCTCGCTCGAGGCGCAGATCCAGGTCGAGAAGAAGGAGATCGAGAACCGCCGCGACGCCGACGTCGAGGCCCGCGCCCAGAAGCTCGAGCAGGACATCGCCGCGCTCGAGGCCGAGGGGGCCAAGGCCGACGCCAAGCGGAAGGTCCGCGACTCCGCCGAGCGCGAGATGAACGCCATCCGGCGCCGCGCCGACCAGCAGGTCGAGCGGCTCGAGCAGGTCTGGGACCGGTTCAAGAACCTCAAGGTCCAGGACCTCGAGGGCGACGAGATCCTCTACCGCGAGATGCGTGACCGCTTCGGCCTCTACTTCGAGGGCGGCATGGGCGCTGCGGCGATCCAGAAGCGGCTCGAGTCCTTCGACCTCGACGCCGAGGCCGACTCGCTCCAGGAGATCATCGCGACCGGCAAGGGCCAGAAGAAGACCCGCGCCATCAAGCGGCTCAAGGTCGTCTCCGCTTTCCAGACGACGACGAACCGGCCGAGCGGCATGGTCCTCGACGCGATCCCGGTCATCCCGCCGGACCTGCGCCCGATGGTGCAGCTCGACGGTGGCCGCTTCGCGACCTCGGACCTGAACGACCTCTACCGTCGCGTCATCAACCGGAACAACCGCCTCAAGCGCCTGCTCGACCTCGGCGCCCCCGAGATCATCGTCAACAACGAGAAGCGGATGCTCCAGGAGGCCGTTGACTCGCTGTTTGACAACGGCCGTCGCGGTCGCCCCGTCACGGGCCCCGGCAACCGTCCGCTGAAGTCGCTGTCCGACATGCTCAAGGGCAAGCAGGGCCGCTTCCGCCAGAACCTGCTCGGCAAGCGTGTCGACTACTCGGGCCGTTCGGTCATCGTCGTCGGCCCGCAGCTCAAGCTGCACCAGTGCGGCCTGCCCAAGCAGATGGCGCTCGAGCTGTTCAAGCCGTTCGTGATGAAGCGCCTCGTCGACCTCGAGCTGGCGCAGAACATCAAGACCGCCAAGCGGATGGTCGAGCGGCGCCGCCCGCAGGTGTGGGACGTCCTCGAGGACGTTATCAAGGAGCACCCGGTGCTGTTGAACCGGGCCCCGACGCTCCACC
>NZ_DATCWX010000317.1:0-16413 GCF_036566125.1 Intrasporangium sp.
CGGCCGGGCCCGCCGCCGTGGATCCACGACCTCATCCGCAGCTTCGGCGGACCGTCGTTCGGGCCCGAGCAGCCCCCGCGCCCGCGACGATCGCGCGCTCGCCGCGGTGACGTCCGGGCCGCCATCCTCGACGTCCTCGCCGGCGACGAGATGAACGGGTACCAGATCATCCAGGAGATCGCCGACCGCAGCGGCGGAGCGTGGAAGCCGAGCCCCGGCTCCGTCTACCCGACCGTCCAGCAGCTCGAGGACGAGGGCCTCGTCGAGGGGCGAGAGGTCGACGGGCGTCGGCTCCTGCGGCTCACGGACGAGGGCCGCAACTACGTGGAGGAGCACCCCGACGAGATGGCGGCGACGTGGGCGGCCTTCGAGTCCGGCGAGGAGGAACCCGAGGACGAGAGCAGCCCGTCCAGCTCGGGCGGTCGCGGCGGAGACGGCCTCATGCCCGTCGTCGGCCAGGTCATGGGCGCGATGTGGCAGGTCGTGACGACCGGCACCTCGCAGCAGCGAGCCGAGGCGACGGAGATCCTCTCCGAGACCCGGCGCCGGCTCTACCAGCTGCTCGCTGATGGCGATCCGGAGTGACCCGGAACCATCGCGGTTAGGAAACCCGCGGGGCCTCGTCCGAGGTCCTGCGGGTTTCCTTTTTCTGCGCCGGCGCGGGAATGCTCGAGCCACGGGCCCTGTTCCGCTTGATACCCCATGGGGGTATAGTGGAACGGAGCGAGAGGGAGCAGATGATGTCTGAGCAGTCCGAGCAGGCCACGCGAGCCGCCCATGAAGTCACCGCGCGCCAAGGGCACGACGAGCACCACGGCCACGGCACATCCGAACAGCACGTCGAGCACGATGCGCACGCGGGGAACGACGCGCACGGCGGTCATGCTGCGCACGGAGCAATGGGTCATGCCGGTCATGCCGGTCAGGGCGACCACGTGGCGATGTTCCGCCGACTCTTCTGGATCATGCTCGCCCTGGCGGTGCCGACGGTGCTGCTCAGCGACATGTTCGCCTCGATCGTCGGCTACTCACTCCCCGATGTCGCTGGCATCACGTGGATCCCGCCGATTCTCGGGACGGTCATGTACGTCTGGGGAGGCAGGCCCTTCCTCACCGGCGGCGTGAGCGAGCTCAAGGCACGCAAGCCCGGGATGATGCTCCTGATCAGCATGGCGATCACGGTCGCCTTCGTTGCCTCGTGGGGCGCCACCCTCGACGTCTTCTCGCACGACCTCGACTTCTGGTGGGAGCTCTCGCTCCTCATCGTCATCATGCTGCTCGGCCACTGGCTCGAGATGCGGTCGCTGGCGGCCACCTCCTCCGCTCTCGACT
The DNA here is from genome assembly GCF_036566125.1 of Intrasporangium sp. Taxonomy (GTDB): domain Bacteria; phylum Actinomycetota; class Actinomycetes; order Actinomycetales; family Dermatophilaceae; genus Intrasporangium. The sequence goes on from NZ_DATCWX010000317.1 coordinate 1,333, forward strand.
CCCTCGCCGCGCTCCTGCCGGACCAGGCCGAGCGGGTCGAGGGCGACACCGTGACAACGGTCTCGCCGAGCGAGCTTCGCGTCGGCGACATCGTCATCGTCCGGCCGGGCGGCCGCATCCCCGCGGACGGCCACGTCGTGGACGGCTCTGCCGATCTCGACGAGTCGATGATCACCGGCGAGTCTCGCGCCGTCCGGCGAGCGGTCGGCGACCACGTCGTCGCCGGTACCGTCGCCACGGACAACGCCCTGCGGGTCAGGGTCGATGCCGTCGGCGAGGACACGGCCCTGGCCGGCATCCAACGTCTCGTAGCCGAGGCTCAGTCGTCGTCGACGCGGGCCCAGCTGCTCGCCGACAAGGCGGCCGGGTGGCTCTTCTGGTTCGCACTCGGGGTCGCCGTGATCACCATCGTCGTCTGGAGCGCCTTCGGCACTCCGGAGGACGCGCTGACCCGGGCCATCACCGTCCTCGTCATCGCCTGCCCCCACGCCCTTGGGCTGGCCATCCCGCTCGTCGTCTCCATCTCGACGGAGCGCGCCGCCCGCGGCGGCGTCCTCGTCAAGGACCGCGCCGCGCTGGAGCGCATGCGTCTCGTGGACACCGTCCTCTTTGACAAGACCGGGACGCTGACCAAGGGCGAACCGGCCGTGCACGACATCCTCAGCACGTCGATGACCGAGGACGAGCTGCTCACGCTGGCCGCCTCGGCTGAGGGCCCGAGCGAGCACCCCTTGGCCAGAGCGATCGTTGGCGCCGCACACCAGCGTGGGCTACGGCTGGCCCGTGCGGCTGACTTCAGGTCGTCGAGCGCGGTGGGAGTCACGGCGACGATCGACGGCCGGACGGTCAGCGTCGGTGGGCCGCACCTGCCCACCGAGCACGGCGTGGCGCCCCTCGACCAGACACAGGCATGGGCGGACGCCGGATCGACGGTCCTCCACGTGCTGGTCGACGGTGAGGTCGCCGGCGCGCTCGCGCTGGCGGACGAGGTCCGCGAGGAGTCGCGACAGGCCGTCGACGCCCTGCACCGCCTCGGCATCCGCGTCGTCATGATCACCGGCGATGCGGAGCCGGTGGCGCGCGCGGTGGCCGCAGAGCTCGGGATCGACCAGCTCTTCGCAGGGGTGCGCCCCGAGCACAAGAGCGAGAAGGTCGTGGAGCTCCAGCGGGAGGGGCGCACCGTCGTCATGGTCGGCGACGGCGTCAACGACGCGCCCGCGCTCGCACAGGCGGATGTCGGCCTCGCCATCGGTGCCGGCACCGACGTCGCCATCGCGTCGGCAGGCGTCGTCCTCGCCTCCGACGACCCTCGCTCGGTCCTGTCGGTCATCCAGCTCTCCAAGGCGGGCTACCGCAAGATGAAGCAGAACCTCTGGTGGGCCGCCGGCTACAACCTCGTGTCGGTGCCGCTCGCAGCGGGCGTCCTCGCCCCGATCGGGTTCGTGCTGCCCATGGAGGTCGGTGCCCTCCTCATGTCGCTGTCGACCGTCGTCGTCGCCCTCAACGCACAGCTGCTGCGCCGGCTCGACCTGCGGCCGGAGGCCAGCGTCGCCGCTGCCCGGCCCGATTCACGGCCCGTGCCCGTGGACGCGTGACCGGAGCGCCGTGGTCCGCGAGGATGTCGGAGTGAACCTCAACTCTGGCGGGCCTCCTCCCACGGGCCTGCTCATTGCCGGAACCTCCTCGGACGCAGGCAAATCCGTCATTGTGGCTGGTCTCTGCCGGGCACTGTCCCGGCGGGGCCTGCGTGTTGCACCGTTCAAGGCGCAGAACATGTCGAACAACTCGATGGTCTGCGCCGACGGTGGCGAAATCGGGCGGGCGCAGTGGCTCCAGGCCGCCGCTGCCGGGGTGGAGCCTACGACCGCCATGAACCCCGTCCTCCTCAAGCCGGGGACGGACCGACGCTCCTTCGTCGTCGTGCGTGGCCGTCCCGCCGGGGTACTAGAGGCCGGGGAGTATGCCGCTGGGCGCGCTCACCTTCGCGACGCCGCCTTCGCCGCCTACCGGGAGCTGGCCGACGAGTACGAGCTCGTCGTGTGCGAGGGCGCGGGCTCGCCCGCCGAGATCAACCTGCGGGCCGGCGACTACGTCAACCTCGGGTTGGCGACGGAGTTCGGCTTGCCAGTGGTCGTCGTCGGCGACATCGACCGCGGCGGCATCCTCGCGTCTCTCTACGGCACGTGGGCCCTGCTCGACGATGCCGACCGGGCCCTGATCACGGCGTTCGTCATCAACAAGTTCCGTGGCGACGTGTCGGTGCTTGAGCCGGGACTCGAGGAGATCACTCGACGCACCGGGGTGCCCTTCCGTGGCGTGATCCCGTGGCTCCTCGACGTTTGGCTCGACAGCGAGGACACCCTGGCCGTGGGGCACTGGCGCGCCTCGACGGCATCCTCGCCCACGGCACACGGGCGGCTCCGGATCGCGGTGGTGCGCCTGCCTCGCATCTCCAACGCCACGGACGTGGACGCCTTGGCGGCTGAGCCTGGTGTTGACGTGCTCGTGACCGCCGACCCCTCCGTCGTCGAGGCTGCGGACCTCGTTGTGCTGCCCGGGTCGCGGTCCACCACAAGCGATCTGGCATGGCTGCGTGAGCGGCGCCTGGCCGGGGCCGTGATGGCCCGGGCGGCAGCAGGGCGGCCGGTGCTCGGGATCTGCGGGGGTTACCAGATGCTGGCGCACGAGATCTGGGACGACGTCGAGGGTGAGGTCGGCCACGTTCCCGGCCTGGGCCTGCTACCGACCCGAGTGGAGTTCGGTACGGAGAAGGTGCTGGGGCGGCCGACCGGCACGTGGCGCGGTCACCACGTGGACGGCGCCTACGAGATCCATCACGGCCTTGCCCACCCTGTCGCGGACGGGGGACCCGGACCGGAACACTTCCTCGATGGCTGGAGGTCCGGGTCGGTGTGGGGAACGATGTGGCATGGCGCCTTCGAGAGCGACGGCTTCCGGCGCGCCTGGCTGAGCGAGATCGCGGCGCAGGCCGACTCGGACTGGCGACCGGCCCCCGACGCGCCGGGCTTCCGCGAGCGCCGTGAGCTCATGCTCGACACGCTCGCCGATGCAGTAGAAACCCACCTCGACATTGACGCCTTGCTCGCGCCGACCCGCGCTGCGCGGAAGGAGCTGGCCCGATGATCACGCGGATCCACGTCATCGGCCTCGGCTTGGGCCATCCTGACCACCTCACTCACGCTGCGATCGCGGCGCTGAACGGCGTCGACGTCTTCCTCCTCGCCGAGGAGGGCGAAGGTGCGGGCGACCGGGGTGCTGCCCAGCGCGCCCTCTGTGCCGAGCTCCTCTCCGAGAGCCATGCCCACCGGTTCGTAGAGGTCACCGACCAACGAGGTGAGCCTGACAGCGAGACGAGCTCAGCGCCATACGACCGCGGTAAGGCAGCGCTGGGAGCTCGCGTGGAGGCGAGTGTGGACGCTCTCGGGCAGGCTGGCCCGCGTGAGGAGACGTTGGGCCTGCTCGTGTGGGGTGATCCCGCGCTGGCCAGTGCAACGCTCGCGCTGGCCGCGGGCTTGGCCGCTCACTTCCATGCGGACGTCGAGGTCGCTCCCGGACTCGGCGCCCCGCAGCTCCTCGCTGCGGCTCATCGAATTAGCTTGGGCAGTAATGGAGCCGACGTGCGCCTCATGTCGGCGCAACACCTCGTCGACTCCTACGACCCGGCGATGGGCGACGCCGTGGTCGTCGATGACGACCGCCTGCGGTGCCTCGAGCTCGCGGACCTCTTCCCGGATCTCACGCTGTACTGGGGAGCACACCTCGGGACTGCCGACGAGGTGCTCGTCGCCGGCCGGTTCGCAGACGTCGTCGACGAGGTGCGTGCGGCCCGCTCACGGGCGGCCGAAGCCCGTGAATGGGTGGTGGACGCCTATCTGCTGCGACCGCCCGCGGCCGGGAAACCGGCGGCACCGTCCTGGCCAACCGTCGACTCGCTCTCGGACGGGGTCCTCACGTTGCGGCCGATGACCACGGCCGACTGGGACCTCCTGCTCGCCGAGAACAACAACGACGAGGCCATGAAGTGGGGGTTCACCGCCGATCCGATGACGGAGCCGGAGGCGCGACAGGCGGCCGCTCGTGCGGTGCGGGACTGGAGGAGTGGTCGGGCCGCACGCTTCACCATGGTCGACGGTTCGTCGGGGGTCCGCGCCGGGATGATCTCCGTGCTGCGGATGGGACCGCCCGAGGTGGCCCTCATCGGCTACGGCGTGCTGCCCGAGTTCCGCGGCCGCGGGCTGACGGTGCGGGCACTGGAGCTGCTCGTCGACTGGGTGTTCGCAACGACGTCGATCGCCCGCCTCGAGCTCGGGCACAAGCTCGACAACGTGGCCTCCGGAGTGGTCGCGTCACGGGCGGGTTTCGTGCGTGAGGGGGTGCTGGCCGGCCGACTCAAGAACCCGGACGGGAGCTTCGCCGACGAAGTGTCCTACGCCCGGCTCAGGCCGGGCCCGTTGGCAGGCTCCGCGACATGAGCCGCGCGCGGTGGGTGACCTCGGCGGCGGCCGCGACGACCCGCGCCCCGAGTGCGGCCAGGCCGTGGTCGCCGACGAACACGACGGCCACCGCCGCCCGGCAACGACCGTCGTCATCGAGGACGGGCGAGGCCACCGACTTCATGCCCGGCAGCACCTCGGACTCCGAGTAGGCCCAGCCCCGCTCACGGCACTGCGTGACCTCGGGACGCTCGGGCTGGCCGTCGTCGCCTCCAGTGGTCGCACCCGCGAGGAGCGCCAGGCCGGGGGCGCCCCGCTGCACCGGATGGCGCTTGCCGGGTCGATAGGTGACGTGCGCGATGGCGGAGCGCGGCTCGACCACCGACACGGTGACGGCCTCGTCGTGGTCGCGGATGACGAGGAACGCGGTCATCGCGGTGTCGTTGGCCAGCGCCTCGAGGACCGGCTGCGCCGCCGATCGGACCTCCGGGACGACGTTCGTGGCGAGGACCGCGAGTCCAGCCCCCGGCAGCCACGCGCCCGAGGCGTCACGGTCGACGAGCCGGCGGTTCTCGAGCGTGCGGAGCATCCGGTAGGTGATCGAGCGGTGCAGGCCGAGGGTGCGCGCGACGTCGGCGGTCATCATCGGCTCGGCGGCCGCGGCCACCAGCTCGAGGGCGCGGAGGCCCCGGTCGAGGGTCTGCGAGGCGGGGGCGCCGTCGCCCACCACGGCGCCGGCGGTGATGGTAACGGTTGGGGAAGCGGGTCTTGTCACCGTCGGCCACCCTCTCTACGTTGGACCCGATATCGAAATCCTCTGTTCGAATATTGAACACGAGGCCTCGATTCCCCGCCAGATGTCGCAGTGCCTCAAGTGCCTGAACCGAAGCCACAACGACGTGGCAGATGGGATGAGCCATGACCACCCCTATCACTTCCCCGTCCCCCCGGCGCACCCTGATCCGGATGTCGGCCGTCGTCGCGAGCGCCGCGCTCGTCCTCGCCGGCTGCGCCGAGAGTGAGGAGACGCCCACCCCGGCAGGCACCAGCGGGGGCGGTGCCGAGCAGGGCCCCATCAAGATCGGTGCGGTCCTCGACATCACCGGCGCCGGCGCCACCCTCGGCGTCCCCGAGCGACAGACGCTCGAGATGCTCGCCGAGCAGGTCAACGCGGGCGGCGGTGTCAACGGTCGCCAGATCGAGCTGACCATCGAGGACAACCAGTCCACCGAGGACGGCGCGGCGAAGGCCGTGAACTCCCTCATCTCGAGCGAGCAGGTCGACCTCATTCTCGGCGCGTCGCGCACGGGCCCGAGCCTCGCGATGCGTCCGATCGCCGAGCAGGCCGAGATCCCGATGATCTCGCTCGCGGCGAACCAGGCGATCGTCGACGGCAGCACGTGGGTCTTCAAGACCGCGCAGAACGACCGGGTCGTCCTCGAGAAGCTGGTCGACGACATGACCACCAAGGGCTACAAGAAGATCGCGCTCGCTCGCGACGCCTCCGGCTTCGGCGAGGGGGTGGCCGAGATGCTCGACGAGATCGGCAAGCCCTCGGGGATCACCGTCGTCGTGACCGAGAAGTTCGCGCCCGATGCGACCGACTTCACCGCGCAGATGGTCAAGATCCGTGACGCGAACCCGGACGCCACCCTCATCTGGGGCATCCCACCGGCCGCAGGCCTGGCCCAGAAGGCCTACCGCCAGCTCGGGATCGACGCCCCCGTGTACCAGTCACACGGCATCGGCAACCAGGCCTTCCTCGACACGGCCGGGGACTCGGCCAACGGCCTGCTCGCCGCGCTCGGGCGCATGCTCGTCGCCGACCAGCTCCCGGAGAACGACCCGCAGAAGCCCGTCGTCACGAAGTTCATCGCGGACTACAAGGCCAAGTACGGCCAGAACCCGTCGACCTTCGCCGGGCACGCCTATGACGGCTTCATGATCGCGGTCGAGGCGCTCAAGACCGCCGGCACCGACAAGGCCAAGCTGCGCGAGACGCTCGAGAAGATCTCGGACTGGCCCGGAGTCAGTGGTGTGTTCACCATGACGCCCGAGGACCACTCGGGTCTGACGAAGGAGGCCCTCGTCATGGTGGAGGTCAAGAACGGGACCTGGTCGGTCGCCGGTAGCTGATGAGCGACTTCCTCCAGCTCGTCTTCTCGGGCCTGGCGCAAGGGGCGATCTACGGCCTCGTGGCCCTCGGCTTCGTCGCCGTCTTCTCGGTGCGGGAGATCGTCAACCTGGTCCAGGGTGAGTACGCAGCGCTCGCCGGGCTCACGGCCATCAGTGTCGTGGGCACCGGCCTGCCGCTGTTCGTCGCCGCCGCCGTCGCGGTCGTCGTCGTCGTCCTCGTCGCCGTCGCGCTCGAGCGGCTGACCATCGCACCGATCAAGCGGATGACGCCGCTGCTGTCGATCATCCTCACGCTCGGCGTCTCCACCGCTGTCAAGGCCGCGATGCTGCTCATCTGGGGTCCCGAGGCACTCCGCCTCGAGCCCTTCCCCGGATCCGACTTGACCATCGGCGGTGTGAGCATCCGCGCACAGGAGCTCTGGATCCTCGGAACGGCCGCCGTTCTCGGCTTCCTTGTCGTGCGGTTCTACGAGCACACCCTGCACGGCAAGGCGCTGCGGGCGTGCGCGGAACAGCCCACGGCCGCCCGGCTCGTCGGCATCTCACCGCGCACCGCGACGATGGTCGCCTTCGCGATCGCGGGGTTCGTCGGGGCGACGGCCGGGGTCGTCGGGGCGCCGATTTACCTCGCATCCTGGACCTCCGGTCTGACACTCGGGCTCAAGGGTTTCGTCGCGGCCACCCTCGGCGGACTCGTGTCCTTCCGCGTCGCCATGCTCGGCGGGCTCATGCTCGGTGTCCTCGAGAACCTCGTCGCTGGCTATGTCGCCTCCGGCTACCGCGACGCCGTCGCCTTCGTGGTGCTCCTCCTCGTGCTGCTGATCCGCCCTCAAGGGTTGGGACTCAAGGCGAGTGGGGTGCGCGTGTGACCGCCCTCTCGGGCCGGGGCCCACTCCGCCGTATGCCGCTCACCTCCTCGCGCTGGGGCCGCTGGGTCCCGTTCGTCCTCCTCACGGTCGCCCTCGTCGTCTTCCCGCTCGTCGCGTCGACCGCCGTCGTCAACGTCGGGGTCTACGCCCTCATCTACGGCCTGGCCGCCATCGGGTTGTCCCTCCTCATGGGTCTCGCTGGGCAGGTCAGCCTGGGCCACGCGGCGTTCTTCGCGGTCGGCGCCTACACCCAGGCGCTGCTCGTGACCAAGGCCGGCTGGTCGATGTGGCCGGCCGCCATTGTCGCGACCATCGCCGCGATGGTCGTGGCGCTGCTCGTGGGCCTTCCCCTGCTCCGACTGCGCGGGCACTTCCTCGCCCTGGCCACGCTGGGTCTCGGGATCATCGTGACGGTCGTCGTGCGGGAGCTCGAGATCACCGGCGGCACATCAGGGATCTATGGGATTCCCAAGCCAGAGTTCGGCGGTCGCCTCTACAACTCGGCGCAGGAGTACTTCTGGCTGCTCTCGCCTTTCGTCGTCGTCGGAATGCTGCTTGCCACCAACCTCGTCCGAAGCCGGATGGGGCGGGCGCTCGGGGCGGTGAACGACTCCGAGGTGGCCGCGGAGTGCCTCGGCGTCGACACGTTCGCGCTGCGCCTGCGGGTCTTCGTCCTCGCTGCGGGATACGCCGGGCTCGCCGGCGTCTTCTATGCCCACTGGCTCGGCGTCGTCTCGCCGGAGGCGGCCGGCTTCGAGTTGAGCGTCGAGCTGCTCCTCATGGTCGTGCTGGGTGGCCTTGGGACCGTGTGGGGTGCGCTGACTGGCGCCATTGCCGTCAGCGTCATGGACGAGGGGGCGAGGGACCTCATCACGGCTCTCATCCCTGGCGCGAGCGGCGAGGTCCAGCTGCTCGCCTTCGGCGTCGTCCTCGTCCTCGTCATCCTTCTCGTGCCGGGCGGCCTCGCCCAGCTGTGGCGCCAGCTCATCGGGGCGCGAACTGCACACTCGACCGATGAGGCGGCGCGAACTGCACCCTCGAGCGAGGGGGATTCGTCGAGTGCGCAGTTGATGACCGGGAGCCGGCTCGCCGGGCTGCTCGAGGGGGCCGACCTCCCTGAACCGGGATCGCCGCTGCTCGTCGTGAGGGACCTGACGAAGCGCTACGGCGGTGTCACCGCACTCGACCGCGTCGACCTCGACGTCGCAGCGGGCGAGATCGTCGCGCTCATCGGCCCCAACGGCGCGGGCAAGACGACGGCGTTCAACATGATCAGCGGGGTGCTGCCGCCCACGTCGGGCACGGTGACCCTTCGCGGTCGGGAGGTCCAGGGCGAGCGACCGCACGTCGCCGCTTCGCTCGGGGCCACCCGGACGTTCCAGAACCTCCAGGTCTTCAGCAGCGCCACCGTCCTCGGCAACGTCAAGGTGGCCCGCCACCTTCGAAGCCGGGCCGGGATCCTTCGAGGGATGGCAGGCCTGGCCCGGCGCGAGGAGCGCAGCATCGACGCCGCCGCGCGAGGGGCCTTGGACGCGTTGGGCCTCAGCGACCACTCGGACCGCCCGGTCGCCGACCTGCCCTTCGGCCGGCAGCGCCAGGTCGAGATCGCCCGGGCGCTTGCGCTCGGCCCGGCCCTCGTCATGCTTGACGAGCCGATGGCCGGGCTCTCCGGACCGGAGCGCACGAGCCTGTCGGCGCTACTCCGTGAGGCCAGCCTGGCGGGGGTCGCAGTCCTCATCGTCGAGCACGACGTCGAGGCGGTCCTCGCCCTCGCCGATCGGGTCGCCGTCCTCGATGACGGCCGGCTCATCGCCATGGGCGAGCCAGAGGAGATCCGCAACGACCCGGCGGTGATCGCCGCCTACCTCGGCGTGGCCGCCGAGGATGAGAGCCTCGTCCGGCAGGCTGCCGCGCGGGTCGAGGGCGAGGTGAGGACATGAGCACCGAGCCGCACCAGACCGGCACAGTGCAGAACCCGACCCCTGCGGCCGGCGGCCTTCGCGTGGAAGGGCTGCGAGCGGCATACGACCGCCTCGAAGTGCTCCACGACGTCACGGTCACCGTGGATCCCGGCGAGCTGGTCGCCGTCATCGGCGCCAACGGTGCCGGCAAGTCGACGCTGCTGCGGTCCGTCTCGGGACTGCTGCGCCCCACGGCTGGCACTGTCACGCTGGGGGGTGAGGACGTCACGCGGCTCGGGGCCGAGCAGATCGCCGCCCGCGGGCTGACGCACGTGCCGGAGAACCGGCTCGTCTTCCCATCCCTCACCGTCGAGGACAACCTCGCCCTCGGGGGGTGGGTCCGAATGCGGGACAAGGGGTATGCCGCTCGACGGGCCGCCGCCCTCGAGCTCTTCCCGCGCCTCGCGGACCGGATCAACCTGCCGGCCGGGGCGCTCTCCGGCGGCGAGCAGCAGATGCTGGCGATGGCTCGTGCGCTCATGGCTGAACCGTCCGTCATCGTGCTCGACGAGCCGAGCCTGGGGCTGGCGCCGAAGGTCGTCGGCGAGATCGTCGCTGCCCTCGCCCACCTGCGCGATGACCGCGGACTTGCCGTGCTGCTCGTCGAGCAGAATGTGCGCGCGGCCTTCCTCGTCGCCGATCGCGTCGTCGTCATGGACCGGGGCAGCGTCGTCGCCGAGGGAACACCGCATGAGCTCGCGAGAGACGACCGGGTCCGCCGCGCCTACCTGGGCGGCGGCACGACGTCCTCGAGCGCCATTCTCGATGTGGTCCATCCCGAGACCAAGGAGGAGTCATGACAGCGGACTCGAGCAAGCCGTTCGCCTCGTCCGCCGACCTCGATGAGAAGGTCGAGACAGTAGAAGTACTCGGCGAAGGCGTCTATGCCCTGACCGCAGAAGGGGACCCGAACGTCGGCGCCATCGAGGGCGAGGACTTCCTCGTCTGCTTCGACGTCCGGGCAACGCCGGCCGCGGCCCGCGAGTGGCTGGCCAAGCTGCGCGAGCACACCGACAAGCCGGTGCGCCACGTCGTGCTGTCCCACTACCACGCCGTCCGCGTGCTCGGGGCCAGCGCCTTTGAAGCAGAGGAGATCATCGCCCACGAGTCGACGCGGCGCCTCATCGACGAGCGAGGGGAACAGGACTGGCAGAGCGAGTTCGGCCGAATGCCAAGGCTCTTCAAACAACCGGAGGAGATCCCTGGACTGACCCACCCCACCATCACCTTCGCTGATGAACTGTGGATTCCCCTCGGGGGCAACCGTGGCGACCTCATCCTGCGCTGGTGCGGCCGTGGCCACACCGAGGGTGACGTGGTTGCGTGGCTGCCCAAGCAGGGCGTCCTGTTCGCCGGCGACCTCGTCGAGTCGCAGGCCGCCCTCTACACGGGTGACGCCTTCCATCGCGACTGGGCGACCCACACCCTCGATGCGGTGGCGTCGTTCCGGGCCGAGGCGCTCGTCGGCGGCCGCGGCGCCGTTGCTCGCGGTCGGGAGGCGGTCGACGCCGCCGTCGCCCAGACGCGACACTTCCTCGAGGTGCTCATGGAGCAGGTCACGGCGGTCCACCGCGAGGGCGGCACGCTCAAGGACGCCTTCGACGCCGCCCACGCCGCGCTGCATGACGAGTACGGCCGCTGGCCGATCTTCGAGCACTCACTCCCCTTCGACGTCTCGCGCTTCTGGGACGAGCTGAGCGGTATCGAACGACCGGTCATCTGGACGGCGGAGCGGGACCGCGAGGTGTGGGACCAGCTCCAGCGATGAGCGTCCTCGTCCTCGGGGCCGGGCCTGTCGGCCAGACCGCGGCCCTGGCCCTGGCCAGATGGGGCATCCCGGTCGTGGTCCTCGACCAGCGGCCGGGACGGGACCTCGTCGGGTCGAAGGCAATCTGCCAGCAGCGCGACGTCCTGGACTTGTGGTCCGAGCTCGGCGCCCGGGCGATCGCCGACGAAGGCCTGACGTGGTCACGCGCCCGTACCTTCTACCGGGAGGAGGAGCTCTTCGTCGTCGAGCTGAGCGATCCGGGGCGCTCGCCGTTCCCGCCGTTCGTCAACATCTCCCAGGCCCGGACAGAGGAGGTGCTGGACGACGCGATCGCCGGCCAGCCGCTCATCGACGTGCGCTGGTCGCATCGCATCACGGGGATCTCCCAGTCGTCCACGTCGGTGACGGTGCGGTGCGAGACTCCCGACGGCGAGGTCGAGGTGACGGGTGACTATGCGATCGCCTGCGCCGGTGCCCGGGCCACCGACATCCGGAGCATGCTCGGTGTCGACTTCGAGGGAATGTCGTTCAGCGACGCCTTCCTCATCTGCGACATCGAGGCGACCTTGCCGGGCTGGGAACAGGAACGCCGGTTCTACTTCGACCCGGCGTGGAATCCCGGTCGGCAGGTGTTGATCCACCCGTGCCCACATGGCCTCTACCGGATCGACTGGCAGGTGGAACCGGATGTCGACCTCGACACCGAGCGCTCCTCGGGGCGACTCGATCGCCGCATCCGGCAGATCATCGGCGACTCGCCCTACCGCCTCGACTGGTCGACGGTCTACCACTTCCATGCGCGAATCGCGTCGCGCTTCCGGGTGGGGAGAGTGCTCCTGGCCGGGGACCTGGCCCATCTCGTCGCACCGTTCGGAGCCCGCGGCCTCAACTCCGGAGTGGCCGACGTCGAGAACGCTGCCTGGAAGATCGCCTGGACCCTCCGGGGCTGGGCGGGACCGGGGCTGCTTGGGAGCTACGAGACGGAGCGGCGGGCTGCAGCGGTCGAGAATCTCGAGGTCACGACGGCGACGATGGACTTCCTCGTGCCGCACTCGCCCGAGGCACGGGCACGCCGTGCCGACCTGCTCAAGGCAGCTGGGGACGATGTGGCGGCGAGGGCCAACGTCGACTCCGGCCGCCTGTCCGAGCCCTTCTGGTACGTCGACTCGCCGCTGACCACCGCCGCCCCGGACCGCAGGTGGCCGGGTCGGCCACCCCGCGGCGCGCCGCCAGAACCGGTGCCCGGGGTGATCCTGCCCGACGCGCCGGTGGAGCTGGCCGGCCAGCCGGGCATCACCCACCTCCGACAACTGGCCCGGACCGGTCTGCTCGCCCTGGCCGGCCCACGGGCGGACCTCGCGGCTGTAAGGGAGGCCCTGAGCGAGGGCGCGGGAACTGCACCACACGCCGTCCTGGCCCTCGCCGAGGCCGAGCCCAGCGGCATACTCCTCGACTCGCTGAAGGCGCACCCTGGTGACGTCTGGCTCGTGCGGCCCGACGCGCACACGTGCGCCGTGGTGCGCGAGCCGAGTCAGCTGACGGCCGCCGCACGCCGAGCCCTCGGCTACCCCGGGTGACTCAGCCGGCCCTCTCGACCCAGGCGAAGGGCACCGACAGGACGCCATCGGGCACCCGGACCCGATAGCGCGTGCGCCCGCGCTTGACGATGTGTCCCACCACTCCGTCGAACTGGCCGGGTGCGGCGACCCGAACCACGGCGCCGGGGCGCAGGCGGCCGGGCAGGAGCTGGGGCAGTCCCAGCAGAAGTGCATCCAGCTCGGCCACGTAGTTGGGATGCATCGGCACCCGCTGACCGTGGTGGGTCCACTCGAGGACGCGGGCCCGCTCGGGGCCGGTACACAGGGTGCAGATGGCCACTCTGGTCGGCATCCGGTGCCGGGTCGTCTCGTGCCCGCTGGCGCACGTTCCCAACCAGGCACCGGTGACTCCGGGGGCCTCCGCGGACGAGCAGCGCTGGCCGGAGCAGCCGATCTCGAGTGCCTTCGCGCGCCAGACCGCGTCGTGGCCATGCCCCGGGCCGACCAGCGCATGGGCGATCTCGTGCAGGATCGTGTCCCGGACCTCAGCCTCGGGATGAAGGCGGGTCAGGTGGGCGCTCAGCGAGATCTCCCGCCTGGCCGGACGGCACGCGCCCGCTCTCATCCTCGCCCGGTCCAGGTTGAGGACCCAGTCGCTCAGCCCGTGTGTGGCCATGAGCTCTCGGCCCAGTTTCAGTGCAGCGCTCAACTCCATCGTCATCCCTACTGATCGGTGCCCCGACCAGAAACCTAGGAGACGGCGCCGACAGCGTCTGAGCCGGCCGGCCGCACCTCGCCCCGCAGCTGCGGTTCGGCAGTGCGCCGGTGGTGCTTGTGCAGCGAGAGGAACCGCTCCGGCGCTGGCAGATCGATCCCGCCACCCTCGATCCACGCCAGGGTGGATCGGCGGGCGCGGCCGATGAGCTCCGCCGCCCGACCGAAGTCGATCGCCGAGACCGTGAGCGGGCAGAGCGGCGGCAGCACCCGGACTGCGACCTCGTCCGCGATCGCCGCCACGTCATGGATGGCGCGCTGCTCCAGCAACAGTGTCAGGGCGTGCAGGGCCATCGCCACCGCAGACCGTGGTGGCTCTGCGAGTGCGCACGGCGCACCGGTCGGGAGCAGGTAGACGATCTCGGCTCCCAGGGCCACGGCCTGCGTCACGCCGGCATGCTGTGCGAGGGCACCGTCGACGAGCAGCCGGCCACCGAGCTCGACCGGAGGGAAGACCCCCGGGATCGCGGCACTGGCGAGGACGCCGGCGACGACCGATCCCTCGCTGATGAGGACGTCACGACCGCTCATCAGGTCGGTGGCGACGAAATGCACCGGGATGCTCGCGTCGGCAAGGTCGTCGAACCCTGCGTGGCGGCGCACGAGGTCGCCCAGCCGGTCGGCAGATGACACCGCCACGTCCCGGCCGACCAGGGCGCCAAGCACCCGACGCGGGTCGATGGGGAACGCGTCGGCCCGCCGCAGGGCACGCCAGACGTCCGCAAGCGCCTCGAGCGACGCCTTGGACATCCCGTGGCCGGCGACCCAGGCAGCGTTCATGGCTCCCGCCGAGGTCCCGACGAGCAGGTCCGGTCGGATGTTCTGCTCGGCCAGCGCCTGGAGCATTCCGACCTGGACGGCGCCCAGGCTACCCCCACCGGAGAGGACGAAGGCGGTGGTTGTGGCGCTCATGTCTGTTGGCTGCCGCCCGGAGCCGAACCCTTACCGTGAGCGACGCCACACCACCTCAGCGATACGCCTCCTCGTCGATACCAGCGAGGCGTGAGGGATGCACCTCGGCACCCAAGGTGAAGAAGCGCTGGAAGCTCATGATGAGCGGACGCCAGCGGGCCGGATCGATGCGACGCTCGCTGCCGGCCATGCGGATCGCGGGGTGAACGTGCACCTGCTCCACGTTGACCTGGACAATGGCGTGGTCACTGAGGTGGACGGCCTCGAGCGTGGCCTCCATGGCCACCGGGCACTCCCCGACCAGGGGTGCCGCGACAACGTGTCCGGGCACCGGAGTCAGCCCGGCGCGGGCGAACTTGTCGCGCGAATGGACGTACCCATTGGCAGCCTTCCACGGCGGAACGGGATCCGCGCCCGTCGTGAGCGCGAGGCGGTCGACGGCCGACACCTGTCCCGGTCCGGGGAGGTTGAGCACGCACTCTCCGGTCCGCCGCAGGTTCGCCAGGGAATGTGACGTCATGCCGAAACCGAGCGTGGCCGTCCGGCCCAGCCAGAAGACTGACGAGATCGGCGCAAGATTCGCGCTGCCGTCCTCGTTGAGCGTCGAGACGAGCACGACCGGCGTGCCCCAGTAGAGGATGGCCGGATCGACGGGCTCGTGCACGTGGC
>NZ_DATCWX010000324.1:0-15724 GCF_036566125.1 Intrasporangium sp.
CCGCGCCGCCGCCGCGGCCGGGTCGTCGCGCCGGCCGGCCCACCCCGGATCACATCGACGGAGGTATGACGTCGGTTTGGTTCGGAGTGCTCCCAGCCGGTAGCCTTGACCCTCGGTGCGCCCACCGGGCTCGTGTTGACGGGCCGGTGTCGAAAGCGGCGCCCCAATCCTGATTCAGAGAGTGAGTTTCACTGTGTACGCGATTGTTCGCGCTGGCGGTCGCCAGGAGAAGGTCTCGGTGGGCGACGTCCTGCTCATCGACAAGGTGACGGGTCAGCCCGGCGACGCCGTCGAGCTCACGCCGCTGCTCCTCGTCGACGGCACCACGGTGACCTCGGACGCCGACAAGCTGTCGAAGGTGTCGGTCAAGGCCGAGGTCGTCAAGGCGGCCAAGGGCCCCAAGATCGTCATCATGAAGTACAAGAACAAGACCGGCTACCGCAAGCGTCAGGGTCACCGCCAGCCGCTGACCCAGGTCAAGATCACCTCGATCGACTCCTGACCGCACTGGTACACGGACTCACAAGGAGCAACTGACATGGCACACAAGAAGGGTGCGTCCTCGACCCGCAACGGTCGCGACTCGAACGCACAGCGACTCGGCGTCAAGCGTTTCGGCGGCCAGCAGGTCAACGCCGGCGAGATCCTCGTCCGCCAGCGCGGCACCCACTTCCACCCGGGTGACGGTGTCGGCCGTGGCGGCGACGACACGCTCTTCGCCCTCGTTGCCGGCGCTGTCCGCTTCGGCAGCAAGCGCGGCCGCAAGACGGTCAACGTCGACAGCATCGAGGCCGTCGCTGCCGAGTGATCGACTGATCACCAACGCAACCTCGTGGAAGGGCGGGCCCGCGCGGCCCGCCCTTTCACATGTCTGCCAGCCCAGCGGCATACGGCCACGTGCTTTTGCCGTATGCCGCTGAGCCGGCTTGATCTGGAAGAGTGAACTCCCATGGCAGTGAACTTCGTCGACCGCGTCGTGCTGCACCTCAGCGCGGGCAACGGCGGGCACGGCGTCGCGTCCGTGCACCGCGAGAAGTTCAAGCCGCTCGGCGGCCCCGACGGCGGCAACGGAGGACACGGAGGCTCGGTCATCCTGCGAGTCGACCCGCAGTCCACGACCCTGCTCGACTACCACCGTCACCCGCACCGCAAGGCCGACAACGGCAAACCCGGAGCCGGTGACGAGCGCAACGGCGCCGATGGTGCCGACCTCGTCCTGCCCGTGCCCGAGGGGACGGTCGTCAAGGACGGGGACGGGCGCATCATCGTCGACCTCGTCGGGATGGGCACGGAGCACGTCATCGCGCGTGGGGGCCGCGGTGGCCTCGGCAACAAGGCGCTGGCATCCGCGCGGCGCAGGGCACCCGGTTTCGCGCTGCTCGGCGAGCCGGGGGAGGAGGTCGACGTCGTCCTCGAGCTGAAGACGCTCGCCGACGTCGCCCTCATCGGCTTCCCGAGCGCGGGCAAGTCGTCGCTGGTGTCGGTCCTCTCGGCAGCTCGGCCGAAGATCGCCGACTATCCCTTCACGACGCTCGTGCCCAACCTCGGCGTGGTCACGGCCGGGTCGAGCCGCTTCACCGTGGCCGACGTGCCGGGGCTCATCCCCGGCGCGCACGAGGGCAAGGGCCTCGGGCTCGAGTTCCTCAGGCACGTCGAGCGGTGCTCCGTGCTGGTCCACGTCATCGACTGCGCCACTCTCGAGCCGGGCCGTGACCCGCTGACCGACCTCGACGTCATCGAGCGCGAGCTGTCGCTGTATGTTCCCGATGCGGACCTCGGCGGCCGGCCGCTGTCCGAGCGCACCCGTCTCATCGTGCTCAACAAGGCCGACGTCCCGGAGGCCCGCGAGCTGGCCGAGCTGGTCAAGCCTGACCTCGAGGCGCGCGGCCACGAGGTCTTCATCGTCTCGGCCGTCGCGCACCTGGGGCTCAAGGAGCTGGCCTACGCGATGGCCCGGCACGTCGAGGCCGCACGCGCCGAGGTGGCAGCGGTCGTTCCCAAGCGCGTCGTCCTCCGGCCCAGATCGGTCGACGACCGGGGTTTCACGGTGACCCGGGAACACGGTTCCGACGGGGACTTCTTCCGCGTCACCGGAGAGCGGCCGATCCGATGGGTGCGCCAGACAGACTTCGGCAACGACGAGGCGGTCGGCTATCTCGCCGACCGGCTCGCCCGGCTCGGTGTCGAGGAGGAGCTGTTCAAGGTGGGGGCCGTGGCCGGGGACACCGTGGTCATCGGCGCGTCCGACGATGCCGTCGTCTTCGACTGGGAGCCGACGCTCCAGTCCGGAGCCGAGCTGCTCGGGTCCCGGGGCTCGGACCTGCGCCTCGACGAGTCGTCACGGCCCACGCGTGACGAGAAGCGCGAGGCGATGAAGGACCGCTATGCCGCCCGGGCGGCGACCCAGGAGGAGCTCGACGCCGAGCGCCGCGCCGGCCTGTGGCACCTGCGCGACGACGACGACGCCTGACCGATCGAGTGAACGGCTTTTGTGCCCCCGACGTTGTCCACTCGATCTGGTGACGGGGTGTGTGTCCTAGGGTGACTGCATGAGCTCGTGGGGCGCGCTGTTGCGTCGTGGTCACCTCGGCACCGAGGCCGACCGGGCGACCTTCCGCACCCTGCACACCGCGGCGCAGGCGTCGCCCCCGCTCCGGGCCGGCCTCAACGCAACGTCGGCGGAGCGGTCCCTGAAGTACCTGCGGGCGCTGCTCGGTGCCCCGGCCGTGGCCATGACCGACACGAGCGGGCTGCTCGCGTGGGAGGGCAGCCACAACCACCACTCGAGGCAGCCGTCGATCATCGCCGCTGGCACGCTCGACAACGGCCGTACGGTTGTCGTCGACGGGGCCGACATCGCCTGCGCCGAGCCGTCCTGCCTCGTCCGGCAGGCCATCGTCGCCCCGCTCGAGGTCGATGAGAAGGTCGTCGGGACCCTCCAGGTCTTCACCGGTCTCGCCTCGGCGGGCCTGGTCCGGGCGACGAGCGAGGTGGCTCGGTGGGTCTCGGGCCAGCTCGAGCTCGCCGAGCTCGACGCATCGCGAACCCGGCTCATGGAGGCCGAGGTCCGGGCCCTGCGTGCCCAGATCAGCCCGCACTTCATCTACAACTCGCTCACGGCCATCGCCTCGTTCACCCGCACCGACCCCGACCGGGCCCGGGAGCTGCTCCTCGACCTGGCCGAGTTCACGAGGTACTCGTTCCGCCGGCACGGGGAGTTCACCACTCTCGCCGAGGAGCTGCGGTCCATCGAGGCCTATCTCGTGATCGAGAAGGCGCGCTTCGGTGACCGGATGCGCGTCACGCTCCGCGTCGCGCCCGAGGTGCTGCCCGTCGTCGTGCCCTTCCTCTGCCTCCAGCCCCTGGTGGAGAATGCCGTGCAGCATGGACTCGAGGGCAAGGTCGGGGACGGCCAGATCACGATCCTCGCTCAGGACGCCGACCACGAGTGCCTCGTGACGATCGAGGACAACGGCGTGGGTGAGGATCCGGAGCGGGTGCGCCGCGCCCTCGCGGGGGACGGAAGCACCGACTCCGTGGGCCTGGCCAACGTCGACGAGCGGCTCCGTGCTGCCTTCGGCGACGACTACGGACTCCTCGTCGAGACGGCCGAGGGAGCCGGCACCAAGGTCATCGTCCGCCTGCCCAAGTTCCGCCCCGGGGTGCACGTATGAGCAGGATGCTCCCGTGAGCAGTCCGACGTCGGCCGCCGCACCCGGCACCGCACCCGAGCGGCTGCGCGTCCTCGCCCTCGACGACGAGGAGCCAGCCCTTGACGAGCTGGTCTGGCTGCTGCGCCGGGAGGAGCGGATCGGCGAGGTCATCGCCTCAGACTCCGCCGCAGAGGCGCTCCGGATCCTGCATGAGCGACCCGTCGACGCGATCTTCATGGACGTCCAGATGCCCGGGCTGACCGGTCTCGACCTCGCGCGGGTCCTGTCCCGCTTCACGACCAAGCCGCCCGTCGTCTTCGTCACCGCGCACGAACAGCATGCGGTCGACGCCTTCGAGCTCAACGTCGTCGACTACGTCCTCAAACCGGTTCGCGACGAGCGGCTCGCCGAGGCCGTGCGGCGCGTCGTCGGCCGGATCGAGGGGCGGGAGTCGCTGCCGACGGCTGAGGACGAGAGCATTCTCGTCGAGCTCGGTGGGGTGAGTCGGCTCGTCCCGCGGGCGGATGTCCTCTACGTCGAGGCGCAGGGTGACTACGCACGGTTGCACACCGCGAGCGGCAGCCACCTCGTCCGCGTGCCCCTGACCACCCTCGCGGACCAGTGGCGCGACGCGGGTTTCGTCCGGATCCACCGCTCCCTGCTCGTCGCCCTGGGCCACATCTCGGAGTGGCGCACCGAGGGCGGCCGGACGACCGTCATCGTGGGTGGCCACGAGCTCGTCGTCAGCAGGCGCCACACCCGCGCGCTCCGAGATCTGCTCGTCAATCGGGCCCAGCCTGGCAGGGAGCGCCGATGAGCCGGGAGCCAGCCCAGCGGCATACGGCTGAGAAGGTGGCCCAGCCAGCCGCGCGGGTCACGGTCACCTCGCCCCGCACCCGGGCAGCCCGAGCGCGCCGCGTGTCGATCGCTTCGGAGATCGACGCGCAGAGCCGGCTGGGTGAGGTCTACGTCGACTCCCTCATGCGCAGCCAGCTGCGCCTCTCGCTAGCCGTGCTGGCGGCGCTCGCGTTCACGCTCGGCCTCGTGCCGCTCGTGCTCCACCTCGTGCCCGCGGTGGGGCGCGTCGTCGTCCTCGGCGTCCCCGTGCCGTGGGTCATCCTCACCGTGGTCGCGTTCATCGAGATCGTCCTGTTGGGGATCTTCTACGTGCGTCGGGCGGAGCGCAACGAGGCCGCCTTCAGCGACCTGCTGGACAACCGGTGAGCCCGCAGTGAGCCCAAAATGAGCCCAGCGTGAGCACCGCGGCCAGCGTCGTCGCCGTCGTCGCCGTCGCCCTCGCGTCACTCCTCGTCGGCGCCTTCGGGCTGCGCGTCTCACGGACGATGAGCGACTTCTACGTCGCCTCTCGCGTCGTCGGTCCGGTCCTCAATGCGTCGGCGATCAGCGGGGAGTACCTGTCGGCTGCCTCGTTCCTCGGCGTCGCTGGGCTCATCCTCGCCCGCGGGGTGGACATGCTCTGGCTGCCGGTCGGGTGGACGGCCGGCTACCTGCTGCTGCTCGTCTTCGTCGCGGCGCCGCTCCGGCGCTCGGGCGCCTACACGCTGCCCGACTTCGCCCAGCTGCGCGTCGAGTCGACCCAGGCGCGGCACGTCGCCAGCCTGCTCGTCGTCGCCATCGGCATGCTCTACCTCATCCCGCAGTTCCAGGGCGCGGGCCTCACGCTGCGCACCCTCACCGGCGCGCCGCTCTGGGTGGGCCAGGTCGTCGTCGCCGTCATCGTGGTGCTCAACGTCCTGCCCGGCGGGATGCGCAGCGTCACCCTGGTGCAGGCGTTCCACTACTGGCTCAAGCTGGCCGCCCTGCTGACTCCGATCTTCTTCCTCGTCGGGATCACCATGACAGGCGGCGCACCAGCGGCGATCAGTCGCCTGGATGCGGTCGACTGGGCCGAACCGCTCACCGGGGACTACGCCCTCTATCTGACCTACTCACTCGTCCTTGCGACCTTCCTCGGCACGATGGGCCTGCCCCATGTCGTCGTCCGCTTCTACACCAACCCCGACGGGCGGGCGGCGCGGCGGACGACCCTCGTCGTGCTCGGCCTGCTCGGCGCCTTCTACCTGCTCCCGGTGACCTACGGCATCCT
Organism: Intrasporangium sp.; assembly: GCF_036566125.1. Lineage (GTDB taxonomy): Bacteria > Actinomycetota > Actinomycetes > Actinomycetales > Dermatophilaceae > Intrasporangium. The sequence continues at coordinate 5,761 of NZ_DATCWX010000324.1, forward strand.
CGGCCGGATGCATGCCTCGGACCTCGTCACGTCCGGGCGGACCGACTCAGTCGTGCTCGAGCTGCCCGGCCGGCTCTTCTCCGGAGTGCTCGGCGACCTGCTCACCGCCCTCATCGCGGCGGGCGCGTTCGCCGCCTTCCTCTCGACGTCGATGGGCCTGGTCGTCTCCGTTGCCGGCGTCCTCAGCCAGGACGTCCTGCGCCGGCGCACCGAGCTGGGCCACGGGGTGAGCGCCTTCCGTCTCGCGACCCTCATCGCGGTGGGCCTGGCGCTTTTCCTGACCTTCGTGTCCGCACGCCTTCCGGTCGCCCACGCCGTGGAGCTCGCCTTCGCCGTCGCCGCCTCGACCTTCTGCCCCATGCTCGTGCTCGGGATCTGGTGGCGTCGGCTCACCGCCGCAGGGGTCATCGCCGGGCTCGCGGTCGGCGGATCGCTGTCCATGGCGGCCGTGCTCGCGACGATGCTCGGGATCGACGCCGACGGCGCGCTCGCTGCGCTCCTCACGCAGCCTGCCGCGGTGACCGTGCCGGCCGCCTTCGCGACGATGATCGGCGCGTCGATCGCGACGCGCCATCGGCAGCCAGCGCACGTCGCGCAGACGATGGTGCGCCTTCACGCGCCGGAGCACCTGATCCTCAACCGGGGGCCGTTCAACCCCGAGGGACACGATGAGCAGCGAGCTGATCGAGTAACCGCTCATCGTTGATCACCGACCGTTCGTCGCAGGCGTTTCTCGCGCACGGCGACCCATGGACACCGTTCATCGACGTGCGTTCGTCTCCTGGTGCCGTTACCTGGGTCACACCTCCTAGCGTGTCCCCACCCGCACACCACCAACGGAGGTGGCTTCCAGTGAGCAACGAAGCTCAAACACCGGTCACCGAGGACCGGAACATAGAGATGCAGAACTCGGCGGAGTTCGCAGAGCTCCGGAGCAAGTTCCGCAAGTTCGTCTTCCCGATGACCATCGCCTTCCTGGCGTGGTACTTCCTCTACGTCCTGCTGTCTGTCTTCGCCAAGGGCTTCATGGGCACGCGCGTCTTCGGGGACATCACCTGGGGCCTGATCCTCGGGCTCCTCCAGTTCGTCACGACCTTCGCCATCACGATGTACTACGCCCGCTGGGCCGACCGCGAGTTCGACCCGCGGGCCGAGGCCCTCGCCGAGAAGATGGGAGGTCACCACCGATGAGCGCTCTCGTCAACCTTGTCCCGACCGAGACTGCGGTCGGCAACCCGACCCTCAACATTGCGATCTTCATCGTCTTCGTCCTCATCACCCTCGCCATCGTCATCAAGGTGTCGAGGGGCAACAAGGGCGCCGCCGAGTACTACGCCGGCGGCCGCGCCTTCACCGGCCGCCAGAACGGCATCGCGATCTCCGGTGACTACCTCTCGGCTGCGTCGTTCCTCGGCATCGCTGGCGCCATCGCCCTGAACGGCTACGACGGCTTCCTCTACTCCATCGGCTTCCTCGTCGCCTGGCTCGTGGCGCTGCTGCTCGTCGCCGAGCTGCTCCGCAACGTCGGCAAGTACACGATGGCCGACGTCCTCAGCTTCCGGCTGCGCCAGCGACCCGTCCGTATCGCCGCGGCGATCTCTACGCTCGCCGTCTCGTTCTTCTACCTGCTCGCCCAGATGGCCGGTGCCGGTGGCCTCGTCGCCCTCCTGCTCGGCATCGACAGCACCGTCGGCCAGCGGGTCGTCGTCGGCATCGTCGGCATCATCATGATCTTCTACGTCATCTACGGCGGCATGAAGGGCACGACGTGGGTCCAGATCATCAAGGCCGTCATGCTCATCGCGGGCGCCGGCCTGATGTTCATCTGGGTGCTCAGCATGTTCGGCTTCAACCTGTCCAACCTCATCGGTGCCGCGAACGAGACGACCGCAAACGACCTCGGCACCGCGCGTGACCTGACGCAGCCGGGCCTGCAGTACAAGAACCCGATCGACTTCATCTCGCTGTCGATGGCCCTGGTTCTCGGCACTGCCGGCCTGCCGCACGTGCTCATGCGCTTCTACACGGTGCCGACCTCGCGCGAGGCGCGTCGCTCGGTGGTCTGGGCGATCTGGCTCATCGGCCTGTTCTACCTGTTCACGCTCGTCCTCGGCTTCGGCGCTGCCCAGATGCTCGGCCCGAGCGAGATCAAGAACGCCCCCGGTGGCGCCAACTCGGCCGCCCCGCTGCTCGCCTTCGAGCTCGGCGGCGAGGTCTTCCTCGGCATCATCTCCGGTGTCGCCTTCGCGACGATCCTCGCGGTCGTCGCGGGCCTGACGATCACGGCGTCTGCGAGCTTGTCGCACGACGTCTACAACACGGTCGTCAAGGACGGGAAGGCCACGCCCGAGGAGGAGGTGCGGGTCGCCCGCATCGCCGCCCTCATCCTCGGCGCGATCGCGATCATCGGCGGCATCTTCGCCATGGGACAGAACATCGCGTTCCTCGTTGCCCTCGCCTTCGCCATCGCGGCGAGCGCGAACCTGCCGACGATCCTCTACTCGCTGTTCTGGAAGCGGTTCAACACCCGCGGCGCGCTGTGGAGCATCTACGGCGGCCTGATCAGCGCGATCACGCTGATCATCTTCTCGCCAGTCGTGTCGGGCAAGGCGGTCGACCCCGTGACGGGCAAGAGCCCGTCCATGCTCCAGGGCGTCGACTTCCACGTGTTCCCGCTCGACAACCCGGGCATCATCTCGATCCCGCTCGGCTTCATCCTCGGGTACATCGGCACGGTGACGAGCAAGGAGTACGACGCGGCGAAGTACGCCGAGATGGAGGTTCGCTCCCTCACCGGGGTCGGGGCGGAGACGGCCACCCACCACTGACCGCCACCTTCCAGCGCACGCGAGCTCAGCGGCATACGGCATGGTCCGTATGCCGCTGGGCTCGCTTCGCGTGCCCGCGCTCAGACCCGCTCGGGCTGGGGCTCTCGGACCCGCTCTGTCGCCAGGATGGAGCGCAGGTAATCATGAATCTCGCTGGTGTCGAACGCCGTTCCGACCGCGGCGAGATAGCAGTCCGGGCGCACGAGCGTGGACGCACCCCGCGGCAGTGAGGCGGTGACGACATCGACGTGGCCGTCGTAGGTGGCCGTGTCGAACGTCAGGTCCGGGGCGGACCCACTGATGACGATATGTCGCCCGGATCGCGGCACGGCGTAGAGCGTTGTCGGCCCCTGGGCCGAGTCGACCCTCAGGTCCGGCATGCGTACGCCGGGGCGCGGCAAGCCCCCTACGCGGCCGGGACGGGTGAGCGGGCCGGTGGAGTACGAGACGGACGTCTGGGCCATGCGACCGGCGAGGCGGCGCTGGGCAGCGGGGAGCCGGAGTGCAGGGAGGACTGCATCCCGGAGGACTCGCTTGGGCGAGCGGGCTGTCACGTCGAACCTGACGATGCCCTCGGTGAAGGCGAGCACCTGCCGGGCGACAGGACCACGCTCCCGGCCGTAGCTGTCGAGGAGCCCGTCGTGGGCGTGCCCGGCGACGACGAGGGCGAGCTTCCAGGCCAGGTTGGTGGCATCCTGCATGCCGGTGTTCATGCCCTGCCCGCCGGCGGGGGAGTGGATGTGGACCGCGTCGCCCGCGAGCAGCACCCGCCCGGTCCGGTAGGCCGTCGAGGATCGCAGCTGGCACCGGAAGCTGGTCAGCGTCTCCGGGTCGTGGACGACGATCCGGTGCGGTGAGCGCTCGTCGACGAGCGACTGGATCTCGTCCAGCCCGGGCGGGCCACCGTCCCGCGTTCCCGGCATGGGTAGGGAGATCCGCCAGAGGTCGGGGGTGATCGGGACACAGAACAGCGGTTGCCCGGCAGCCGTGGCGAAGATGTGCACGCGGTCCGGCGGGCCGTCCCAGTCGACCTGGGTGTCGGCGAGGAGCCAGTCGAAGGGGTACGCGTGGCCGGCGAACGGGACGCCGAGCAGATGACGCACCGTGCTGTGCGCCCCGTCGCAGCCAACGAGGTACGCCGCTCGCACCGTGTGGGCCCGTCCGGCCGGGGGCAGGCCGAGGGACGGCACCGGGAGCTCCTGTTCACCCTCGACGTGCAGTGGCGAGCGACTCGTGACCACGACCCGGAGGGTGTTGCTCGCGGCCAGCAGCTCGGCGACGACGGGGGCGCCCTCCAGCAGCTGCTCGAAGTTGTCGAGGACGACCAGCACTGAGCGGTCGCGCAGGTGCTCAGCGAGGTGCTCGACGAGCGGATGTCCCGGGAGTCCGGCAGGCCGAGGCTTCGGGCCACCGACGACGGGATGAGGGCGGGGTCGCGGATCGCGGCCAGCGGGACGAAGTGCACCCCGTCGGAGAACTCTCCGCCGACCCGGGTCGCCAGCTCGATCGCCACCCTGGTCTTGCCGCTGCCGCCCGGCCCGGTCAGCGTGAGCAACCGGTGGTCGCCGAGCAGGCGTGCCGCGTCGGCAAGGAGATCCTCCCGGCCGATGAAGCTGCTGAGCGGCCGGGGCAGCGACCCGACGGCGCGAACGCTTGCCGCCACGCTGGCCTCCCTGAGGACGACGAACCCCCATCGATCGTCCCACCGCCGGGCAGGATGGTGTCGTCCGCACACCCCACCGACCCGCCGAGCAGGCCCGGCAGGAACGCCGCGCGACCCTTCTGATCAGAGGATGACGAGGTCGTCCCGGTGGATGACCTCCCGCTCGTAGGCGGGGCCGAGCGCCTTGGCCAGCTCCTTCGTGGAGCGCCCGAGCAACGCGGGCAGCTCGTTCGAGGCGTAGTTGACGAGGCCCCGAGCGATCACCGCGCCGTCGGGGGCGCAGACGTCGACCGGGTCTCCGTCGTGGAACAGGCCCTCGACGGCCGTGATGCCCGCCGGTAGGAGCGACGTCTTGCGGTGCACGAGGGCGTGGACGGCTCCGTCGTCCACGAGGAGCCGCCCGCGGGCCGAGGTGGCGTGCTCGAGCCAGAGCCGACGCCTGCGGCCCCGGCGGCCGATGGGCAGGAAGACGGTACCGACGTCCTCGCCCCTCAGCAGTTCGACGACGCGGTCCGCCGCGGTGATCGACGTCGTCACCCCGGCCGCCGTGGCGATCCGGGCAGCCTCGATCTTCGTCACCATGCCGCCGGTGCCGACCTTGGAGCCGGTCCGCCCGATCTCCACAGCGGCGAGGTCCTCGGGGCCCGTGACGAGGGGAATTCGCCGAGCGCCAGCATGATGCGGTGGGGCGTCGTACAGCGCGTCGACATCGGACAGCAGGATGAGTGCGTCCGCATCGATGAGGTGGGCGACGAGGGCCGCGAGCCGGTCGTTGTCACCGAAGCGGATCTCCGACGTCGCGACGGTGTCGTTCTCGTTGACGATCGGCAGGACCCGCAGGTCGAGCAGGCGCTCGAGGGTGCGGCGGGCGTTGGCGTAGTGGGTGCGCCGAGTGACGTCGTCGGCGGTGAGGAGCACCTGCCCGACGGTGATGTCGTGGACCGCGAACGACTGCGTGTACGCGGCGAGCAGCGCGCCCTGGCCAACGCTGGCGGCGGCCTGCTGCGTCGCGAGGTCCCGGGGACGCGATGCGAGACCGAGCGGATGGATCCCGGCAGCGATGGCGCCGGAACTGACGAGGACGATCTGGGTGCCGCGCTCATGCTGGTGGGACAGCGCGTTGACGAGGGCGACGAGGCGCGCGTGGTCGATCCCGGCGTCCGTGCCGGTCAGCGAGCTCGATCCGACCTTGACGACGAGGCGGCGAGCGCTGCTGATGACGGACCGGGGCGACACGACGTCAGCCTAGTGAGCGTGCCCTGGGCCGCGCGGCGCCGCTCATCATCCGATCGAGTGAACAACATCTGTGCCAGAAGCTGTTCACTCGATCGTGGGAGGGTCCCGTTTGAGGCCGGCTTGGGCGCACGACCTACCCTTGGAGCATGTCCCAGACGATCGACTCCACCGTCGTCGAGCACGTCAACGAGCTCGCCGACCGCGCTCGCGTGGCCTCCCGCCGACTGGCCCTGCTGTCCCGGGCCGAGAAGGACGCCGCGCTGCACCAGCTCGCCGACGCACTCGTCACCGCGACACCGCGGATCCTCGAGGCCAATGCGACCGACCTCGAGCGCGGCCGGGCGAAGGGCATGCCGGAGGGCCTTCAGGACCGGCTTCGCCTCGACGCCGACCGCGTCGCGGGCGTGGCCCAAGCGTTGCGCGACGTCGCCGCGCTCCCCGACCCGGTCGGTGAGATCGTCCGGGGGTCCACGCTGGCCAACGGGCTGCAGATCCGCCAGGTCCGCGTCCCCATGGGGGTCGTCGGCATGATCTACGAGGCGCGCCCCAACGTCACGGTCGACGCCGCGGGCCTCGGCCTGAAGTCGGGCAACGCCGTCATTCTCCGAGGGGGGTCCGCGGCGGGCGAGACCAACCAGGCGATCGTCGAGACCTTGCGCGACTCCCTTGCGGCGCAAGGACTGCCGGCCGATGCGGTGACCAATCTCGTCGAGGGCGGGCACGATGCCGCGCGAGCCCTGATGACGGCGCGCGGCCGCGTCGACCTCGTCATCCCGCGCGGCGGTGCCGACCTCATCCAGACCGTCGTGCGCGAGTCGACCGTCCCCGTCATCGAGACCGGCGTCGGGGTCTGCCACGTCTACGTCGACAGGTCCGCCGACCTCGACAAGGCCGTGGCGATCGCTGTCAACGCCAAGACCCACCGCCCGAGCGTGTGCAACGCGGCGGAGTCCCTGCTCGTCCACCGCGCCGTCGCCGCCGACTTCCTCCCGAAGGCGCTCACGGAGCTGGCCAACGCGGGGGTGAGACTCCACGTCACGCCCGACGTGACGCCGTACGCGGATGCGAGCTCAGCGGCATACGACATCGTGTCCGACAAGGACTTTGACACGGAGTGGCTCGCGCTCGAGCTCAACGTCGCCGTCGTCGACGACCTCGACGCGGCAATGGACCACATCCGCCGGCACGGGTCCGGGCACACCGAGGCGATCGTCACGGAGGACCGCGCGGCGGCCCGCCGCTTCACGCAGGAGGTCGACGCAGCGGCCGTCATGGTCAACGCGAGCACTCGCTTCACGGACGGTGGGGAGTTCGGTTTCGGGGCAGAGATCGGCATCTCGACGCAGAAGCTGCATGCTCGAGGCCCGATGGCGCTGCCCGAGCTGACGACGACCAAGTGGATCGTCGAGGGGGACGGCCAGATCCGGTGATGCCTGGGGAGTCGGCGCGGGCGATTCGTTTGGACCGCACGCGGCCCGCCCGTCGTCCACTGGCATGATGGCGCGCCATGGAGGGCACTGAAGTCCGCAAGCTCGCTGCGCTCGAGGCGCGCCACTGGTGGTACCAGGAGCGCCGGCACCTGCTTGCCGATGCGATCCGTGGGCTCGAGCCGGGCCTGGCCATCGACATCGGTGCCGCCGGCGGAGGCAACACGATGGTGCTCCGCCAGGCCGGCTGGCGGGCCACCGCCCTGGAGTACAGCGCCGACGGTGCCGAGGTGGCTCACGAGCGCGGACTGCCTGTGCTCCGGTCCGACGCGACCAACCTGCCGCTCGCGGACGACTCCCAGGACCTCGTGGTCGCCTTCGACATCCTCGAGCACCTCGAGGACGACGACGCGGCCGTCCGGGAGGTCCGGCGCGTGCTGAGGCCGACCGGCACGTACCTCGTCGCCGTGCCCGCGGATCCCCGACTCTGGTCCGCGCACGACGAAGCGGTCCAACACGTGCGGCGGTACACGCGAGCCGAGCTGCTCGGGCTGCTCGACCGCGGCGGGTTCGAGGTGGACGACGTCCGGTCGTGGAACGTCCTGCTGCGGCCCGTCGTCGCGCTGCGGCGCCGTGTCTCGACCGGGTCGGACCTCGACGACCTGCATCCGGCTGTCAACGCCGCGTTGCGAGGCATCATCGTGGCCGAGCGGTACCTGCCGCTGCGCCGGTTGCCCGGCGTGAGCCTGCTCGTCAGGGCGCGCCCGCGAGGGTGATCTCAGGTCGCCCGATCGGCGCGCTCTGGCAGTGACGGCTGCGCCACCCGCGCGCCGTCGGTGGCAACCGGCACGCCGCGGGTCTCGATGTGCTCCTCGCGCGGCGTCGCCGGCAGGGGAGTGTCGGTGGGCCCGTGCTTCGGCGAGCTCTCTGTGAGTGAGTCGTAGGCGATGAAGTAGGTGGGGCGGCCCTGCAGCTGGGCATACATCCGTCCGATGTACTCCCCGAGGATGCCGACGCAGACAAGCTGCACGGCGCCGACTCCGGCGACGATCGCGACGGTGGAGGTCCAGCCGGCGACCGTGTGCCCCTGGGCCCGAGCGACGAGCGTGTAGACGATCAGGAGCACGGCGAGAAGGGCACCGAAGAAGCCCGCGAACGTGGCCAGGCGCAATGGTGCGATCGAGATCCCGGTGAGGGAGTCGACGGACAGCCGGAGCATCTTGAGCAGCGGGTACTTCGTCGACCCGGCGGCCCGCTCCTCGCGTTTGTACTGCACGGTGTCGGACGGGAAGCCGAGGGCCGGCACGACGAATCGCAGCACCCGGTTGTGCTCCGGCAGGTTGTTGACCGCGTCGACGGTCGCGCGCGACATGAGCCGGAAGTCACCTGCGTCCGCGTGCGCCGACGTGCCCGACATGAGGCGGATGAACCGGTAGAACGACTGAGCGGAGACGCGCTTGAACCACGAGTCCGTGGACCGGTCGTTGCGCACCCCGTAGACGACGTCGACGTTGTCGCGCCTGGCTGCCTCGAGCATCTCCGCGATGACCTCCGGCGGGTCCTGGAGGTCGGCGTCGAGCGTCACGACGTAGTCGCCGCGGGCGCTCGCGAGCCCGGCGGAGATGGCGGCCTGGTGGCCGGCATTGGCCCGGAGGCGCAGCACGCGCAGGGCGGGCCACTCCCGGTGGTAGCGGTGGAGCAGCGCCGGCGTCAGGTCCCGACTGCCGTCGTCGACCGCGACCACCTCGTAGGTCACTCCCATGCCGTCGAGAAGGGGCCGCAACCGCTCGACGAGCAACGGCAGCACGTCCTCCTCGTTGTACATGGGGATGACGACGGACAGCTCGGGCACCATGGGCTCCAGCCTACGGCGCTGCCGCACCGTGGTGCTGACCGCTGTGGCGCGCCACTCTCGTGGCGATTGCCCGGTCGTTGGTCGGTCGTGAGCAGGTGGGCGCTAGGCTGGCCGCATGTCTGATCGTGTCCTGACTCTGGCGGCGCAGGGCGAGGAAGCCACGCGCGAGCTCCCCATGCCGTTCGTGATGTACTTCATCATCACCTTCGCCTTGTTCCTCGTGGCGCTCGCCGTCACCTGGTCCTTCCGCAACACCGCCCACAAGGTGCCGGCGTCGACTCACGTCGACCAGCACGGCCGGATCCAGATCGAGGGCCACCCGAGCCACGAGGACGGGGCGAGGCACTGAGCGGGCGCCGCCGCATCGGGGTCATGGGTGGGACGTTCGATCCCATCCATCACGGCCACCTTGTGGCGGCCAGCGAGGTCCAGGCACGCTTCGGCCTCGAGCAGGTCGTCTTCGTCCCGACGGGTCAGCCGTGGCAGAAGTCACAGACCGCGGTCACACCGGCCGAGCACCGGTACCTCATGACGGTCATTGCGACCGCCTCCAACCCTCGCTTCACGGTGAGCCGGGTGGACATCGACCGACCGGGGCCCACGTACACGATCGACACGCTCCGGGACCTGCGCGCCGAGCGCCCGGACGACGAGCTGTTCTTCATCACCGGCGCCGACGCCCTGGCCGACATCCTGTCGTGGAAGGACGCCGATGCCCTGTGGGAGCTCGCCCACTTCGTCGGCGTGACGAGGCCGGGCCACGTCCTGTCCGACAAGGGACTACCAGAGGATCGGGTCACCCTCCAGGAGGTGCCCGCGATGTCCATCAGCTCGACGGACTGCCGGGCGCGGGTGGCCGGCGGTGAGCCCGTCTGGTACCTCGTCCCCGATGGAGTCGTCCAGTACATCAACAAGTACTGCCTCTACACAGGCGGCCCGTGCGGGGCGCCTCCCG
>NZ_DATCWX010000331.1:0-5912 GCF_036566125.1 Intrasporangium sp.
GCCACGGTTTACGGCTCCGCAGTCCGCAGGGAGTCCGCAGGAATCGTCAGTGCGGCCCGCATGAGGCCGGCCGCCGCATTGCGGGTCTGGTCCTCGGCGGTTGGCCATAGGTGCGCGTAGGTGTTCAGGTTTGTCGTCGCCGTCGAATGCCCGAGCGCCCGCTGCACCGTCACGACGCTGCACGCATCTGCGATCAGCCCGCTGGCATAGAAGTGCCTCAAGTCGTGAAGCCGAGCCCATGAGAGACCGGCCGACTTCCGGGTCGCCCTCCAGCGCCACGTCACCGCGTTGTCGTGCATCGGCTGGCCGTCAATCGTGAAGAGCCACCGATCCAGCTCGCCTTCGGGTGTGGTCGTCGCTATGTGCTCCGCCAGCATCGTGCGTAGGTCATCGGGCAGCGAGACAACCCGCTCCGAGCCGTACTTCGGTGGAGCGATCTTGTATCCCGACCCGTCGCGCTGGATCTGCCGCGACACCTTCAGCTCTCGCCGCAGGAAGTCAATGTCACCTACCTGGACACCTGACGCCTCGCCGAGCCGCAACCCCGCGAACGCGCACAGTGCGACGTAGGCCCGAAATCCCTTGCGGCTCGAGACCCGCTTGCTGTCGGCGCAGGCGACCAGCCGCCCGACCTCGTCGACAGTGGGGATCCGCATCGCCACCTCGGCCTTCCGCCGACGAGGCAGGACCACTCCCTCGGCCGGGTCGGACGAGATGACCTTGTCCTTGACCGCCGCCCGGAACACCGAGCGAACAATCACGAACCTGGTCTTGATCGTCGACGCCGCGAGCCCCTCCACAGTCATGGACTTGATCCACGCCTCTACGTGAGACCTCCGCTCTTGATGTTGGAGGTCAACGATGGCCCAAGAAGTTGCTCACGCTCGACGAGGTCGCAGAGCGGCTCCGCCGCTCTCCCGCACAGCTCCGCTGGATGCGGCACAACGGCACAGGTCCCCGGTCCGCGAAAATTTCGGGCCGGATTTTCTATCGGGAGCAGGAAGTGGAGGACTGGATCGACGCCCAGTTCGCCGCCGACGAGAAGGCCGGTGCCTGACATGGACGGCCGAACCGAAGCCCTCGTCGACCTCGACCGCCTCGCCTGCCAGATGCGCCGCCAGACGCTCCACGGCGACGACACCGCCGCGGTCCTCAGCTACCAAGCATTCCTCGACTCCCTCCGCGACCTCTGCGAGCGGATAGGCGTCGACTACGCCCTTGTCCTCGAGGAGTCCCAGAAGAATCACGAGGCCGCGACCGCCTGACGTCCCCGTCCGATCAGCCACTGACCAGAAGGGAGCCGCCGTTGACGACCGAGTCGACGACCGGCCTGTGGTGGCGGCATCGCTGGATGGAAGCCGTCTAGGTGAGCGACGTCAAGCCGCTGGAAGTGCTCGTCGCGACCATTTACGCCGACCATGCGGGCGACGGGCGGACCGCTTGGGTCACCCTCGACCGGCTCCGCGAGCGCTCCAAGCTGTCACGCGACGCCGCCCACCGAGCCCTCAAGGGCCTGGTCGCCAAGGGCCTGCTCGTCGTCGTCCAGAAGGCGAAGCAGCACGGGGCCACCGTCTACGCCCTTGTAATTCCGGACGATCTCAGCAGTACGGGAGACGGACCTCTAGTGCAGTCCAGCAGTACGTCTCCCGGACCCCTGAGCCAGTCCAGCAGTACGTCTCGCGACACCAGCAGTACGTGAGGCTTATCCAATCAAATCTCTTATCCCATTCCTGATCCCATCTCTCTCTCGCGTGACCAAGAGCTTGTCGCTGACCTTCTCGGCCTGGAGCCGAGAGACGAGCGATTGAAGAACGTCCAGAAGATGCTCACGGACAACAACGTCCGGAGCCCACGAGCATGGATCACGACAGTGGCCCGAGACGAGACGCTCCTCGGCCTCCTCGATGCAGCACGGCCCGCGCCGAACCCTGACGCCTGGATGACCGCCCGAAGCGACCGGCACTTCTGCGGGGAGTGCTTCCAGCCCATGGAGAACCACTCGAGCTACTGCTCGCAGTCGGACAAGCAGCCGCTTCTCTGCGCCTCGGGATGTGGCCAGATCGTCAAGCTGGCAGACCTCACCCTCGAGCGACCGTGCAAGGTCTGCGGCCAAGTCAACACCCTGACCCAGAAGGACGCCTCGTGAACGACGACCTGCTCCCCCTGCGGATCCCCGGCGAACCAGAGGTCCGCACGCTTCGGCACGGCCTCACCGCGATCTACATCATCGACCCCGAGGCCCGCGCTCGACGGATGCCCAAGGCCATGCCCATGCCGCGTGCCGAGCCGGCCCTCTGCGGACAGCCCACGGCCAGCGGCCGACCCTGCCGCAACCGTGCGGACGTCTGCTCCTGGCACCAAACCACTCCAAAGGAGCAACGCCTCATGACGATCAAGATCCTCCGAATCCTGGGCATCCGCTCCAAGAGCCCCGTCGTCCTCGCCACCGTCGACGGCTTCGCAGTCCGCTGGCAGCCGCGCGAAGGCTGGTCCTGCGAGTGCGACGAGGTGACATTCCCCGACTGCCCGCACATCCCCGCGATGAAGGGCCTGCTCGACCCGCGAGTCCTCACCTCGCCGCCGAGATCCGGAGTCGTCTGGTGATGCTCCTCAAGGCCTGTGCCGACTGTGGCGAGCCCACCGAGGCCGCACGATGCACCGACTGCCGACCGCGCGACACCAAGCCGAGCGCGACGAGCCGAGGCTACGACTCGGCCTGGGCCGCACTGTCCCGGCGAGCCCGTCGCCTACAGCCGTTCTGTACCGACTGCGGCACGACCGAGGACCTGACGACCGACCACTCGCCCGAAGCATGGCGACGCAAGGAAGCCGGACTGCCGATCCGCCTCGAGGACGTCGACGTCGTCTGCCGCAGCTGCAACGCGAGACGAGGAGCGGCGAGACCTGGGCGGGTCGACCCGCCTCGCCCTCCTTCCGGACCCCCGGGGAAGGCAGAGTCCGCGTCTCTATTGGGTCGCGATCCTCGCCCAATCCTTCGCTTCGTCCTCTGCGGTCCCCTTGGTGGGCTCCCAAGACCACCATCCTGTGGGACTCAGGTAGTAACTCGGCGCGTCGTCAGGATTGACGTGAAGCACGCCGTGCTCGCGGATTTCAACGATTCCCTTGAGCTCAATGATCTGGTTGTTCGGGAGTGCAATCTTGTGAGTTGCCATGTCAGGACCCTGCCATGAAGGCTCTCAAGGCTGGCCCGAAGGCCGCCGTCACCGTCCCACCCCTCGACCTCAAGGGCTGGCCGACTGACCGCGCCAAGCGCCGGATCCGGTTCATCGAGCGTTACGTCAACGTCCCGAAGGGTCACGGCGCCGGAAAGCGGCTGAAGCTCCGCGACCTCCAACGGGAGATCATCACTGGAGCGTATGCCGCTGGGATCTGGTCGGCCGCTCCCCTGTGCGTCGCAGTTGTGCGGCGCGCTTGACTCAGCCGCCTCCGGTGTCTTGGGCGGAGTGATGCGACCCCGCAGGGCGCGCGGCGTCCCTCAGACTCCAGAGGTACCCTCGGGTTGTAGCCGGACTTCAGCTCGAGCCGGTTGGAGCCGGGCCCGTGAAGAAGGACTCGTCCGGCAGAAGAGGTGTTCGCCGTGGTCGTCCTCGGTTTGATCGTTGTCCTCGCGGGGCTCGCCGTGGTGGTCATCGAGGCGCACGCCTCGACCGGAGGCGTGCTTGCGGTGGCGGGTGTGATGGCCGTAGCTGCCGGTGTCGGCTTGATCATGGCGGGTTCGGGCGCGCCCCTCGTGCTCACGATTCCGGTCGCGGTGGTGCTGGCGGTGCTTGGCGTACTCGGGATCATGCTGATGGCACGCAAGGTCGTCGCGGCTGGCAATCAGTCCCCCCGCACCGGGCCCACGGCGCTGATCGGAACCGTGGCCACCGTGCGCACCTGGAACCACGAGGAGGGACAGGTCGTGGCCGACGGGACCCTCTGGCGCGCCGTCCTCTCCGGGGACTGGCAGGACTCACGACCAATTCCCGGGGAGAGAGTCACTGTCGAGACGCTCGACGGGTTGACGCTTTCTGTACGCCCGCTCTACACCCAAGGGAAGTGACGCCGGCATGCAAAGCGCCGTCATCGTCATCATCATCATCGCGCTGATCTTCTTGGCGGCGCTGAGTGCATCAGTCCGCGTGCTGCGCGAGTACGAGCGTGGAGTCGTCTTCCGACTCGGCCGACTCATCGAGCTCAAGGACCCTGGACTGATCCTGTTGATCCCGGTCGTGGACCGGATGGTGCGGGTCAGCCTGCGCGTGATCACCATGAATGTTCCTCCACAGGACGTCATCACCCGGGACAACGTCCCAGTGCGGGTCACGGCGGTGGCGTACTTCAGGGTCATCGATGCCAACCGGGCGATCGTGGAGGTGGAGGACTACGTTGCGGCCACCAGCCAGATCGCGCAGACCTCGCTGCGTGCCGTACTTGGCAAGGCCGAGCTCGACACCCTGTTGGCCGAGCGTGAGCGGCTCAACGAAGACCTGCAGAAGGTCATCGACCAACAGACCGAGCCTTGGGGAGTCAAGGTGTCGATCGTTGAGATCAAGGACGTCGATGTGCCCGACTCCATGCAGCGAGCCATCGCCCGCCAGGCCGAGGCTGAAAGAGAGCGTCGCGCAAAGGTCATCAATGCTGAGGGCGAGTTCCAGGCGTCCACGCGGCTCGCCGACGCGGCCGATGTGATGAGCCGCAATTCCGCAACGCTTCAATTGCGGTATCTGCAGACCCTGATAGAGATCAGCAACGCCAGCACCTCAACGACCTTGATTCCCCTGCCCGTCAACCTTCTTCAACCCCTGTTGGCCCAGCTGGATCCGTCCCGAGAGGCCCGGTCTCAACAGCCAGCCACGGCGCCCGGCCCGCAGGAACCCAGCCAGCGTGTCGTCCTCGGTGAACAAGACGGCAGGTGAACATCTTCAGTCAGTGCGGTTCTGACGCGGTCGACGCACTTGGCCAGACCGCCGGGTGACGTGCATGACGCGCGTCCCCCGACTTGGCGCTCAAGTTCGCGCCTCGATCGGGCGTACTTGATCGTCGAGGGGGCGACCGCTCAGCCGTATGCCGCTGGGCTGGCTCCCAGCGGCATACAGGCTTTGCGAGTGGTTGGGTCACACGCAGTTCAGCCAACCGGCTCAGCGGCCGTCGGCCGAACCGCCGGTGTCCTGCCGAGCGAGCTCCTCGGTCGTGCGGTCGCTCAGCTCCTCGACGGTGACTCGACGCGACGTCCCGTCCCGGAGCGTCACGACCGCACCGGTGATCTCCGGGGCTGTGAGCGCTTTCTCCTGGACCTCGTTCGTCGGCGCGTCAGGCCACCACGCGGCAAAGTGGCCCTCCCGCACCGTCGCCGTCACTGGGCCCTTCGCCACGGTGTCGAGGACCACCCCGACGACGTCAGAACCGACACTCCCTGTGACGCCGCGGATGCTCCCCGCCGGCGTGCTGTAGACGGCGCCAAGGTCGCCGTGCACTGAGTTCGCCGCCAGCGGGGGCAGCGGCTCGCTCTGGGTGGTTGCCGCGCTGCCACCGGCTGCAACCACGCGACCATCTCGGACATAGCACGTCACGTCGCTCGACGCGGGCTTCGAGTCCGTCTCGTAGACGAGCACCAGCGATCCGCGCAATTCCGTGATCACCGGGCGCAGGCCCGACAGATCGGTCCCGGTCATGTTCGCCTTGGAGTCGCGTACATGGGCGTCACACGCCTGCTGCGCCTCTCGTGACTGTGCATCGGTGAGCGTCTGCGGGGTCGCGGACCACGCGAGCGCCTGGCTGCTGCCGAAGTAGTTCGGGAGCGCGATCGAGCCGACGCCAATCAAGGCCGCGGCCGCGGTGACGGCCAGTGTGCGGCGTACCACGCGTCGCGTGGTGGATGGCGACCGGGAGCCGCGGTCGGCAGTGGGCGC
>NZ_DATCWX010000335.1:0-3656 GCF_036566125.1 Intrasporangium sp.
TCTCCGCCGAGTCGCCCGTGTCGCCAGCCACGACGAGCGCCTCGAGGACCTGCAGGCGGCCCGCGTCGAGCGCGTCGACGGCCCGCTGCACGCTGGCCCTCGTCGAGGCGCGGGCGGCGAGGCTGGTCAGGTCCGCAGGCGCTGGACGAGCGAGATCGGGGCGTGCGAGGACCAGCGCCACGAGCTGCCGGTCGTCGCGCCCCCGGATGTCGTCGGCCAGGCTGCGGATCGCCCGGACCTCTGGGCTGTTGATGGGCACCCACCCAACCTATGCGGCTCCACTAGCGTGGAGCCATGAGCGCTCTCTTCCCGGAGCCCGCCCGGCCGTCTTTCGCGGCGGCGTCGGCCGCACCCACCGGGCAGCAGTGGACGATCGGACATGGCCCCTTCGAGGCGACGGTCGTCGAGGTGGGCGGAGGCCTGCGTAGCCTGACGCGGCAGGGGTCGCCTCTCGTCGCCGGTTACGGCGCCGACGAGTCCCCGCGGAGCGGTCGCGGCCAGCAGCTGATGCCGTGGCCGAACCGCATCCGGGACGGCAGGTACACCTGGGAGGGCACGGAGCTGCAGCTGCCCATCACCGAGGTCGCGCGCGGCCACGCAAGTCACGGGCTGGTCCGCTGGGCGGTCTGGGAGCTGATCGAGCACGAGTCGGAGTCGGTCACGGTGGGCTACCGGCTCTACCCGCAGCCCGGCTGGGAGCACCCCCTCGACCTGCGGACGACCTACGTCCTGGACGACAGCGGCCTCGTCGTGACGACCGCTGCGCGCAACGTCGGTCGGACGGCGGCACCGTTCGGCTACGGGGCCCATCCCTACCTGGCGACCGGGTCCACGTCGCTGCCCGAGGTCCAGGTCCAGGTGCCTGCCTCGACGTGGCTCGAGGTCGATGACCGCCTCGTGCCGACCCGGCGCGTGGGTGTCGAGGGCAGCGGGCTGGACCTCCGGTCGCGCAGGCCGCTCGGCGACACCCGGTTGGACACCGCCTTCACCGACCTCGTTCGCGATGACGACGGGATGTGGCGTTGCGAGGTCGTGACCGAGTCCGCCGGCCGCATCGTGCTGTGGGCGGACGCGGCGTTCCCGTGGGTCCAGGTTTTCACCGGTGCGGTCGAGAAGGGTCTCGGCGAGCCGGGGATCGCCGTGGAGCCGATGACGTGCCCGGCTGATGCCTTCAACTCCGGAGACTCGCTCATCACGCTCGCGCCGGGCGACGAGTGGACCGGCACGTGGGGGATCTCACCCGGCTGAACGCACGATCGGGGTTGGGCGACCAGCAGATAGGCTTGGCGGGCGCGGCCACTGGTGGGCGCCGATCAGACGAGCAACGAGGTGGACTGTGCCGACTGGCAAGGTCAGGTTTTTCGACGCCGACAAGGGCTTCGGCTTCATCGCGGAAGATGATGGCGCCGACGTGTTCCTGCACGCCAACGCCCTGCCCGAGGGCGTCACGACCCTGAAGAAGGGGACGCGCGTCGAGTTCGGCGTCGTCCAGGGCCGCAAGGGAGCACAGGCGCTGCAGGTGCGCGTCCTCGACCCGGCCCCATCGCTGGTCAGCAAGCGCCGCGAGCGCGACCGCAAGCCGGCCGACGAGATGGTCGTCATCGTCGAGGACGCCATGCAGGTCCTCGACGAGGTGAGCAACGGCCTGCGCAGGGGCCGCTACCCCGACAAGGACTTCGGCTCCAAGGTGGCCCAGGCCCTCCGCAAGGTCGCCGACCAGCTCGAGGGCTGACGACATGGTTCCCACACTCACGCCCAAACGGGACGCGGCCAAGCAGGACGCGGTGCTCCTCGCCGCCGTCGACCTCGCCCGGGCCGCCCTCGAGGAGGTCGCCGAGCCGGGCACCATCGGTGCCCACGCCGGGATGGAGATGCTCGGGGAGCGCCTCGCGATGCACTGGTTCCAGTGCCTCTCGCCCGGATACCACGGCTGGCGGTGGGGGGTCAGCGTGGCGCGCGTCCCGCGGGCCAAGACGGCCACCGTCTGCGAGACGAACCTGCTGCCAGGACCTGATGCTGTCCTCGCGCCTGAGTGGCTACCCTATGCCGACCGGCTCGCGCCCGGCGACCTGGGTCCCGGGGACGTACTGCCGCGACGGCCGGATGACCCCAATCTCGAGGCGGGCTTCGAGGCGACGGGCGACGAGGACGTCGACCGGATGGCCTTCTTCGAGCTGGGCCTGGGCCGACGCAGGGTCTTGTCCCCCGAAGGGCGGGACGCCGCCGCCAAGCGGTGGTACGACGGTGAGAGTGGCCCGAAGGCGGAGATCGCCCTCAAGGCGACCGCTCGCTGCTCGACGTGCGGCTACTTCGTGCCGATGGCCGGCGCGCTGCGGGCCGTCTTCGGCGTCTGCGCCAACGAGTGGAGCCCGTCCGATGGACGGGTCGTCTCGCTCGACCACGGATGCGGTGCCCACTCGGAGACCGACATCGAGCAGCCCGAGCCGACGCCCATCGGTGAGCCGATCGTCGACGAGCTCGCGGTCGACGTGGAGCAGGTCCTTCCGGTCGACCCCGATGTGGAACCTCCTGCTGACCCGACCCCGGAAGGTGCGGGAGAGCCGGCCCCGGAAGTTGTCCACTCGATCGAGGGGGCGACGGCTGTCGAGGGCACCGGCGAGGAGACTTCCGAGGACACTGCCGAGGGCACCGCTGAGGACACCGGCGAGCGGGACTGAGCTCAGCGGCATACGGCCCGATCTGCCGTCAGGCGGCGTCCTGGGCGTTGCCGCGGCCGCGACGCAGGTATACCCAGCCAATGGCGCCCAGGCCCATGCCGGCGACGCACGTCCACGGCCACCAGTCGCGGTCACCCTCATGCAGGACCGGCACGACGAGGGTGACGACGAGCGCCAGCGCCCACGCGACGATTCCGGCCTCCACGATCTTGAGCATGGGGACGTGGACCGGCTCGAGGGGCTCCCCGGGCTTGCGGGGAGGGGTCTGGTCGGTCACGTGGGCCAGCCTAGGTGATCCGCTTGGTGATCTGACGCAGTCCGCCTCGGACCAACGGCTCAGGACGGCCGGCGCACCACTAGGCTGCCCGCCATGTCGACCGAAACCACCCAGCGTCCGGCAGTGACCGGACGACTCGACGGCTTCTTCAGGATCACCGAGCGCGGGTCGACCGTTGCCCGCGAAGTCCGAGGCGGATTCGTCACCTTCTTCACGATGGTCTACATCGTGGTCCTCAACCCGATCATCCTGTCCGGCGCGACGGACGGCTCCGGACTCCTGATCGGCGGCGTCTCCGACCTCGAGCAGAGCAAGCTGCTCGTCGCGGTGGGTACGGCCGTCATCGCCGGGATCACGTCGATCCTGATGGGGCTCTTCGCGAACTTCCCGATCGCGCTCGCGGCCGGTCTCGGGATCAACGGCCTCATCGCGGGCATGGTCTTCACCCATGCGGCGGAAGGCATCACCTTCGCCGACCTCATGGGCCTGGTCGTCATCGAGGGCATCATCATCCTCGTCCTCGTGCTGACCGGCTTCCGCACGGCCGTCTTCCACGCGATCCCGGCGCCGCTCAAGGTTGCGATCTCGGTCGGCATCGGCCTGTTCATCGCCTTCATCGGTGTCATCGACGCCGGCTTCGCGCGCCGCCCGACGTCACCGGGCTCGGTCCCGAGCGAGCTCGGCATCGGCGGCAGCCTCAA
>NZ_DATCWX010000336.1:0-32431 GCF_036566125.1 Intrasporangium sp.
AGGCGCGGGTGGCTGAGGCGGTCCGCGTGGCCGCCGACTGGGCGCACGGCCTGCTCGTCGACTCCGCCGACGAGGCCGACGCTGCCCGTCGTGCCGCCGAGGAGGCCCGCAACGAGCGCGATGCCGAGCTGGCCCTCGTGCGGCGTGACATCGCGACCTTGCAGAACGAGCTGCGCGAGCTCACCGACAGCGTGCACCGCGACGAGGTCGCCCGGGCCCAGCAGCGCCTGCGCATCGAGCAGCTCCAGCAGAAGGCTGTCGAGGAGCTGGGCATCTCGCCCGAGTCCCTCGTCGAGGAGTACGGCCCACACCAGCTCGTGCCCGTCGTGCCGGACCCGGACGCCGACCCGGAGGCGCCGGTGCCCGATCCGGGGCCGTTCGTCCGTGAGGCCCAGGAGAAGCGGCTCCGGCAGGCCGAGCGCAAGCTGAACGCCCTGGGGCGGATCAACCCGCTGGCCTTGGAGGAGTTCACCGCCCTCGAGGAGCGGCACAAGTTCCTCACCGAGCAGCTCGAGGACCTGAAGAGCTCCAAACGCGACCTGCTCGACATCGTCAAGGAGGTCGACGAGCGCGTCGAGCGGGTCTTCGCCGAGGCGTTCGCGGACACGGCCGTCCAGTTCGAGCGGGTCTTCCAGCGGCTCTTCCCGGGGGGCGAGGGACGGCTCGTCCTCACCGACCCGTCCAACCTGCTGACGAGTGGGCTCGAGGTCGAGGCCCGCCCGCCCGGCAAGAAGATCAAGCGACTGTCGCTGCTCTCCGGTGGCGAGCGCTCCCTCGTGGCGGTGGCCCTGCTCGTCGCGATCTTCAAGGCGCGGCCGTCGCCCTTCTACATCATGGACGAGGTCGAGGCTGCGCTCGATGACGCCAACCTCGGGCGCCTCCTCACCCTCTTCGAGGAGCTGCGCGACAGCTCCCAGCTCATCGTCATCACGCACCAGAAGAAGACGATGGAGATCGCCGACGCCCTCTATGGCGTGAGCATGCGCGGCGACGGCGTGACGACGGTGGTCTCGCAGCGCCTCCGGGACGTCGCCACCCAGCAGTCCGCCTGATCCAGCTGTGCTCGCTCGTCCTCGACTGTGCACTTCGCGCCACTCGGCGTGGGAGCAATGACGGGACCAAAGTCCTGCTACGCCGGGTGTCCACGCACAGACACGACGGCTGGTCCCGTCAGTCGTCCCTGAGGCGCCGGTATCAACTGCACCCCGACGGAAGGGGCTGGGTGGGTGCCCTTTCACCGGAGGGCTCGGTCGGCGCCCGTGATTGGATGGACGACGTGGAAAACCTCTGGCTCTACGTGATCATCGGCGTCGTCATCATCGCTCTGGGGGTCGGCGTCGCCGTCAGTCTCCTGCGCGGGCGGGGCCGCCCCGAGCGGGAGGTCGAGGCTCCTCCCTCCACTGGGGCGCCGGGGCTGCCAACAGAGGAGCTCGAGCGCCGGCCGGAGACCGAGGCGCCACCGGCTGGGACCGTCACGACCGAGGTCCCGGAGGAGACCCTCCCGCCCATCCCCGAGCCGCTGCCGACCATCGAGCGCCCGGAGTCCGCGCGCGGCCGCCTCCAGCGCCTCCGTGCCCGGCTGGCCCGGTCCAACACGGCTCTCGGCAAGGGGCTGCTGGCGCTCTTGTCGCGCGGTCGGCTCGACGAGGAGGCCTGGGAGGACGTCGAGGACACGCTCATCGGCGCCGACCTCGGGGTCGAGGCGACCGAGGAGCTCGTCGCGTCACTGCGGACCCAGGTGAAGGTCGACGGGACGACCGACGAGGCCACCGCCCGCGAGTGGCTCAAGGAGGACCTGCTCCGTCTCGTCCAACCCGACATGGACCGTCGCATCGCGTCGTCGCGCGTCGGCGTGCGACCAGCCGTCATTCTCGTCGTCGGCGTCAACGGCACCGGCAAGACGACGACGGTCGGCAAGCTCGCCCGCGTCCTCGTTGCCGAGGACCGCGACGTGCTGCTCGGCGCCGCAGACACGTTCCGCGCCGCCGCCGCCGACCAGCTCGACACGTGGGGCGCCCGCGTCGGGGTGCCCACCGTCCGGTCCGACAGGGAGGGCGCCGACCCTGCTGCCGTCGCGTTCGACGCCGTCAGGGCGGGGATCGAGCAGGAGGTCGACGTCGTCATCATCGACACGGCGGGACGCCTTCACAACAAGGCCGACCTGATGAACGAGCTGGGCAAGATCAAGCGGGTCATCGAGAAGCAGAGCGAGATCGACGAGGTGCTCCTTGTGCTCGACGCCACGACAGGCCAGAACGGGCTGCAGCAGGCGAAGGTCTTCGCCGAGGCCGTCGACGTCACCGGCATCGTGCTGACCAAGCTCGACGGCACCGCCAAGGGCGGCATCGTCGTCGCCGTCCAGCGCCAGCTCGGCGTCCCGGTCAAGCTCGTCGGACTCGGTGAGGGGCCGGATGACCTGGCACCCTTCGACCCGGAGGCCTTCGTCGACGCCATCGTGGAGTGAGCCAGGGGGTTGCCACCATGCCGGGCCCGTCCACATCGTGGGCGGGCCCATCTTGGGAAACCAACTGCTAACAGAGCCGGCTGCTTGTTGACACGCACGTAACAAGCGCGATGGGCGGCCGAAACCGGTCGTCTCCACGATCGTCGGCATGACAACCGCACTGGTGCCCCTCGCGGCAGAAGCACCGGAGATCAACGAGGCTGCGACGGCGTTCATGCTGATCGCTTCAGCGATGGTCCTCCTCATGACCCCCGGCCTCGCACTCTTCTATGGAGGGATGACGCGAGCCAAGTCCGTCCTCAACATGATGATGATGTCCTTCGGTGCCCTCGGGATCGTCGGAGTCATCTACATCCTGTGGGGCTATTCGATGTCATTCGGCCCGACCAACGTCGGCGGCATCTTCGCCAGTCCCTTGGATTACTTCGGCCTTGGCCAACTCCTCGACGATGGCACAGGAGGCCCGCGGCTCGTCGACGTCTTCGGCGCCGGGGTGTTCATCCCCGAGGTGATCGTCGCCGGATTCCAGTTGACCTTCGCCGTCATCACGGTTGCCCTCATCAGCGGCGCGATCGCCGACCGGGTGAAGTTCTCGACCTGGCTCGTCTTCGCCGGCATCTGGGCCACGATCGTCTACTTCCCGATCGCGCACATGGTCTGGGGCGGCGGGCTGCTCTCCGGCGCCGAGAACGGGCTCTCGGCCAAAATCTTCGGCGTCACCGACGGCGCGGCCTCGGTGGTCCCGATCGACTTCGCCGGCGGCACGGTCGTGCACATCAACGCCGGCATCGCCGCGCTGGTCTTGGCGCTCATCGTGGGCAAGCGCCTTGGCTTCGGGAAGACTGTCATGCGGCCCCACAACGTGCCGCTCGTCATGATCGGTGCCGGGCTGCTGTGGTTCGGCTGGTTCGGCTTCAACGCTGGGTCGGAGCTGGCCGCCGACGGCGTCGCCTCCATCGTCTGGCTCAACACGACGGCCGCCACGGCCGCTGCCATCATCGGCTGGCTCCTCGTCGAGAAACTCCGTGACGGTCACGCGACGTCGATCGGCGCCGCCTCCGGGGTCGTCGCGGGGCTCGTCGCGATCACTCCGGCGTGCGGGGCCCTGTCTCCGGTGGGATCGCTGGTGCTCGGTGTGGTGGCCGGAGCCCTCGCCGCTCTCGCTGTCGGCCTCAAGTACCGGTTCGGCTATGACGACTCGCTCGACGTCGTCGGTGTCCACCTCGTCGCCGGCCTCTGGGGCACCATCGGTGCCGGGCTCCTGTCCACGTCCACCGGCCTCTTCTACGGCGGCGGCTTCCAGCAGACCGCCCTGCAGGTCATCATCGCCCTCGCATCGCTCGTCGTGTCCGGCGTCCTCACGGCGGTCATCGGCCTCGCCCTGAAGCACACTCTCGGCTGGCGGATCACCGATGACGACGAGACAGCCGGGATCGATCAGGCCGAGCACGCCGAATCGGGCTACGACCTCGGTGGCTTCGCTGTCGGCGCAGGGCGTGGGCTCGCCATACCGCGGTCCACCGTCCCCTCAGCCGCCGCTGAGCCGGCCGCTCAGACCGAGATGGCCGAGAAAGTCGAAGGAGCGAACGCATGAAACTTGTCACCGCCATCATCAGGCCGCACCAGCTCGACGAGGTGAAGGAGGCCCTCGAGGCCTTCGGCGTCACCGGGATGACCATCAGCGAGGCCAGCGGCTACGGACGCCAGCGTGGCCACAGCGAGGTCTACCGCGGCGCCGAGTACACCGTCGACTTCGTGCCGAAGGTCCGGCTCGAGGTGCTCGTCGACGACATCGACGCCTCCGACGTCATCGAGGTGATCCTCAAGTCCGCCCAGACCGGTCGCATCGGAGACGGGAAGATCTGGTCCGTGCCCGTCGACGAGGTGGTCCGGGTCCGCACGGGCGAGCGGGGCCCGGCGGCACTCTGACCCATCCGACCGTGGCAGCGGGCTCCCGATCGCATCGGAGCGGCCCGACCCTTCGAGAGAAAGGCCCGGCGAGGTCCTCATGAGCGATGTGACGACACGACGACTGGACCTCGCCGGGACGCGTGAGTTCGCGACGCCCGGGGCGGGCCGCACCCGCCGACGGGCGATCACGGACTTCGGTTTCGGCTGGCTGCAGGACCTCTGGCGCGAGGCCTGCGCCGGCCGGCGTCACGAGGGCGTCGCCCTCGCAGCGGTCGGCTCGCTGGCCCGGGGCGACGGTGGGCCGTTGAGCGACTACGACCTCGTCCTGGTTCACCACCCGCGGGGCCTGTCGGGCAAGGAGGTCGCTGCGTTTGCCGATCGGCTCTGGTACCCGATCTGGGACACCGGGGTGCGGCTCGACCACAGCGTCCGCACGGTTGCGGAATGCAGGGCAGTGGCGTCGGACGACCTCTCCGCCGCCATGGGCCTGCTCGATCTCACGCATGTCGCCGGTGACGCGGACGTTGTCAATGCCGCGCGGTCCACGGTGGCGCACGACTGGCGGGCCAACGCGCGGACCCGACTGTCGGAACTGCAGGACTCGGTCATGGCGAGGCACGCGAGGCAGGGCGATCTTGCCCACCTCGTGGAGCCGGACCTCAAGGAGGCCCACGGTGGTCTCCGCGACATGACCGTGCTCCGGGCCCTGACGGAGGCGTGGCTCACGGATCGACCACATGGTGAGGTGGACGAGGCGTATGAGCGCATTCTCGACGTGCGCGATGCCATCCACGTCGTCACCGGCCGGGGCCGCGACCGGCTCGCCCGCGAGGACCAGGACGCCTGCGCCGCGCTGCTGGGTCACGCGGACGCGGACTCCGTGCTCACCGAGCTGTCCGGGTCGGCACGCATCATCGCCTACGCGGTGGACGGGACGCTGCGGCGGGCGCTCCAGTCGCAGCGGGCCCGCACCCTCCGGGTGGGCCCGCGGCGACCGCAGCTCGTGCCCCTCGGGTACGGGTTGTATCGGCATGACGGCGAGGCGGTCCTCGGGCCATCGGCGGACGTCACGTCCGATCCGGTCATCCCGTATCGAGCCGCCCTCGTCGCGGCCCGTAACGCCATCCCGCTCTCCCCGGCCACGCTGCGCAACCTCGCCGCCCACTCGCCGAGCCCGGGTGAGCCCTGGCCGGAGGCTGCCCGTGGTGTCTTCGCCGACCTCCTGGCGGCGGGTCCCGGTCTCGTCACGGTGTGGGAAGGGCTCGACCTCGCCGGAATCGTCGTGCGGTGGATCCCCGAATGGGCCGCGGTGCGGAGCCGGCCCCAGCGCAACGCCGTACACCGGCATACCGTCGACCGGCATCTCGTCGAGACGGTCGTGGCCGCGAGCGGCTTCGTGCGGGACGTCGCCCGGCCCGACCTCCTCATGCTTGCGGCCCTGCTCCACGACATCGGCAAGGTGGCCAACGCGATGGACCACTCCCGGACTGGAGCCGGTCTGGCCGACCGCATCCTGCGCCGGATGGGAACGAGCGACCGGGACCGCGAGGTCGTCGTCCGACTCGTCCGTGAGCACCTCACCCTGGTCGAGCTCGCCACGCGGCGCGACCCGGAGGACCCGGCGACGATCGCGGTCCTTTCGGAGGCCGTCGGCGGGTCGGTCATGACCCTCGACCTGCTCCGCGCCCTGACCGAGGCTGACGCATCGGCCGCCGGCCCGAAGGCCTGGACCGACTGGCGCGCTGGTCTCGTCTCCCGGCTCTACGCGGCGTGCCGTGCGGCTCTCGTCTCTGCCAACGGGGCTGACGGTGCCGCCGGGACCCAGCCGATCGAGCCGATCGAGTCCCTTGACTGCCTGACTCTCAGTTCCGACGCGCTCGAGAAGGTCGCGGTCGGAGACCCTCACGTCACCGTCACCTCGATGGGCGGCGCGCACCGGGTCGACATCGTCGACCGGGACCGGGTCGGCCTCTTCGCCGATACCGCCGGCCTGCTCGCCGCGCACGGCTTCGTCGTGCGCTCCGCCCTCATCCGGACCCTCGATGGCCTGGCCGTCAACGAGTGGTGGGTCGACTCGCCCGGCGGCGAACAGCCCCTGCCCGACACCATCGCCCGCGACCTGGTCCGCATCGGCTCCGGTGACCGCGCGCCGCTCGGTCGCCTCCAGCGGCGGAGGGCCACCGCTCCGATCGGGACCGGATCGGTTCGAAGTCCCGGGTCCGGAGCCCCCGACTCGACGCGAGCCATGGTGATCAGCGGCGCGTCGGACATGGCCACCGTCATCGAGGTGCGCGCGACCGACCGTCCGGGCCTGCTCCAGGACATCGGCATCACGCTGGCCCGGGCCTCACTGGTCGTCCGCTCGGCACACATCGCGACCTATGCCGGGCAGACCCTCGACACGTTCTACGTCACCGAGTTCGGTGGCGGTCGGTTGGCCCCGGCCAGGGCGGCCCAGGCGGTGGCCATGATCATCGACACCTGCGACGGACCGTGACCCAAGGACGGGAGGAGCGGGAGCCCGCGTGCGTCGGGAAGCGAGCTCAGCGGCATACGGAATGGGGATGCGAGCCAGCCGAATCGGAAGTGCACGCGCCAACGGCTAAAGTTGCCGGGTGTTCGCAACCCTGTCTGACCGGCTGACCGCCACCTTCAAGAACCTCCGCGGCAAGGGCCGCCTCTCGGAGTCCGACGTCAACAAGGCGATCCGTGACATCCGGCTGGCGCTCCTCGACGCCGACGTGGCGCTGCCCGTCGTCAAGCGGTTCACCCATGCGGTCCGCGAGCGCGCGCTCGGTGAAGAGGTCAACCAGGCGCTCAACCCGGCCCAGCAGGTCGTCAAGATCGTCAACGAGGAGCTCGTCGCGATCCTCGGCGGCGAGACGCGACAGATCCGGTTCGCCAAGACCCCACCGACCGTCATCATGCTCGCGGGCCTGCAGGGGTCCGGCAAGACGACGTTCGCCGGCAAGCTGGGCCGCTGGCTCAAGGATCGCGGCCACACGCCACTGCTCGTCGCGGCCGACCTGCAGCGCCCGAATGCCGTGACGCAGCTCGAGGTCGTCGGTGACCGCGCGGGTCTCAAGGTCTTCGCGCCGGAGCGCGGCAACATCGGCGGCCACGACGCGGTGGCGGGGTCGGGGGAGGGGACGCGCAGCTTCGGCGACCCCGTCGCCGTGTCGCGTGCCGGTGTCGAGCACGCGCGGGCACAGCAGCACGACGTCGTCATCGTCGACACCGCGGGGCGCCTCGCGGTCGACGCGAACCTCATGCAGCAGGCCGCCGACATCCGGGAGGCGATCCAACCGGACGAGGTCCTGTTCGTCATCGACGCGATGATCGGACAGGCCGCCGTCGAGACGGCTCAGGCATTCCACGAGGGCGTCGCCTTCACCGGCGTCGTGCTGTCCAAGCTCGATGGCGACGCGCGAGGTGGTGCCGCACTGTCGATCCGCGAGGTGACCGGCGAGCCGATCATGTTTGCGTCGGTCGGCGAGAAGGTCACGGACATCGAGGTATTCCACCCGGACCGCATGGCCGGGCGCATCCTCGACATGGGTGACGTGCTCACGCTCATCGAGCAGGCCGAGAAGGCGTTCGACAAGCGCCAGGCCGACGAGATGGCGCGCAAGTTCCTCGCCGAGGAGGACTTCACCTTCGAGGACTTCCTCCAGCAGATGAACGCCATCAAGAAGATGGGTTCGCTCAAGTCGATGCTCAAGATGATGCCGGGCATGCAGCAGATGCGGGCCCAGCTCGACTCCTTCGACGACCGCGAGTTCGACCGGGTCGAGGCGATGGTCCGCTCGATGACGCCGTTCGAGCGCACCCATCCGAAGCAGATCAACGGCTCGCGACGGGCCCGCATCGCCAAGGGTTCCGGGGTCACCGTGACCGATGTCAACCAGCTGCTCGAGCGGTTCCGCGACGCCCAGAAGATGATGAAGTCGCTCGCGCGCGGTGGCGGTGGCGGCCTGCCGGGGATGCCGGGCGTGCCCGGTGCCGGCAAGCGGGGTCGCCAGCAGCCGCAGCGCAAGAAGAGCAAGAGCGGCAACCCGGCCAAACGAGCGGCGGAGGAGCGGGCTGCCGCCCAGCGGGCCGCCGAGGGTCGGAGCAAGGCCGCAGCGTCCGCGTTCGGCATGCCCGGCGCCGGTCAGGACGGTGCCCAACCCATGGCGGACCTGGACCTCTCGAAGCTGCCCAAGGGCTTCGACAAGTTCCTCGGCAAGAACTAGCGACCGCTATCCGGGGTGGCCGGGCGTCACCAGCCCGGTCTCGTAGCCGAAGACCACCGCCTGAGTGCGGTCGCGCAGCCCGAGCTTCGTGAGGATCCGCGTGACGTGGGTCTTGACAGTCGCCGGGCTGATGAACAGTTTCGCGGCGATCTCGTCGTTGCTCAGCCCCCGGGTCAGCTGGATCAGGATCTCGCGCTCGCGAGCGGTGAGCGGGGCCAGCAGCGCGGGATCGCGGGTCGGTGCGGCCGTGAACCTCTCGATCAGCCGTCGCACGATCGTGGGTGCGAGCAGCGCGTCACCGCGGGCGACCCCGGTGATGGCGTGCACCAGGTCGGGCGGGTCGACCTCCTTGAGGAGGAACCCGGAGGCACCCGCCCGCAGCGCGTCCACCACCTGTCTGTCCTCCCCGAACGTCGTCAGCATGAGCACCCGCGTGCCGGCGTCGGTGCCGGCGATCCGTCTGGTGGCCTCGATCCCGTCCATCACCGGCATGCGGATGTCCATCAGCGCGACGTCGGGCCGCGCCCGGGCCACGAGGTCCAAGGCCTGGCGGCCGTCCGCAGCCTCGCCGACGACCTCGACCTGCGGTGCCTGGTCGAGGATCATCCGCAGCCCGGCACGAACAAGGGACTGGTCGTCGATGATCACCACGCTGGTCATGCTCGTGTCCCGCTCGTCGTCATCGTGGATCGTTCGTCATCTCTCATCCGTGGTCCAGGTCGGTAGCCGCGCCTCGACGAGGAAACCGGCGGGGACCGGGCCGGCCGACAGCGTGCCGCCGCACGACCGCGCTCGCTCGGTCATCCCGATGATCCCGCGCCCCGAGCGCGTGCCGTCATCCGGGCCGGCAGGGCTCACCTCGGCTGCGGCGGGTTGCCGGACGCCGGCAGGCTCGCGCATCGCGCTGTGCACCGTGACGGTGACGTCGGTGGCGGTGCGCCGCAGTTCGACCCGCACCGGACCGGAGCCGTGCCGAACCGCGTTCGTCAGCGACTCCTGCACGATGCGGTAGGCGGCGAGGTCGGTCGCCGAGGGCGTCGAGTCCCGCGGTTCCCCGCCTGCGGCCGTCGCGCCCAGGTCGAGCTCGAGCGTCACATCGACGCCTGCCCTGCGGTTCTGCTCGACGAGGTCGGGGATGTCGAGCAGGCCGCTGGTCGGCGGTGCGGAGGCGGCGATTGTTTCGTCATTCAGACCGATCAGGTAGCGGACCTCGGCCAGGGCGGACTTGCCTGCCTGACGCGCGGACCGGACTGCCTCGCGGGCGCTGACCGGGTCGGCATCCAGGTTCTGGTCGGCCGCGCCGAGCTGCAGCACCATCAGCCCGAGCGTGTGCCCCAGCACGTCGTGCACCTCGCGGGCGATCCGGGTCCGCTCGTCGTCGACGGCCTCCGTCGCATGGCGCTCCTTCTCGGCGCGCGCTTGCTCGGCGTCGTCCTCGGCCCGAGCCCGGCCCGACTCCGAACGGCGCACGGCGTACCCCGCGAGCCATGGGCCGACGGTGATGACCGTGGTCAGCAGCATGCTGGGCACGTCAAGGCCAGTGGCCGTGATCACCGAGCCGAGCACGCAGGCCATCGCCCAGATGAGCCCGGCCCGCGGGTGCGCACCGAGCCCGTACCGGGCGACGGAGTACACGGTGATCCAGAGCGCGAGGATCGCCGCATGTCCCTGGCTCGTCACGTCGGTGCCGAGCCCGCCCTCGACGAAGATGATTGCCCAGCTCACGACCACCGCGGCCAGCGGGGCGATGCGTCGCAGCGCCACCGGCAGCGTGATGCCGATCATCAGCGCGACGGACACCAGGCCCGCGTCCTCGTACAGCAGCTGCGCGACACCGAGCACGGCCAGCCCGCAGGCCAGCACCGCATCGAGCAGCGGGGGAGGCCGGAACCGGGTCACGCGCCAACCGTAGGGCCGCAACCCGTCGTGGGCGTCGGCGGCCCGGCTGACTGGACGTACATCGCAGGTCGGACACGGTTCAGCGTCGGCGACGACGACGACGTGCTGCATCCGCTCCTACCTTCGAGACGTCCTTCGCGCCCGGCCCCGACGATCGGGCCGGGCTGCACGACCTCACTCAGGAGAACCATGAACACCCTCTCGACACGCTGGGCCGCGATCGGCTCGGCCGTCGGACTCGCTGGAGTCCTCACCCTGACGACGCTGCCGAGCGCCGACGACGGCACGCTCGCCGCGATCGCGGCGGCATCCACCAGCTTCCTGCTCGGCAACGCACTCACCTTCGTGGGGACGGCACTGATCGGAGCCGGCCTGCTCGTCATTGGGCACTACTGCGCTCGTCACGGCCACCGGGCATCCGCCGCCTTCTCACGGATCGCCGGTGTCGGCTGGTTGCTCCACACGGCGCTGATCGCGCACAACGCGGTGTCGTACGAGCTGGCCCTGCTGCCCGACCGCGCGGCCGCGACCGACCTCGAGACGCAGATCTTTGCCGGGCCGGTCTTCCTGGGCCTGCTCCTGCCGATGCTGGCACTGAGCGTGGTCGGCACGATCGGAACCGGCATCGCACTATGGCGTGCCGGTCACGCCCCGATCTGGGCCGCCGCCAGTCTCGTGCTGGCCATGATCAGCGACTTCGTCGCGCCCGAGGAGGTCTCCGGGGTGCCGACCTTCGTCCTGTTGCTCGCAGGGTTCGTCGGGCTGCGGGGGATCGGGTCTTCCCTCGACGACCGGGCGGCCCACGCCCGGCCGGGCAGGTCGACGGAACCGGCACTGTCCGGGCTCGATCACGGCTGATCATTCATTACTCGTGACCGAGGATCAGCGGCATACGGACCATCGGGCCGTATGCCGCTGAGCTGAGTCCCACCCGCACGTCGGCTCTCGTCTCGGCAGAGTTCCGGCGTGGCCGGGTTATTGACAAGTCACGTCGCGACTCAGGTCGCGGACCTGTCGGGTCCTGAGCACGGACCCCGAGCGCTGTCGCGACGTGACCTGCGACGTGACCTGCGACGTGAGCCCAACCGGTCCCTTCCACATCTGTTGCGGAGCCGGTGCGCCCGTCCACAGCACGACCGGTGGCATGGCACCGGTGGCGGTTTGCGAGTCACCGTGGACACGTGGACCTACCGGCAGCACTTCTCCAATCGGCCCAGGCGCAGTCCGGCATCGTCACTCGGCGCCAGATTCTCGCCGCGGGTGTTCCCTTGCGTGAGCTCAGGTCAGCGCTGGGCCAGCGATTCCGGATGGTCCTTCCCGGCGTGGTCCTGCTCGATCCCGGGCTGCCCAACCTGGACCAGCGACTCATCGCCGCGCAGCTCTTCGCCGGTCCCAGCGCGTGGCTCGCGGGCACGACAGCTGCAGCGTTCCACGGGCTGCCCCACCTGCCGTCACTCGACGAGCTGCGGAGGGTGGAGCTGCTCGTTCCCGCTCCACGCCGACCACGGGAGGTGTCATGGGTGTCGATCCGCCGAACCCACATCGTGGACGAGCGGCTCGTGGAGCGCGGTCCCCTCCGGATCTCCTGTCGGGCCCGGTCCCTCGTCGATGCCGCGGCGGCGGCGGGGCCCGATCGGGACGTGCGCGCCATGATCATCGCTACTGTTCAGGAGCGGTTGGTCCGAGCCGATGACGTGCTCCACTGGATCGAGGTGCGCCGTCCCAACGGCCGGCTCCGGCTTCGGGCGGCGCTCGACGAGGCCATGGCCGGTGTGTGGTCGGTGCCGGAGGGAGATCTGCTGCGGCTTCTCGGGTCGTCGGGCGTCCTGCCGAAGGCCATGGCCAACCCGGAGCTGCAGGACGACCAAGGGCGGCGCCTGACGACTCCGGATGTCTGGATCGATGACGTTGCCCTCGCGGTGATGGTGCACAGTCGCCAGTACCACGCCGATGCGCTCGACTGGGAGGAGACGGTTGAGGTGGACGCCGACCTCGGGGCCGCTCGGGTCGTGGTCGTGCCGGTGACTCCCGCGTCGATCGCCCGAGACCCGGGTGGGGTGCTGCAGCGAGTAGAGCGAGCCTATGTGGAGGCTGCCCGGAGCGGGTACCGTGCGGCCGTCACCGCCACGCCAAGAACCTCATTCGCGCGAGCATCCTGACCAGCGCTCGATCGACCCATAGGTCACGTCGCGAGTCAGGTCGCGGCTCGGTTTGAGCCTGAGCACGGACCCCAGGCGTGTTTGCGACATGACCGGCGACCTGACCGGCGACGTGACCCGCCACGTGCCGCCTGGCCCAGGAGCGACACGGTTTGCGACATGACGTGCAACGTGACCGGTCGGCGACATGACGGGGTCGCGATCATGACTCTCGCGGCGTGGGTAGGGTCTGGGCATGAGTGCGCCGGTGCTTCATGTCCGTGGTCAGATCCTCATCGGGAGGGACGCCGACGCCACCCGCGACGAAGTCTGGGTCATCGACGGCAAGGTGTCGTTCACGCCGCCCCAGTCGGGCACCGAGGTCCAGACGGTCGACGGTTGGGTGCTGCCCGGGCTCGTCGATGCGCACTGTCACGTCGGCCTCGACCCGCACGGCGCCGTACCACGTGAGGTTGCCGAGGAGCAGGCGCGGACCGATCGCGAGGCAGGGACCCTCCTCATCCGGGATGCGGGCCAGCCCGGTGACACGCGGTGGGTGGACGAGCGCGAGGACCTGCCGAAGATCATCCGAGCCGGGCGCCACATCGCCCGGACCCGCCGCTACATCCGCAACTACGCCCACGAGGTCGAGGAGGACGAGCTCGTCGAGCACGTGCGGCTCGAGGCGCACCGGGGTGACGGCTGGGTCAAGCTGGTCGGTGACTGGATCGACCGGGAGGTCGGCGATCTGTCCCCGAGCTGGTCGCGCCAGGCCGTTGCGGACGCCGTCGCCGCGGCTCACGAGGAAGGCGTCCGGGTCACCGCGCACTGCTTCGGCGAGCAGTCGCTCAGGGATCTCGCGGATGCCGGCATCGACTGCATCGAGCACGCGACCGGGCTCCAGGAGGACACGATCGACCAGTTCGCGCGCCAGGGCATCGCCATCGTCCCGACCCTCGTCAACATCGCGAACTTCCCCAGCCTGGCGGCACCCGCGGCAGAGAAGTTCCCCGCCTACCACCGGCACATGCTCGACCTCCATGCGCGCCGGCACGCGACCATCGGCGCGGCGCACGAGGCCGGCATCGCGATCTTCACCGGTACCGACGCGGGCGGCAGCCTGCCCCATGGTCTCGTGGCCCAGGAGATGGTCGAGCTGACCAGGGCGGGGCTCTCGACTCTCGAGGCACTCGACGCTGGGGTCTGGGCGGCCCGGGCCTGGCTCGGACGGCCCGGGATCGAGGAGGGGGAGGACGCCGACTTCGTTGTCTACGGGGCGGACCCAAGAGAGGACGTGACGGTGGTCGCCGAGCCCAAGGGCATCGTCCTGCGAGGCCGCGTTGTCCGCTGAGTCAGTCGTCCCCGCCGCCGTCCGCGGCGACCAGGTCGAAGTCCGCCCGCCTTCCGCAGCGGACCAGCCGGCCTATACAGCGGCAGTCACGCGGTCGGCGGATCGCCTTTCGGAGTTCGCCGTGCCCGACCCGCACAACCTGCCGGCCGTCATCGCCAACCAGTCCGCGACCTATCGCACCTTCATGGTTCATGCCCTCGAGCCGGAGGGCGACCACGACCTCGTGGGCCGCGCCAACGTCGGCAACGTCGTCCGGGGGGCGTTCCACAGCGCGAGCATTGGTTACGACGCCTATGACCCCTACGTCGGCAAGGGCCTCTTCGCGGAGGGGCTCCAGCTCATCCTCGACCTCGTCTTCGCCGACGAACCCCAAGGCATGGGGTTGCACCGGATCGAGGCCAACATCCAGCCGGCCAACGTTCGATCCGCCGGCCTCGTTCGTTCCCTCGGCTTCGTGCACGAGGGGTTCTCCAGGGACTTCCTCCATCTCCCGGGTCACGACGGCCGCCGCGCCTGGCGTGACCACGACCGTTACACCATGCTGTCGAGCGACTGGCCCGCGGTGCCCTACCGCCACCGGATCGCACGGCGCCTCGTGGCCGTGGTCATGGGGCCGCCGGCCATGGCGCCGACCGGGCTCGCACCCCAGCTGGCCGTTGAGCTCGGCGTCCCGCTCTACTCCGCGTCCAAGGTGGGGACGCCGGCGGTGCTTTTCGAGCTGCTGCGCAACTCATCCATCGGTGGGGTCGTGGAGGGCAAGCTGGCCGGACCCGAGCTGCGAATGGGGCTCGCACGTGCGGGAGTCGATCCCGCCGTGGCTCCCGTCTTCGAGGCGATGGAGGACGCGAGCAAGCGAGACGTCGTCGACAGGGCGCTCAAGGTGCGGGCCGCCTTCGCCGTGCAGGAACACTGAACCGCGCTTCGCCACCGACGGATCAGCCAGTAGCCGCCACGGGCGAGCGTGCGGGGCACTCCGGTGGGTCTGGCACAATGGTCGGCTGTACCCGTCGGGCCGGGACCCTCTCGCCTGACCTGGACGCCTACACCGAGCGTCGGCTCCCCGCGTGTTCCCCACCCGGTCTTGCCGCGCTCACAACCAAGAAACAGGAGACACCACACCAGTGGCAGTCAAGATTCGTCTGAAGCGCATGGGCAAGATCCGTGCACCGTTCTACCGCGTCGTCGTCATGGACTCGCGCACCAAGCGCGATGGTCGTGCGATCGAGGAGATCGGCAAGTACCACCCGACCGAGGAGCCCTCGGTCATCGAGATCGACATGGAGCGTGCGAACTACTGGATCGGCCAGGGCGCCCAGCCCACCGAGGCCGTCGCCGCTCTCCTCAAGGTCATCAACGACGGCACTCTCAAGACCAAGGAGCAGGGTCCGTCGAAGAAGGAGCGCTACGAGGCCGCCCTCGCCGCCGCAGGCAAGGGCAGCGACGACGCTCCGGCCCCACGCAAGAAGGCCGCGAAGAAGGCGGACGCCGCGGCCGCCGAGGACGCCGCTGAGGCGAAGGTGACCGCCGAGGCCGAGGCCGAGCGCACCGAGACCTCTGAGACCTCCGAGAAGAGCGAGTCCTGAGCATGCTCGAGGAGGCGCTCGAGCACCTCGTCAAGGGCATCGTCGACCACGACGAGGATGTCGTCGTGCGTCGCAAGGAGCTGCGCCGTGGCGAACTGCTCGAGGTGCGGGTCCACCCGGACGACCTCGGCCGGGTCATCGGCAGGTCCGGCCGGACAGCCAGCGCCCTGCGCACCGTCGTCAGCGCGCTCGCGGGCAACGGCAACGTGCGCGTCGACATCGTCGACACGGACCGCGTGCGCTGAGCGTCACCATCACGTGAGTGGGTCGCCCCGGGTCAACCGGGGTGCCCCTTTCATCTTCAGCCGTATGCCGCTGAGCTC
The DNA here is from genome assembly GCF_036566125.1 of Intrasporangium sp. Taxonomy (GTDB): domain Bacteria; phylum Actinomycetota; class Actinomycetes; order Actinomycetales; family Dermatophilaceae; genus Intrasporangium. The sequence continues at coordinate 15,905 of NZ_DATCWX010000336.1, forward strand.
GCTTGCGCGCCACGCGCGGCTCCGCGGGGGCTCAGATCGTCAGCACCTCGTTGAGCGCCTCGGTCGAGGACGGATGGGTGTAGATCGTGTCGCGCAGCTCGGTCGCGGTGACGTCGTGGCGCATCGCCAAGGCGACCAGGTTGATGATCTCCTGGCTGTCGACACAGAAGACCGTGGCGCCGAGGACGAGGTCTGTCGCCGCGTCGACGATGACCTTGATGATGCCCCGCGTGTCCCCGACGATCCGGGCGCGTGGCATCGCCGCGATCGTGTCGACGCGCTTCGAGGCAACCTTGATGTCGTAACCCTCGCCGCGGGCCTCCTTCTCGGTGAGCCCGACGTGGGCGAGCGGCGGCGTGATGAAGGTCGTCGTCGGGACGGCACGGCGGTCCCTCGTCGTGCGCGTCCCGTCGGCGACCAGCTGGTCGCGCACGATGCGGAAGTCGTCGAGCGAGACATAGGTGAACTGGGGGCCTCCGTTGACGTCGCCAATCGCCCACACGCCGTCGGCCGTGGTCCTCAGGCGATCGTCGACGACGATCGCCCCCTTCTCCGTGACCGCGACACCGGCTGCATCGAGGCCGAGGCCGTCAGTGGCGGCTCGTCGCCCGAGGGCGGCGAGGACGAGGTCAGCCTCGACCGTCTGCGTCTTCGATCCGGCGGTGGCACTGGTCGTCAGGTGGACGACTGCCGCCGATCCGGTGTCCGAGATCTCGTCGACGGAGGCGCCGAGGATGACCTCGATGCCCGAGTCGGCGAGGACCGACGCGACGAGGTCGGCGACGTCCCGGTCCATGCTCGGCAGCAGGTCGGGCACCGCGTCGACGACGGTGACCGTCGACCCGAAGCTGGCGTAGGTGGTGGCCAGCTCCAGCCCGATGGAGCCGGCGCCGACGACGACGAGCCGTGGTGGCAGCTCGGTCCGGTCGATGAGCTCCGTCGAGGTGACCACCCGCGGTCCGTCGAGGCCGGGGATCGGGGGGAGCATGGGGACGGAGCCGGTGCCGATGAAGACCTTGTCGCCACGCACGGAGATCGTCTCGCCGCCCGCAGTGACCTCGAGTTCTCGCTTGCCCACGAAACGGGCACGACCCGTGATCACCGTGGCCGTGTCGTGCGAGTCGACCATGGTGTAGTTCTTGCCGCGGAGCAGGGCGGTCAACGCGTCCTTGCGCTCGATCGCGTCGGTGTAGCGGACCGACGGGCTCCCCGCCGTGGACGGGTGGTTGGCCGACTCGACGAGCGCCTTGGTGGGCACGCAGCCGATGTTGATGCACGTCCCCCCGTACATGAGGTCGGACTGTTCGATCATGAGCACGCTCTCGCCCCGAGCTGCGAGGAAGGCGGCCAACGTCTTGTTGCCCTTCCCCCAACCGATGAAGACCGCGTCATGGGTCGCTGGTTCGCTCATCCAGCAACGGTACTGACAGGATTCGGGAATGAGCATCGTGCTGGCGCGGATCGGCAAACCCCACGGGCTGCGTGGCGAGGTCACCGTCCAACTGCACACCGACGAGCCGGAGCGGCGATTTGCCCTCGGAGAGGTACTCGACACCGAGGCGGCGCAGGGTTCAGGCGTGCCTCGGCAGCTCACCATCCGATCGACGCGCGTCCACAACGGGACCTGGTTGCTCGCCTTCGAGGAGATCCCGGACCGCACCGGTGCCGAGGGACTCCGCGGCGCGCGCCTCGTGCTCGAGGAGGCGGCTGCCGCAACCGACCCGGACGAGGAGGCCTGGTCCGAGGACGACCTGCTGGGCCTGCAGGTCCGCGACCCCGCAGGCGAGGTGTTGGGCGAGGTGACCGGGCTCGAGATCGGACCTGCCCAGGACCGGCTCGTCATCGAGCTGACGGATGGCGTCACGGCCTACGTCCCATTCGTCGAGGCCCTCGTGCCGACCATCGCCGAGGACCACGTCGTCGTCGATGCGCCGCCCGGCCTCTTCGACCTGTACCGCGAAGCGGGAGAGTGACGTCGCGATGCGGATCGACGTCATCACCATCTTCCCGGAGTACCTCCAGCCCCTGGACCTGTCGCTCATCGGCAAGGCCAGGCAGGACGGCCTGCTGACCATGGCGACTCACGACCTGCGCGACTTCACGCACGACCGGCACCGCACCGTCGACGACACGCCCTATGGGGGCGGTGCGGGCATGGTGATGAAGCCGGGACCATGGGCCGAGGCCCTGGACCACGTCCTCGCGCAGGCCGAACCCGACGCTCGTCCGCACCTCATCGTGCCGGGTCCGGGCGGCACGCCCTTCACGCAGGGCCTGGCCCGCTCGCTCGCGTCCGAGCCGTGGCTCGCCTTCGCGTGTGGCCGCTACGAGGGCATCGACGAGCGCGTCTACGACTACGCCAGTGAGGAGCTCCGGCTCGAGGTCTCCGTCGTCAGCCTGGGCGACTACGTCCTCAACGGCGGCGAGGTCGCCGTCCTCGCCATGGTGGAGGCGATCGCCCGCCTCCTGCCCGGCGTCATCGGCAACGCCGAGTCGCTGGTCGAGGAGTCGCACGAGGAGGGGCTGCTCGAGTACCCGATCTACACCAAGCCGCGGGTCTGGAAGGGTCGCGCGGTGCCTGACGTGCTCCTCTCCGGCAACCATGCGGCCATCGCGGCCTGGCGGCACGACCAGCGTCTCGCCCGGACCGCCGCCCGGCGTCCCGACCTGCTCCATCCCTCCCAGGTGGCCGTGCCGGGAGAGCCCGACGTCGACGTCGCGCTCCTCGTCCCCGCGGACATCCCTGAGCTGTTCACCCTCGCGCTGGCGTCCGCGGCCCACGACGCTCTGGTCACCGACACGCTCGAGCTGCCCGAGCTCACGCAGTCCGTCGACGACTTCAGGGACAGCCTGGAGACGACGCGAACGTGGGTCGCGCGCAAGGCCGGCCGCCTCATCGGGTCGGTGCGCACCGAGGTGTGTGGCGACGACCTACGCATCTCCCAGGTGCTCCTCGCGCCCGACCTGGGGGGCGGTGGACTTGAGTCGCACCTGCTCGGCCTTGCCGAGCGCAGCGCGCCCAGCGGCATACGGACCTTCTCACTCGAGGCCCATGCCGGGAGTGAGGACCGCATCCGCAGGTACCGCAAGGCCGGCTACCGGCGGGCGGGCGGTGAGCCGGCGCTCCCGGGACGGGTCAGTCTGGTGAAGCGTCGGCAGGCCGACTAGGAGATGAGGGCGACCCGCAGGTCGTCCGGCAGGATGTGGCGCGCTCGGATCAGCCGGCCCTCCACACCGGCCGTGATGGCTTGCGTCGCCATGATCGAGAAGAGCACGAGCACCTGGGCCGTTGCGGCCTGAACGGCGCTGCCGCCGCCGAGCATCACGCCGATGAACGCGCCCGGCAGAGTAACGACTCCGGACGTCTTCACCTGGTCGAGGCTCGGCATGATGCCCTCGGGCACGCGTCGGGCGATGATCTCCTCAATGGCCTGCGCCGGCAGCAGGCCCAGCGACAGGGCGGCCTCGTACTGGCCGTGCTCCTCGCGGAGGGCGGCGAACGACCGTCGGCCGACGAGCGTGTGCACCGTCATGGTGTTGCCGAGGACGATCCCGACGACGGGGATGAGGGCGATGCCCTCGAAGGGAATGGTTCGGCTGAGCAGGAGGATCGCAACGACGGGCACGATGCCGCACGCCATCGCCACCGCCGCCCAGTGCAGGGCGCGCGGGCTCTCGATCCGTCGACACGTGGTCACCACCGCCATGACGAACATCCCGAGGAGCGCGAGGCCGGAGAGCCACAGCGAGCCGATGACAGCAGTGATGATCGACGCGGCGATCGTCAGCTGGATCGCCGCCCTGAGGCCGGCCACGACCGCCTGACGGCCGAGACCGTGCCGGAAGACCTGGTTCGCGACCACCGTGACGATCAACAGGGCGACCAGGGCGATGGTCACCGGCCATCCCGGGTTGACGGTCACGGCCCGACGCTATCCCCTGAAACCGCCGGGGGCGGTCAACCCGGCCCCGCTCGTGGGAGCGTGAGGCCGCGACCAAGCCCAGCGGCATACGGCCTCGATTTCTTCTATGTGGCCTGCTCTGGCAAACTTGGTCCTTGCGTCCGGCTGACGATGGCCCCTGCCACAGGGGGAGTCGAGCCAGCGAGACCGAGCGTTGCTCGGCCGGTTGGCAGACGAGGCCTGACGGACTGCACCTCGACATCTCACGGGTGACCTGTGGCGCCCAGGAAAGCGAAGCATCATGCACACGTTTGACGCGCTCGACGCCGCCTCGCTCCGCTCGGACATTCCCGAGTTCCGCGCCGGCGACACGCTCAAGGTCCACGTGAAGGTCATCGAGGGCACCCGCTCCCGCGTCCAGGTCTTCCAGGGAGTCGTCATCCGCCGCCACGGTGGTGGCATCGGCGAGACCTTCACGGTCCGCAAGATCTCGTTCGGCGTCGGCGTCGAGCGCACCTTCCCGCTCCACACCCCGATCATCGACAAGATCGAGGTCCTCACCCGCGGTGACGTGCGCCGCGCCAAGCTGTACTACCTGCGCGGGCTGCGCGGCAAGGCCGCCAAGATCCGCGAGAAGCGCGACACGGTGCCGGCAAAGGCCGAGGCCAAGACCAACTGAGCTCGACCTCATTTCCAGCCCATTGGCGGCCAGAGGCGCGGTGGTCCCCGAGTCGAGCGGCTCCACGTGACGGAGCAGACGCCACAGGTACCGGGTTCCGCCGCGCCTTCGTCGTCCCCCGAGGATGTCGCTGGAGCTGACGAACAGAAGACGGCGGAGCCGCCCGCTCACGCCGACCGGGGACTGCGGTGGCTCATCGGACCCGCCATGGCGCTCCTGCTCGTGCTTGTGCTCCGCGCCTTCTTCGTCGCGCCGTTCAGCATCCCGAGCGGGTCCATGGAGGACACCCTTGAGGTCGGCGACCGGCTCCTCGTGACCCGCACGACCGAGCCCGAGGAGCTGAAGCGCGGCGATATCGTCGTCTTCGACGCGTCCCGGGCCTTCAACCTCAGGGTGCCCGACCGCAGCCTGCTGCAGTCCGTGGTCGACGCCATCGAGGGACTCGTCGGCCAGGGAGCCCCGACGGACTACGTCAAGCGGGTCATCGGCCTGCCCGGCGACCGGGTCCGTTGCTGTGCTCCCGACGGGCGCATCGAGGTCAACGGTGAGCCGGTGAACGAGCCGTACCTCAAGCCCGGACAGAAGCCGAGCACGATGACCTTCGACGTGCTCGTCCCGCCGCACCGGTTCTGGGTCATGGGTGACAACCGGGGCGGGTCCTCGGACTCGCGGGCGCACCTCGGCGAGCCGGGTGGCGGCATGGTTCCGGGGGACGACATCATCGGAAAGGTGTGGGTGCGATACTGGCCGCTCGATCGGCTTGGCTCGATCCCGTCCGCCCTCGAGAAGAACGGTGAGTGATGTCGCAGGTCCCAGGCCGTCCCGACTCATCGGGCCCGACCCCCGATCGCGTCGGTAACCCTGGCGAACTCCCAATGGACGAGCTCGACGGCGACCTGGGTGACGAGATGGGGGATGACGACGAGGAGCGACGTGGCTTCGGTGCCGGTCTGGTCAGCGCGGTCAAGGAGCTGGTCATCGTCATCGTGCTCGCGATGGCACTCTCGTTCGTCGTCAAGACGTGGCTCTTCCAGGCGTTCTACATCCCGTCCGGGTCGATGGAGGACACCCTCGTCAAGGACGACCGCGTCATCGTCAGCAAACTGACTCCTGGCCCCTTCGACCTGCGTCGTGGGGACGTCGTCGTGTTCGAGGACCCGGCGGATCCCGTCCCCTGGCTGAGCGGAGCCACCACGAACGGGACGTCCGACGTCGGCGGTCCGCTGCACGACCTCCTCGTCTTTGTCGGGCTGCTTCCCGAGGACGCCGAGAACCACCTCATCAAGCGCGTCATCGGCCTCCCCGGTGACCACATCGTCTCCGACGGCGGCACCGGGCCCATCACCATCAATGGCGAGCAGGTCGAGGAGACCTACCTCAAGCCGGGGGACGCGCCGAGCGAGGGCAAGCCCTTCGACATCGTCGTTCCGCCGGACCACGTATGGGTCATGGGTGACCACCGCTCCGACTCGTCCGACTCGAGGTACCACGACGGGCCGGCCAACAACGGGTCGGACGGCTCCGTGCCCATCGACAAGATCGTCGGGCGGGCGCTGTTCATCATCTGGCCCATCGACCACGTGACGTGGCTCGGCGTGCCGGAGCGGACCTTCCAGGACGTGCCGGCGCCTTCCCACAAGACTCCGGTGCCCGGGGCGACCACGCCCACCGAGGGGGCGCTGGCTCCGGCTCGCAGCTCGGTCAGATCCCCCGTGCCCGCCGCCACCACCGCCGCGCTGCGCCTGGCCGCCTCGTCCTGAGGGTGGTCATGGCTGGTCCCACTCCGTCCAAGAAGCCGTCGCTCAGGGTCGAACGGCAGCTCCAGCGTGCCGGTCACCGGCTCCTCGCCGGCATGGACGAGGTCGGCCGGGGCGCCCTCGCCGGGCCCGTGAGTGTCGGCGTCGTCGTCATCGACGAGACCGTGCGATCCGCCCCGACCGGGGTCAAGGACTCCAAGCTGCTCACTGAGCGCGCCCGCAAGGGACTCGTGCCGCGCATCCAACGCTGGTCGATCACCCACGCAGTGGGACACGCCGGTCCCGAGGAGATCGACTCGATCGGCATCATGGCCGCCCTTCGCCTGGCCGGCCTGCGGGCGCTGGCCGCCATCGATGTCGTCCCCGACCTCGTCATCCTCGACGGCAACCATGACTGGCTGACCGCTCCCTACGACGTCGGGCTGCTCGCCTTCGCCGATGGGGCGACGCCGGCCACGCCACCCGTGACGACGATGATCAAGGCCGACCTCAAGTGCTCGTCCGTGGCCGCCGCGAGCGTGCTCGCGAAGGTGGAGCGAGACGAGCTGATGATCCGGCTGGGAGCCGAACACCCGGTGTACGGCTGGAGCCTGAACAAGGGCTATGCGGCGCCCGAGCACATGGATGCGCTTGCCCGGCACGGGGCGTGTGACCTCCACCGTCGCTCGTGGCGGCTACCCGGGGTCTACGAGGAGGGCACGGTCCTGATCCCCGAAGAGGTGTTGAATGAAGGGACGGATGACCTCGTGACGTCCTACGTGACGGCGGACCAGACAGAAACGGCGGTCAGGTGAGTTCGGAAGACCTCGAGAAGTACGAGACCGAGATGGAGCTCCAGCTCTACAAGGAGTACCGCGACGTCGTCGGTCTGTTCAGTCACGTCGTCGAGACCGAGCGCCGTTTCTACCTGGCCAACTCCGTCGACCTCAAGGTGCGCACCGATGGGGGAGAGGTCTTCTTCGACGTGGCCATGGCCGATGCCTGGGTCTGGGACATCTATCGGCCGGCGCGGTTCGTCAAGAACGTGCGGGTCGTCACGTTCAAGGACGTCAACATCGAGGAGCTGCCGAAGCCGGACATCAAGCTGCCGGACTCCGGAGAGTTCGCGTAACGGCCTGATCTGCTGCGATCGGGCCGGGCGTCCAGGCCCGTGTGTGTCCCCAGCCACGGGATGTCCACATCCTCTCGGCTGTCCCCGCGTCGTACACAACTGATCTCCCGGCGAGGCCGCGGGAAGGCCCACGCCGCAAGGGTGGTCGCATGGACATCCCAGCGACCCGAGCCCTCGGGAGGTACGGCGAGCAGCTCGCGTGCCGCTACCTCTCGGACACCGGTTTCCGCATCCTGGATCGCAACTGGCGCTGTGCTCGCGGGGAGATCGACATCGTCGCCCGCGACGCCGCCGACCTCGTCGTCTGTGAGGTCAAGACGCGATCAGGAGCTCAGTTCGGGGCGCCATTCGAGGCGGTGACCCGCCAGAAGCTGCGACGGTTGCGCCGCCTGGCGATGCTCTGGCTCGACGCGCTGCCACCCGTCGAGCGCAGCGGCCTCTCGATCCTCACGATCCGGATCGATGTCGTGTCGATCGTCAAGCCGGGGACCGACACCGCGCGCATCACGCACCTGAGGGGAGTCCAGTGAGTCTCGGGAGGACCAAGGGCGTCGGGCTGAGCGGAGTCAACGGCTTCATCGTCGAGGTCGAGGCCCATGTCGCCGGCGGACTGCCGGGCTTCGTCATCAGCGGCCTCGGTGACTCCGCCGTCAAGCAGGCGCCAGAGCGGGTGAAGGCCGTGTCCTCGCTGGTCGATGGCATGCTCGTCAACCAGCGCCGCGTGACGCTGAACCTCTCTCCGGCGGGCCGACGCAAGGTCGGCACCGGTTTCGATCTCGCCATCTTCGTCGCGGTCGCGGCGGCCATGGGGATCGTTCCGCGGACCGTGGTGAGGGACCTCGTACACATCGGCGAGATCGGCTTGGACGGCTCCGTTCGCGGGGTCGCCGGCGTCCTCCCATCGGTCCATGCCGCTGCCCTCGCCGGGGTGCGGCACGTCGTCGTCCCGGCCGTCAATGCGGCCGAGGCCCGGCTGGTCAGTGGGCTCAAGGTGCACGCCGTGGCGGACCTGCGAGAGCTGGTCCAGCGCTACCGTGACCTGGCCCGGGGCCGGGCCGTGGACGCCGTCCCGGAGCCGCCCCAGGCCGAGCCCCCGGCGTCGACGAGGACGACCGACCTGTCCGACGTGCTGGGGCAGTCCGAGGCGAAGATCGCGCTCGAGATCGCCGCCGCCGGCGGACACCACCTGCTCCTTGCCGGACCACCCGGAGCCGGCAAGACGATGCTCGCCGAGCGGCTCCCGGGCGTGCTTCCCCCGCTCAACGAGGAGCAGGCAATGTCGGTCACGGCCATCCACTCCGTGCTCGGGCTCCTCGATGACGTGCGGCTCATCACCAGGCCGCCGTTCGTGGCGCCACACCACGGTGCCTCCCAGGCGGCGGTCATCGGCGGCGGCAGCGGCCACATCCGTCCAGGTGCCATCACCCAGGCCAACTGCGGCGTGCTCTTCCTGGACGAGACGCCAGAGTTTGACAAGGCGGTTCTCCAGGCCCTGCGAACGCCGCTCGAGCGGGGCACCGTCACCATCGCCCGGGCGGCTGAATCGGTGACCTTCCCGGCGCGGTTCCAGCTCGTCCTCGCAGCCAATCCCTGCCCGTGTGGCAACGGCTGGGGCCAAGGAGTCGACTGCACGTGCTCCGTGGCGATGCGCCGCAACTACTTCGGCAAGCTCTCGGGGCCGCTTCTCGATCGCGTCGACCTCCAGGTGCACGTGCAGCCACCAGGCCTGACCATGGCAGCCCAGCCGTCCGCGGAGAGCACTCGCGTGGTCGCCGCGCGGGTGGCCGCGGCCCGGGCGGTGCAACGTGAGCGATGGCGCGGCCTGCTCGTCGACGGGTGGGCGCTCAACGCGCACGTGCCCGGGTCCCTGCTCCGATCCTCGGCCTGGCGGCTGCCCGCCAGCGCCACGGCTCCACTCGACCGCAGACTGGAGCGAGGCAGCATCAGCCTGCGCGGCTACGACCGCAGCCTCAGGTGTGCCTGGACCGTGGCGGACCTCTCGGGGCTGCAGCGTCCGGGCCGGGACCAGATCGAGCTGGCCCTCTCCCTCCGCCGGCAGGCAGGAGTGGCGGCATGAGCGCCCCCATGAGCGCCCGCATGGACCAGGAGCGGTTGGCCCGAGTCGCGCTGTCCCGACTGGTCGAGCCGGGCGAAAAGAGCATCCAGGAGCTGCTGGACCGGCATGGTGCCACTGAGACGCTCGAGCGGATCCGGGCGGGGCACGGCCGGCTCGCCCGCTTCGCCGAGCGCGTCAAGCGCCTTGACGTGGACCGTGATGTGGCGACCGCCGCAAAGGTCGGTGCGAGGATCGTCGTCCCGGGGGACGCCGAGTGGCCCGAGCGGCTCGACGACCTGGTCGTGCCGCCGTGGTGCCTGTGGTTGCGCGGGCCAACGGACCTCGCCGTGGTGACCCGCCGATCCGTCGCCATCGTGGGTTCCCGGCTGTGCACCGCCTACGGCGAGCAGCTCGCCACCGACCTGGCTGCAGGGGTGGCCAACCGGAGTTGGTCCGTGGTGTCAGGGGCGGCCTTCGGCATTGACGGTGCCGCGCATCGTGGCGCCCTCGCGGTCGAGGGGATGACCGTGGCTGCGCTCGCCGGGGGCGTGGATCGGGCCTACCCCTCCGCGCACGCGAGACTCATCGAGCGGATCGCGGAAGCGGGCGTCGTTCTTTCCGAGGTCGCCCCAGGCTCTGCGCCGATGCGCACTCGGTTCCTCCAGCGCAACCGGCTCATCGCAGCGATGACCAGGGGGACCATCGTCGTCGAGGCGGATCTGCGCTCCGGATCACTCAACACCCTGCGGACTGCGCAGGAGCTCGGGCGTCCGGTGGGCGTCTTCCCCGGCCCCGTCACGTCGATGATGTCGGCTGGCTGCCACGAACAGGTCCGGGCCGGCAGGGCGACCCTCGTCACCGGGACGGCCGACGTCATCGACCTCGTTGGCGATCTCGGCGTCGACGCCTGTGACGAACCGCGTGGCGAGACGCTCCCGACCGACGTGCTGGACCCGGAGGAGACGAGGGTCCACGAGGGGCTGCCACACCGGGGCTGGGTGGACCTCGCCCAGGTGTCGCTGGTCTCCGCGCTCGCCCCGATGCAGGCCATGGCGGTGCTCGCCCGGCTCGTCGAGCTCGGCCTGGCCGAGCGGCGCGACGGCGCCTGGCGCAAGGCCCGAGCACCGCGTCGATGAGTCAGGTCGCACCGGCCCCGGCCGCGATCCTTGCCCGGCCGTGCCGGGTTTGCGATGGTGCGTCCATGGCCGCTCGACCTGACGCCACGGACTCGGCCGTGCTGGCCGACTTCGAGAGACACCTGCGCTCGGAGCGCGGACGCTCGGACCACACCACGCGGGCGTACGTGTCCGATGTCCGCCAGCTGCTCTCCTTCGCCCTGGACCAAGGCGTCAGCGACCTGAGCGAGCTCAGCCTGGCGGACCTGCGCTCCTGGCTTGGCGAACAGGCAGACCGCGGCGCGGCGCGCTCGACGATCGCTCGCCGCGCCGCCGCGGCCCGCACCTTTCTCGGATGGGCGGCGCGCACCGGGCGGATCGCCTCGGATCCGTCGCTCCGGCTGGTGGCGCCGCGGCGAGGTCGGGCGCTGCCCGGAGTCCTCAAGCAGCGCGAGGCGAGCGCCATGCTTGATGTCGCGGCAATCCGCGCCGACGACTCGGACCCGATCCACGTCAGGGACCGGGCCATGCTCGAGCTGCTCTATGCGAGCGGAATCCGAGTCGGTGAGCTGGTCGCCCTCGACGTCGACGATGTGGACCTGGACCAGCGAGTGGCCCGGGTGATGGGCAAGGGAGCGAAGGAACGGATGGTGCCCTTCGGCGTCCCCGCTGCCCGAGCCCTCGCGGGGTGGCTGGTTGCGCGACGAGAGATCCTCGGTCCGCGCTCGGGCCCGGCGCTGTTCCTTGGTCGCAGAGGGGCGCGAATCGATCCCCGCCAAGTGCGCTCACTGGTGCACGAGGTGCTGAGCCACCTGCCCGATGCGCCAGACCTCGGCCCCCACGGCCTGAGGCACAGTGCCGCCACCCATCTGCTCGAAGGTGGAGCGGACCTGCGGATGGTCCAGGAGATCCTCGGTCACGCCAGTCTGGCGACGACCCAGATCTACACCCACGTCTCGGTGGAGCGCCTTCGCGCGAGTTACGAGCAGGCCCATCCCCGGGCGTGACTCAGCCGAGAGGCAGCAGGACCGTGGGCGCGCGGCTCAGGAAGGCCAGCGGATCGAGGTACTCGCGCCCACGCAACACTCCCCAGTGCAGACAGGTCTGCGGAGCGCAGTGACTCGGGCCGTCTGCCACGTGCCCGATCGACTGTCCCTTGATGACGGCCGTCCCGAGCCCGACGCTGGCTGCAATCGGCTCGAAGGTGCTTCGCAGGCCACCGTCGTGCCGCACCACGACCACCCCGCGGCCGGCCAGCTGCGAGGCAAAGACCACCTGACCCGATGCGGGCGCCCGAACCTGCCCGCCGACCGGGCTGAGCAGGTCCACACCCCGGTGGCCCGGCTCCCAGCGACGGAGGGGAGGGTCGAAGGCTCGCACGATGGTGGGGGTCGGCGTCAGGGGCCAGACCCAGCCAGCGCCTGCTGACCCTGCTGACCCTGCAGATGGGGAGGGAGCAGCCCGCTCCTCGGTGCCCACTGCCGTCGGGGCGGCCGACATGCCGAGAGCGAGGCCGACACCGGCGAGGAGAGCGACGATCTGGCTGCTGGGCACCATGACCCGAGACTCCCTCAACGGGTGCAGGGCCTCAGGTCAACCTGCGCCGACTGGGGACGACGAGGCCATCCACGCGAGGGATGTGGACAGCGGGCAGTCAGCCCAAGTCAGCCCCGCCCGGCTGCGGCGAGTCGCCGGCTCGCCTCCGTCAGCACCTCGTCCCGCTTGCAGAACGCGAACCGGATCAGGGTCCGCGCAGCCTCCTGGTCGTCATGGAACACGGACACCGGCACGCCGACCACGCCCGCCAGCTCTGGTAGGCCACGGGCGAACTCGAGTGCGTCGACCGCACCGAGTGGCGCCGCATCGGCGATCACGAAGTACGTGCCCCGGGGCTGCGACACGGTCAAGCCAGAGGCTCGCAACGCGTCGCACAGGAGGTCGCGCTTTGCCTGCAACGACTTCGCGAGGTCCCGGTACACCTCGTCACCCAGTCCGAGCGCAACGGCGACGGCCGGCTGAAACGGCCCGGACCCGACATAGGTGAGGAACTGCTTCACGGTCCGAGCGGCGGCCACGGCCTCGGCCGGCCCGGTGAGCCAGCCGACTTTCCAGCCGGTCGCCGAAAAGGTCTTGCCCGCCGACGAGATCGTGATGGTCCGCTCCGTCATCCCGGGCAGGGTCGCCATCGGAATGTGCTCGGCGTCATCGAAGACGAGGTGCTCGTAGACCTCGTCCGTGACCACCCAGGCGTCGTGCTTGCGGGCCAGCGCCGCCACCAGCTCCAGCTCGGCGCGGGTGAAGACCTTCCCCGTGGGGTTGTGCGGTGTGTTGAGCAGGACGAGCCGGGTGCGGTTCGAGAAGGCGCTCCGGAGGGAGGCCTCGTCGACCGCGAAGTCTGGGAAGCGAAGAACCGACGTCCGCCGAGTCGCACCCGCCAGGGCGATGGTCGCCGCGTAGCTGTCGTAGTACGGCTCGAACGTCACGACCTCGTCTCCCGGCTCGCACAGCGCCAGCACCACCGCCGCGATCGCCTCCGTGGCACCGACCGTCACGAGCACCTCGCTGCCCGGGTCGACACGCAACCCGTAGAACCGCTCCTGGTGCGCGGCAATCGCCTCGAGCAGCTCCGGCACACCGGGCCCGGGCGGGTACTGGTTCCTCCCGCCGTCGATCGCAGCCTTCGCGGCCTCCAGCATCTCCCGTGGCCCGTCCGTGTCGGGGAACCCCTGACCCAGGTTGATCGCGCTTGTCCGCGTCGCGAGCGCGGACATCTCTGCGAAGATCGTCGTCCCGAACGGCTGCATGCGCGAGATCAGCGGCGAGCTCATGGGCCGACCATACCGACGCACCTGCAGTGTGCCGCGGCTCCTGCTCCCGCAATCGAGTGAACAACTTCTGGGCACAGAAGTCGTTCACTCGATTGGAGGGGAGGGGCACAGAAGTTGTTCACTCGATCAGGGCAGGTTGCAGGCCGTGATTCGGTAGAGGGTGTAGTCGCCCACGGTGCGGACCTTCTCGAGCCCGTCGACCGAGGCCAGGTCGATGAGCCCGGACGACCGCTCCGGGCGGTCGAGCCAGTACACGTGGGGCGAGTCGATCGCCCAACGGATGCCGTGCCGGGCAAGCGCCTCGCACACCTCGGGTCGCGTAGTCATTTCGTCGAAGCCGGTCCCGAGGAGGTTCTCATCGCCCGTGTCAGGGATGGGGATGGAGCGGTAGAACGTGTTCGTCCCGAACAACGCGTTCATCAGGGGCGAGCCGTTCTCCGGTCGGCCGATGAGCCCTTCTCCGGCCGGGATCTCCTCCGCGAGGACGGCGAGGTCCGCCTGGGCCTGCCGGGACAGGATCACGCGGTTGGGGTCAGCGGGCCGGAAGAACCCGTCGAGCATGGCTGAGCGCGTCGGCGCCTGCCAGACCACGGTCGCGAGGGGGATGGCCGCCAGCGCCACGAGGGTGACCGCCGGCACCTGGCTGCGGAGGGCGGGCACCTTGAGGAGCAGGTCGCGGACAGCGGGGGCGGCCGCCGCAACCAGCACCACGCCCGGCACCGCGGCGAGCGAGGCGAGCCGGACCTTGTCGTTGTACCAGTAGCCCGTGATGAGCGCGGTCCATGACGCCGCGGAGGAGGCCGCCATGACGTAGAGGGCGACGCAGGCAACCCACATGGCGACCACCGGGATCGCGGCCCGCGCCCGGAGCAGGATCCAGCCGGTCCCGAGGGCGATCAGCCCGAGCAGCCCCCAGAGCACGACGCCGATCTGCAACCGCCCGCCGACCACCTCGACCAGGGCACTCCAGACCGAGATGTGCCCCGTCCAGTCGTACGACTGCGTCGACGCGAGTCGTTCGGACACGAGGGGAGCGACCACGAGGCCGATGATGCCGGCGACCGCGACGGCCCCGAGGTCCCGCGCCACGGAGGCCCACGAGGCATGGCCGATGACCCCGGCCCGCACCCGCGCGGCGACGAACCAGACGAGGGCGAAGAGCACGAGCGCCACGAGGGAGTTGGGCTGGATCAGCGCCAGCCCGGGTACGGCGGCCGCGAAGCCGAGCCACTGGCCCCGTCGCAGCCGGCCCTTCGGGCTCCGCGCGGCCTGCAGCATGATCGCCAGGGCACCCGGCGTGAGGGCCGTGCCCATGAGGTTGGGCCAGAGGACCCCCCAGCCGAGGAGGATCGTCGGGAAGGACACGAACGCCGCGGAAGCCAACCCAGCGGCATACGTGATGATGCGGGACGTGCCGAGCGCGTGGCGGACCAGCGTGACGACGCCGACCGGCCACACGACGGCAGCGAGGATCACGGTCGCGACGTTCGTCCCGGGAAGGACCGGCGCCGCCCCGCTCTGCAGCCCCGTCGCGATCCACGCGTGGAACCCGTTGGGGTAAAAGGTCGGGTGGACGATGGAGAAGTTGCCGGTGTCGAGGAACAGACGGATCCGGTTCAGGTGGTAGACGGCGTCCGGGCTGTCCACCAGCTCGTCCGGCCGCCCGATCGCGGGCAGGATCGTGACGAGGGCGATGACGACACCGAGGCCGATCGCGACGACGACATGGGGATCGGGTCTGCCGAGGAGGCGGCGTCGCGGCGTCAGCACGGGATCGTGCCCGCCGACGGCATGGACTGCGAGCCAGCCGAGGCCGGCGGTGACCGCCGTGACGACGGCGAGCACGAGCCAGTTCCAGCCGATGCCGAGGCGCTGGGCAATGGTGGCCCAGGCTGCGATGACGCCGACCGAGACGGCAGGGGACACGGCAACGGCCTCGAGTCCTCGAGCGCCGAGGGCGCGCACGACGAGCCACCCCGGCGCGAACAGCGCGACGAGGAGGACGGCGAATGCCGCGAGCGTCTCCCACCAGCTCGACCAGCCCGCCAACTCGGTCACCATGGCGGCCATTCTGTCGGTCACCGCGATTTCGCCGCGCCCCGGGTCAGGGCCTACGATGGACGACGGTCACGTGTGCTCCGGCTCGCGCGACCTAATTCGCGCGTCTTCTGCCGGGTTCGTCCCGGGGCGCACCACAGCAGTCCCAGCACAGTTCCACGAGCGCCGCTGGGTGGGGTGCGCGCAGGCGCCAGGAGTGAGGCGTATGCCGCTGGGCTCGGACCGCTCGTCGGGCTGGGTGCCGCGGTGGTGGCCTCACGACCAACTGACAACCACGAATCAAGGAGGACACGGCATGGCCGTCGTCACCATGCGCCAGCTCCTGGAGAGCGGCGTCCACTTCGGGCACCAGACCCGTCGCTGGAACCCCAAGATGAAGCGCTTCATCATGACGGAGCGCAACGGCATCTACATCATCGACCTGCAGCAGTCGCTGACGTACATCAACAACGCGTACGACTTCGTCAAGGAGACCGTGGCCCACGGCGGCACGATCCTCTTCGTCGGCACGAAGAAGCAGGCCCAGGAGCCGGTCGCCGAGCAGGCGACCCGCGTCGGCATGCCGTACGTCAACCACCGCTGGCTCGGTGGCATGCTCACCAACTTCCAGACGATCTCCAAGCGGCTCACGCGCCTCAAGGAGCTCGAGGAGATCAACTTCGACGACGTGGCCGGGTCGAGCTACACGAAGAAGGAACTGCTCATCCTCAAGCGCGAGAAGGACAAGCTCGAGAAGACCCTCGGGGGGATCCGCTCGATGACCAAGGTGCCCTCCGCCGTGTGGATCGTCGACACGAAGAAGGAGCACCTCGCTGTCGACGAGGCCCGCAAGCTCGGTCTGCCGGTCATCGCGATCCTCGACACCAACTGTGACCCCGACGAGGTCGACTACAAGATCCCGGGCAACGACGACGCGATCCGCTCCGTCACGCTGCTCACCCGCGTCGTCGCCGACGCCGTGGCCGAGGGCCTGGTCCAGCGTGCGACCGGTCGCTCCGGCTCCGAGGCCGGCGGCGAGGAG
>NZ_DATCWX010000018.1:0-6289 GCF_036566125.1 Intrasporangium sp.
GTTGTCGCCGGGCCATCGCAAGGTTGACGACCCCACCACTGGCCAGCAACCGGTCTTCGTCGGGTCCATGGGTCAGCCCTGCTGCCAGAGCAGGGCTGACAGGGTACCGAGTCGTCCTGGTGCCGTACGAGGGCAGTCAGGACGGCAGCCGTGCCGGGCCATCTGGTGCCGGGGTCGTGCTGGGTGCTCGAGATGGGTGACGGCGTCAGACCGCCTCGACTTGAGCCGTCAGGTGCGCGGCTGCGCGGGCCAGCGCTCCGGACACCTGCTTGACGGTGTCTGCCCCCTCGGCCGGATCAAGGCTCTCGCCGAAGAGGGCGAGCTCGTCGAGGCGCTCGGCGAACCGGAGCCAGGCCGAGCGGCGGTGCGGCAGCAGGAAGCTGGCTCGGTAGGGGAGCTGGAAGTTGGCCCCCGCCGTGGCACTCGGATGCTCGGGTCCTACGGGCAGGCGGGCGAGGAGTAGGCCAAGCGGCTTGATGGCCTGGAACATCAGGTCGACGGCCGTCGAGGCGAGCACCTGCCTCTGCTCGGGTGTCTCGTGGCCGAACGCGAAGTATCGCGCGATCATCTGCAGGAGGAGCTCATACACGGAGTTGAACAGATCCGAGCACCCTCCGGTGGCGGCGTCGGTGATGTAGACGTCCGGTTCGATCCCCTCCACCGGTCTCATCCCGGCAGCCACAACGGGGTGAGCCGGCTCGAAGGCGGGGTCAACCTCGCGGATCGCCCGGTACTCCTCGAGCACCGTGAGGAAGCGGCCGTAGTGGGCGGTCTCCCAGTCGCCAGTCGCCCCCTCGCCCTGCTCGACGATGCGCTCGATGGCCCGGTTGGCACCCGCCAGGTCGGTGATTGGTCCGAGGTCGGGCCAGCGGAAGGTGGTTTCCTCCGCCTGGTGGAACGCCGGCCCGATGAACAGCCGGTCCTCGCCCAGCACTTCGGCCAGTCGTGCGAAACCGCGTTCCACCGAACGGTAGAGGTGACCCTGCGTGGAGAAGTCCTGCCCGCGCGGCACGATCTCCTCGGCGCGCATGGGTGCCAGCCGCGGCCCCGTTTGCTGGAACCCGTCGGCGTCGGCCAGCTCCACGCCCTCCGGGCGCTCCAGGAAGACGAAGTGCTGCAACGCCGCCTCGCCGAACGGGAGCAGGCGCAGCTGCACGCCGGCTGGATAACCCTTCGCCTGATGGGGGAAGTGTGGCCTGCTCACATACGGCGCGGACCCGACGGAGATGAGCAGGTTCTGCACCACGGCCCAGTGCAGCATCTCCTGTGCCGCCACATCCAACACCACCCGGCGCCACCGCTCCACGGAGACGAGCTGGTCAGCCTGAAGTCCCGGACCGCTGTTGCCCTTCAGACTGAACGCAGCATAGAGGTACTGGCACATCAGGGCGTGCTCGAGCTCGCCGGCCAGGCTCAGCAGGTAGGTCAGCTCCTTGCGCCGTTCCACCACGATGGGTGACTCGTCCGCCACACGAGAACGCTAGTTGACGGAGGTCCTCTCCCACGTCGAGATGGAGATACTCGCACCGTCGACAAGAGAGGACTGCCGGGCGTGCAGGGCTTTGTCAGGGGCGGCGGCTGGTGAAGGTGTGGCCGCGGAGGGTTCCGTGGATCGAGGCCCTGGCGCACAATCAGCAGGTGGTGTCGGAGGCGAGAGACGCACGCGAGGTCGCCGGTGTCCGCGCGGACGTGGCAGAGTCCTGGCTGCGCTCCGCGGCCGCCGGGGTGCTGGCCGATGCGGTCGACGCACCGATCACCTTGCCCGAGGACGCCCTACGCGACCAACGCGCGGCCCACCCGCTCGCGAGTGTCTTTCCCCTGCTCGATGACGTCCTCGGTCGGGCGGCCCGGGAGTGCGACGCGATCATGGCGGTGTCGGACGCGTCCGGGCAGCTGCTGTGGGTGTGCGGCACGCCGGCGGTCCTGCGCAGGGCCGAGGCCATCGGATTCGTCGAGGGCAGCAACTGGGACGAACGTCTCGCCGGGACCAACGCTCCGGGCATGGCGCTGCGCCTCGACCAATCCGTGCACGTCATCGGAGCAGAGCACTTCCGTCGCTCCGTGCACCGCTGGAGCTGTGCGGCCACGCCGATCCACGACCCGACCGACCAGAGCCTGCTCGGCGTCCTCGACATCACCGGGGCGGACGACGTCGTCATTCCGCAGACGACCGCCATGGTCCGGGCCGCGGCTCGGATGGCTGAGTCCGAGCTGGCCCGGGAGCTGCTCACGCGCCATGCGGCCTCCGGCGGAGCGGTCGACGCGGGACGGGCGGCCGGACTCGCTGTGCGGCTCGAGGCCCTCGGGCGATCGACAGGACTCCTCACGGTCGACGACGGGCGCGGCCACCGTCGCACCATTCGGCTGAGTCCCCGGCACAGCGAGATTCTGCTCCTGCTGGCCTCGGCTCCGCGCGGGCTGTCGGGTGACGAGCTCGCCGTGCTGCTGTACGAGGAGGACAGCAGCGCCTCGACGCTCCGGGTCGAGCTCGGGCGGCTACGTGCCATCCTCGGCTACGACCTTCTCGCGTCGCGCCCCTACCGCCTCATTGCCGATGTCGGAGCCGACTGGCTCGCCGTCGAGGCAATGCTCGCGGTCGGAGACGTGCCGGCCGCTATGCGTGCGTACCGAGGCCCGCTGCTGCCACTGTCCCGCGCCCCCGGTGTCGTGCGACTGCGGGACGGGATCGAAGCCTCGCTGCGCCAGGCCGTCCTCGACAGTCGGGAACCGGACCTCATGTCGACGTGGACCCGATCGGGCTGGGGGGCTGACGACTACGACATGTGGCGGGCACAGCTGGAAGCGCTGTCGCCTCGTTCCCCGCTGCGGTCCCTCGTCATCGGACAGCTCGGTCGGCTGGACCGCGAGCTCGGGGCCGGAAGCCGGCTGGATGGGAGCCAGTCGCGAGCTGGGAGCCAGCCTGGGGCTGGGAGCCAGCTCAGCGGCATACGGCATCGTCGCGCGTAGCGCGCTGTCACCCCCGAGCGCGCCGCTTCCCCCTGTCAGCGAACCATCGCCGGTCCGATGCAACGTGCATGCAACGTGGCGCTGCCTACCGTCGGTCTCGACCCCGGCCAGGAAACCCACGGCATTCCGGCCGCCGGGGCACCACCAAGGACGTTGGGAGATCATCATGACCATCTACGCACCCCCCGGCTCAGCGAGTTCGCTCGTCACCGTCGAGGACCGGTACGGCCACTTCATCGGCGGCAACTGGGTCGACCCCAAGAAGGGTCTCTGGTTCGAGAACCTGTCGCCGGTCAACGGCAAGCCCTTCACCGCGATCGCTCGTGGCACCGAGGAAGACATCGAGGCGGCCCTCGACGCCGCGCACTCGGCCGCCCCCGCGTGGGGACGCACGCCGGCCGCCGAGCGCTCCCTGATCCTGGGCCGGGTCGCCGACCGGCTGGAGGAGAACCTCGAGGCGCTTGCCGTCGCCGAGAGCTGGGAGAACGGCAAGGCGGTCCGGGAGACGCTCGCCGCCGACCTGCCGCTCGCCGTCGACCACTTCCGCTACTTCGCCGGCGTCCTGCGCGGTCAGGAGGGCACCAGCTCGGAGATCGACGAGAACACCGTGGCCTACCACTTCCACGAGCCGCTCGGCGTCGTCGGACAGATCATCCCGTGGAACTTCCCGATCCTCATGGCGGTATGGAAGCTCGCCCCTGCCCTGGCCGCCGGGAACGCCGTGGTCCTCAAACCCGCCGAACAGACGCCGTGGTCGATCCTCAAGGTCATGGAGCTGATCGGGGACCTGCTGCCCGCGGGCGTGGTCAACGTCGTCAACGGCTTCGGTGCCGAGGCCGGTAAGGCGCTCGCGAGCAGCCCGCGCATCGCCAAGATCGCGTTCACCGGCGAGACGACGACCGGACGCCTGATCATGCAGTACGCGTCGCAGAACATCATCCCGGTCACCCTGGAGCTCGGCGGCAAGTCGCCCAACGTCTTCTTCGACGACGTCGTTGCAGAGCGGGACGCCTTCTATGACAAGGCTCTCGAGGGGTTCACAATGTTCGCCCTCAACCAGGGCGAGGTCTGCACCTGCCCCTCCCGAGCACTGGTGCAGTCGTCGATCTACGCGGACTTCGTCTCCGACGCGACGGCACGGGTCGAGCAGATCGTGCAGGGCAACCCGCTCG
Source organism: Intrasporangium sp. (assembly GCF_036566125.1). Taxonomy (GTDB): domain Bacteria; phylum Actinomycetota; class Actinomycetes; order Actinomycetales; family Dermatophilaceae; genus Intrasporangium. The sequence continues at coordinate 4,140 of NZ_DATCWX010000018.1, forward strand.
ACACGGACACGACGATGGGCGCGCAGGCGAGCAGGGAACAGCTCGAGAAGATCCTGTCCTACCTCGACATCGGTCGTCAGGAGGGCGCGAAGGTCCTTACCGGCGGTGAGCGCACCGTCCTCGACGGTGACCTGGCGGACGGCTACTACGTCGCGCCGACGATCCTCGAGGGCGACAACTCTATGAGGGTCTTCCAGGAGGAGATCTTCGGGCCCGTCGTCTCGTTGACGAGCTTCGCCGACGAGGGCCAGGCCCTCGAGATCGCCAACGACACGCTCTACGGCCTCGGTGCTGGCGTGTGGACGCGCGACGGAGCACGCGCCTACCGCATGGGGCGCGGGATCAAGGCCGGACGAGTGTGGACGAACTGTTACCACCAGTATCCGGCGCACGCCGCCTTCGGTGGCTACAAGAGCTCGGGCATCGGCCGTGAGAACCACAAGATGATGCTCGACCACTACCAGCAGACCAAGAACCTGCTCGTGTCGTATTCCCCCGACGCGCTCGGCTTCTTCTGAGCCACCGCGGACTCCGCGCAGCGGCAAGGGCCCTCATCGTCGGCGAGACGTGTGCAACGCCATTGCAGCGTCGACCGACCCAGCGTTCCACAATCACTTCCGACAACGACGTCAAGGAGACGACATGAAGACAATGCAAGCAGCCGTGGTCCGCGCCTTCGGCACCGAGCTCAGCATCGACGATGTTCCGCTGCCAGCACCCGGACCCGGGCAGGCCCTGGTCAAGCTCGTCACGAGCGGCGTGTGCCACACGGATCTGCACGCGGCCGAGGGCGACTGGCCGATCAAGCCGAGTCCACCATTCATCCCGGGCCATGAAGGTGTCGGTACGGTGGTCGCCCTGGGCGAAGGCGTCACCGGTCTCAGGCTCGGTCAGCTCGTCGGCAACGCCTGGCTCTTCTCGGCGTGCGGTGAATGCCAGTACTGCATTACCGGCTGGGAGACCCTGTGCGAGAAGCAGCAGAATGCCGGCTACACGGTGGACGGCTCCTTCGGTGAGTACATGGTGGTCGACGCGAAGTTTGCTGCGGTCATCCCAGAGGGCGCAGACCCCGTCGAGGTCGCGCCGATCCTCTGCGCGGGCGTGACCGTGTACAAGGGACTGAAGATGACCGAGACCAAGCCCGGTGAGTGGGTCGTCATTTCCGGCATCGGTGGTCTCGGCCACATCGCGGTGCAGTACGCCAAGGCCATGGGGCTTCGCGTGGCTGCGGTCGACATCGCGGACGACAAGCTGGCGCTGGCGAAGAAGCACGGCGCAGAGCTCGTGATCAACGCGCTCCACGAAGACCCGAGTGAGGTCGTCCAGGCACAGACCGGCGGCGCGCACGGAGTGCTCGTGACCGCCGTCCACCCCGCCGCGTTCGGTCAGGCCATGCACATGTCACGGCGCGGGGGGACGATCGTCTTCAACGGGTTGCCGGCGGGTGACTTCCCTGCCTCCATCTTCGACATCGTCCTCAGAGGCCTGACCGTGCGCGGATCCATCGTCGGGACCCGCCAGGATCTGGCAGAGGCACTGGACTTCTATGCCCGTGGCCTGATTCGGGCAACGGTGAGCACTCGAGAGCTCGGCGAGATCAACGCCGTCTTCGATGAGATGAAGCACGGCAAGATCGACGGCCGGGTTGTCATCCGGTACTGAGGAAGACGAGTCCAGAAGGAAGGGCTCAAACCTGGCTGGCCCGCGCGTACCTCGAGTACTCGCGGGCCGGCCGTTGTTGGTGCCGCACTACCCAAAACGGCGGTTGGACCATCACATCAACGCGGATCGAGCTGCGCCGTCTGCTGCTGGTTTCCTCGCTCTTGGACCCTTCTCGACCTCGTGATAGGTCACGCGACATATTGCGTCACACAAACGGCGACCAGGGGCCGATCCGACCGTTAGCAACCAGCCTGAGCGGCAACCAGATCCGGGGACTTTATCTCGAACGACCGGGAAACGTCCTCACGATCCGTCGGTCCAGGGTTCAAGCCCCTGCTGCACCACCCACGTTCGTAGTGCCGAGGGCTCGTGCCTTCAGCTGCTCGAACTCTGTCTGGGTGATCGCTCCCTCGTCGAGCAGCTTCTTGGCCGACGCGATCTGGTCGACGCTGCCTCCTCCACCACTCGAGCCGGCCACGGAGCGGACA
>NZ_DATCWX010000019.1:0-5306 GCF_036566125.1 Intrasporangium sp.
CACTCCGACTGGAGTGACGGGGGCAGCCCGATCGAGGAGATGGTCCTCACCGCAGTCGAGCTCGGGCAGGACTGGATGGCCCTCACCGACCACTCCCCCCGCCTGACGATCGCCAACGGGCTCTCGCGCGAGCGCCTCGCGTTGCAGCTCCAGCGGGTCGATGCCATCAACGCGTCGCTCGGTGGCACGTTCCAGCTGCTCAAGGGGATCGAGGTCGACATCAACCTCGACGGGACCCTCGACCAGGACCCGGACATGCTCGAGCAGCTCGACGTCGTGACGGCCTCCGTCCACTCGAAGCTGCGCCAGCCCGCCTACGAGATGACCCCTCGGATGCTGGCGGCCGTGCGCAATCCGCGCACCAACGTGCTCGGCCATTGCACCGGGCGGCTCGTGACGGGCGGCCGCGGGAAGCGTCCGGAGTCGCAGTTCGACGCGGAGAAGGTCTTCCGCGCGTGTCTCGAGAACGACGTAGCCGTCGAGATCAACTCCCGTCCCGAGCGGCAGGATCCGCCCGACGAGCTGATCGAGCTGGCCCGCGACCTCGGCTGCCTCTTCGCGATCGACTCGGACGCGCACGCGCCTGGTCAGCTCGACATGAAGCTGCTCGGTTGCGAGCGCGCCGAACGGCTCCGGATCCCCGCCGAGCGCATCGTCACGACGTGGCCGGTCGAGGACCTGTTGGCGTGGGCGAAGGGTTGAGCCGGCCGGGTCGAGGAGGGTGCGAGCCGATTTGGTGGCGCGCGGAAACTCCCATATAGTTTCGACGTCCCAAACGGAACAGGTCGGGATACGTCCCCATCGTCTAGCGGCCTAGGACTCCGCCCTTTCACGGCGGCAGCACGGGTTCGAATCCCGTTGGGGATACGCACGACAATTTCATAGCAAGGCCCCGTAGCGCAGTTGGTTAGCGCGCCGCCCTGTCACGGCGGAGGTCGCCGGTTCGAGCCCGGTCGGGGTCGCTTTCTTGTGAGGCGCCGCTCCAGATGGAGCGGCGCCTCACGCTGTGCCTGGTTTCCGCAACGCCTTTGGCCGTATGCCGCTGAGCTCGCTCCCAGCCCCTCCCGCGGCCCAGCCCCTCCCGCGTCCCAGCCCTGCCGGAGTGTCCTCCGTTGACCCCGCTTACGGCTCGGTGGGTGCCGGGTCCCTCCGGAAGGTGAGGTCCGCCTCGAGGTCGAGGAACCGCCCGACGATGAAGGTGGGCGCCTTGATCCCCAGCGGCATCCGGTCGAGACGTCCGCTCACTCGCAGCCGGATCTCGTCGCTCGACAGGGCGACGATCTCAGCCGTCAGATCGACGGGCGCCTCGGATCCCCGTGCGTGCACGACCGCAGCAGCGGTCCATCCGTCCGAGGTCACTGTCGCCTCTCGCACGGCCACGCGCACCGTCGGGTGGGTCGTCGCATCGAGGAACCTCTGTTCTCGCAAGTGGCTGTCGCGGTGCTCGTTCCCGGTCGCGATCCCTGCCACCGACAGGTCGACCCAGGCCTCGCCGAGCTCTCCCTGTGTCGAGACCGACACGGCGCCGCGCTCCACCGGCATGGACCCTCGGGTCGTGGCCACGAGCTTGTCGCGCACCTGGAAGCGACCCACGCTCAGCTCGCCGACGACGGACCAGCGGCCGGCGAGAGGAGTCCGTCGCTGGGTGGTCACGCTCTGCGGGCTCGACTGGGCGTTCATGACTGCACCCCGGCCAGCAGTTCGGCGAGGTGGCCGAAGGACTCCGAGGTGTCATAGCGGTCCACCCGGCTGGGCCGGTGCAGGAGCGTGGGGTCCTCGCCGGGCAGCAGCTCGGACGTCACGACCAGGCGCTCGAGGGAGTCGAGGGCTGCGGCGTCGCGGGCCAGGATCACGACGCACTCGGCGCCGTCCGGGCCGACCCCGCGGAACCCGCCGAGCAGCTGGGCCCGCAGGTCGGGGTCGGCCTCGATGAGCGGAGCGATTCGGTCGCGGCCCGCTCGGGACGAGGCCTCGACGACCTCGCTGCTCCGCGGACCGTCGAAGGAAATGATCTGGATGTGCATGGCGGTCTCCTCTGTCGGGTTTGCCAGCCCGTCCTGGGCCTGACGACAGAGTGCGAGGCAGGGTCCCCACGCCGCCTCAGTGCTGCTACTGATTCCGGCACTGAACCTGTCAGCGACGCCCATACTGACCTCGTGAGGTTCGTGCCCGGCCGTCAGGTCGAGCTGGCGCGACTGGAGTCGGCGTGCCGTGCTGCTCGGGCTGGTGCCGGCCACCTCGTGCTGCTGACCGGAGAGGCCGGCATCGGCAAGAGCCTGCTCGCGCAGGCCGTCGCGGCGGAGGCAGAGAGCCTCGGGATGGCGGTTGCGCGCGGCTGGTGCATGGACGACCCGGGGGCGCCGATCCTCTGGCCGTGGCGGCGGGTCTCGCGCGATCTCCCCGACCTCGGTAGGGCCCTCGACGTGACCAAGGACCTCGACTCGGACGACACCGCGCGATTCCAGATTGTCGACGCGGTGGCCTCAGTCCTCGCGGCGGCTGCGGGCGACGTGGGCCTGGTCGTCATCCTCGAGGACCTGCACTGGGCGGATTCGCTGTCCCTGAGCCTGCTGCGCGGGCTACTTCATGAGATCACCTCTCTTCGGGTGCTCTTCGTCGGGACATCTCGTCATGACGGTCTGGGTGAGTCCGCACTCGGTCGCGCGCTGCCAGAGCTGCTGCGCGGGTCGAACACGCTGCACATCCCGTTGGCCGGTCTCACCGTCCAAGCCGTAACAACATGGCTGGAAGGCGATCCGGACACGAGAGGATGGGCCCCTCACGCCGACGACCTCGTCCGCAGGACCGGTGGCAACCCCTTCTACATCCGCAGCCTCACCACCGAGCTCGTGGCGTCGCCGGGAGACGACCTGACGGCCTCCTTCGCCGAGCGCCCGACCTGGCGCGCTGTTCTCGTGGCGCCCTACCGGGGACTGCCGGAGCCGGCTCGCACCACGGTCGCCACCGCCGCTGTCCTGGGTGAACGGCTCTCCCCGACCGTGCTCGCGATGGCGCTCGACCGGCCGGTACAGGAGGTGAGCGACGACCTGGCCTTCGCGGTGACGGCGGGAATCCTTCACTTCGGAGACACGGGGCTTGCCTTCAACCACTCCCTCGTGCGCGACGCGATCGTCGCCGACCTCGGGGTGGCCGAGCGGGCACAGGCCCATGCCGGGGTCGCCGCGGCGCTGGAGAGGACGGGCGACCCGGTCATGGCGGGGCGGGCGGCGATTCACTGGTCGCGGGTCGAGGGCGCGGAAGCCGCCGCGAGATGTCGGGATCTTGCCGAACGGGCAGCCGAGAGCCAGTCCCTCGCGCCGGATCGTGCACTCGAGCTGGCACGTCTTGCCCTCGAGTCAGCCCAAGCCCTCGGCGCACCCGACGAGGAGCTGGCTGAGCGGCTGCTCGTCGTGGCGCGGTTCGAGTGGGCAGCCGGGCTGCTGCCCCAGGCACTCCGCTCGTGCACGTCCGGCCTGGAGCTCGCCGAGGCTGCGGGGCGCCCGGATCTCGCAGCCGACTTCGCCCTCATCCCGCAGGGTGTCGGGTCCTTCGACGTCAACCAGCTCGTCGGCGCGATGTGCCGTCGAGCGCTGGCCGCCCTGCCCGGCTCCGAGGTCACCCGGCGAGCGCGCCTCCTCGCCCTGTCCGCGGTTTCGGCCGCCGAGGCCGCACAGTCGGGAATCCCGTTGCGAGGCGAGGACGGCGGTGGCCAGGCGGAGCGGGCGCCGGCCTCGCTGTCTGCCGAGGCGCTGGCTGTCGCCACGGCCTCCGGTGACAGGCGCGCCGAGCTCGAGACCATCGCAGCTCACCATTTCGTCCTCAGCTATCCCCAGTCGATCGCCGAGCGGACGGTCCTCGCAGCCCGCGCCGTGGAGCTCGGCGCATCGGCGTCGACGACGATGGGAGAGCTCTGGGGCCACCTCTGGCAGGCCGATCTGGCCTTCCAGCTGGGCGACGTCGGCGGTGTCCAACAGGCGATCGCGCACATCGAGCACGTCGCGAACCGGCGGACCTCGCCGGTGGCGCGCTGGCACGTTCTGAGGTTACGAGCAGCACTGGCAGTCCTCGGTGGTCGTTTCGACGAAGGACGTGAGTTGGCGCGAGAGACTCGGCTGGTCGCCGACCGGATCGGGGACTTGTCCATGGTCGGCATGCACCATGCCTTCCACGTGCAGCTCGGCCTGGTGCGCGGCGACCCGGCAGACTTCCTGCCCGGGGCCCTTGAGATGGTCCAGTCCGCACCGGTCCCGTTGGTGCGTGCTACTGCGGTGCTGATCTTCGCCGCTCGTGGCGAGCTCGGCCGGGCACGGTCGGAGTTCGCGACCCTGCGGGACGTGCCTGCTCGAATGCCTCTTGGTCCTCGCTGGTTCGGGACGGTCGGCCAGATCGGCTTCGGCGCCGTCCTGGTCGGCGACCCGATGGTGGCGCGAGAGTGTTATGGGCTTCTCCTGCCGTGCGCACGATGGTGCGCCGGCGACGGCGGTGGGTCTCCCTTCGCGGCCGGCTCGAACGAGCACCGGCTCGGCCTCCTGGCGCAGGCCTTCGGGGAGCTCGGGCTAGCGGCGGAGCACCTGACGCGCGGGGTCGCCGTTGACGACCGCATCGGGGCCAGACCGTATGCCGCCCTCGGTCGTCTGGCGCTCGCAGAATGTCTCGAAGGCGGGGATCCCGGCCGTGCGCTCGGGCTCGCGCAAGCGGCTGCAGACGAGTTCGACGTGCTCGACATGCCTGGACCGCTCGCCAAGGCCATCAGGCTGCGCGACCGGTTGGACGGTCGACGGGCCCTGCAGACGGGAGGCCTGACAGAGCGCGAGCTGGAGGTGGCTCGGCTCGTCGGCGACCTGCTGACGAACCAGCAGATCGCGGATCAGCTCTTCCTGTCCGTGCGCACCGTCGAGTCGCACGTCCGTAGCGCCCTCACCAAGCTTGGCCTGACCAGGCGGAGTGAGATCGCCCGCTGGATCCACGACCAACACGCCTGAGAAGCCTCGCCCCGCGCGGCCAGAGGGCTGACAGCGGAAGCGAGCTCAGCGGCATACGGCATGGTGTCAGCGGTGGCCGGCGCGGAGGACCAGCTCGAGCTCGAACCGGGCCTCGGGGTCGTCGAGCGACTCACCGAAGAGCTCCTTGAGCTGCCCGACCCGGTAGCCGACCGTCTGTTGGTGCACGAACAGCTCGGCCGCGATCGGCGCTCGCTGCCCCTGGTGCCGCAGCCAGGAAAGCAGCGTCTCGGCGAGCCGCGCGCGGACCGCCGGGCGAAGCCCGTCGAGCGGGGCGAGCCGGCGCCGGGCGAGGTCCTCCGTGGC
>NZ_DATCWX010000023.1:0-7930 GCF_036566125.1 Intrasporangium sp.
GGCTGCAGGTGCTCGCCAGCCGCTACGCACGCGCCGGTCGCGCCGGTCGCCGGCCGTGAACTGTCGGCCCACTTCGTCGCTGGGATCAGCCCTCCTCGCCCGTCGAACCGTCCGTCAGCTCGCGAACGATGTCCAGGTGCCCTGCGTGCCGGGCGTACTCCTGAAGCACGTGCAGCAGGATCCAGTGCAGCTGGGGAGCCTCCGCAACAGTCGCGAACCGGCCACCGAGAGAAGCGCGGTCGTCGAGCTGATGGCTCTCGACGATCTCTCGCGTGTGACGACCGACATCGGTCAGCTGCTGAATCAGCATGCTCGCTCCATGCCTCGGGGTCTTCCACCCCTCCCCCTCGCTGTCTCCCCAGGGGTCGTCGACCGGTTCAGCCATGAATCCCCAATGGAGCCAACGACGCTCCATGTGCGCGAGGTGATTGAGGAGGCCGCCGGGAGTCCAGCCCGAGGGCACCAACGAGGTGGTGAGGAACTCCTGGGACACGCCGGAGGCCTTTGCCGCGACTACCGACCGATACAAGTCCAGGTAGTCCAGCAGCAGCCCTCGCAGGTCACTGGTCGAGGCGGGCTCCTCCTTGAACTGGGCCATGCTCCACTATCGCAGTTGTGCCATCCCAGCCACTCAGCTGACCCATGCGTTCCCTCAATCGAGTGAACAACTTTCGGGCCCAGAATGTGTTCACTCGAACGGGGTAGGGGCTCGACGCGCCCAGAGCCGGGTCAGCGGGCGACGCCTTGATGCCAACGTGGCGAAAGCGTGAGTTTGTGGCGCTGGAAGCAAGCTCAGCGGCATACGACCAATTTTGTAGATAGAGAACCCTTGGGTCGTGCACGGTCGTGGTTGCCCTGACGACCACAACCGCGCATAGCCAGGCCCGCGGACTCCGAGGATTCGGGGCTAGGCTCGTCGGTGCTGTCCTGCTCACCGGGAGGTACCCATGGCTGAGGACTTGCGCGACCGCTTGATCGGCGCCTGGAAACTTGTCTCCTACCAAGAGATCCCGGTAGACGGCTCGGACCCGTTCGAGCCCTTGGGCCACGAGCCGCAAGGCATCATCATGTACACGCCGGACGGCTACATGTCAGCGCAGCTGTCCAAGCCGGATCGGCCCGGCTTCGCCTCGGGCGACTGGTTCGACGGCACGCCCGAGGAGTACCAGCAGGAGGCGTCGTCCTACATCGCGTACTGCGGCCCGTTCCACGTGGACGAGGCGAGCCAGACCCTGACGCACTCGATGTTCATCTCCCTCTTCCCCAACTGGACTGGGCAGACGCAGCCGCGCCGGGTGAAACTCGAGGGGAACGTTCTCCAGTTGGGCACGACGGCGCCGATCCGGTCATCCGGAAAGACGGTGAACTCGGTCCTGGTGTGGCATAGAGCGGACCCCACCTGACGAGCATGCGGCGTGAGCGCAACCCCAGCAGAGAGGACCGACATGAACACGGGTCGACGAGTCGTCATCACCGCCGGTGCCGGCGGCATCGGTCTCGCGATGGCGCAGGCCTTCACCGCCAACGGTGACAAGGTGCACATCTGCGACATCAACGAGCAGGTACTGAAGGAGATCACCGCGAAGAACGCGGCGATCACAGCGACGGTCTGCGACGTCTCGGACCTCTCATCGGTGGAGGCGTTCATCAAGGCCGCCGCCGACGCCCTTGGCGGCATCGACATCCTCGTGAACAACGCGGGCATCGCCGGACCGACGTCGACCGTCGAGGAGATGGACCCGGACCAGTGGGGCGCGGTGCTGGCGGTCAACCTCACTGGCACCTTCAACGTGACCCGGCTCGCGATCCCGTACCTCAAGCAGTCCGGCGCGGGCGTCATTCTCACGATGTCCTCGCTGGGCGGCCGATTCGGGTACCAGAACCGGAGTCCCTACGCCGTGACGAAGCGCGGTCTGATCGCCTTGACCGAGACCCTCGCGATCGAGCTCGGTGGCGACAACATCCGGGTCAACGCCATCGCTCCGGGCGCGGTCGAGGGCGAGCGCATCCATCGCGTCCTGCAAGGACGGGCCGACAGCAGCGGACGGTCCCTTGCCGAGGTCACCGCCGACGCGCTGAGCCTGCAGGCGATCAAGCGGTTCGTCGACCCAACCGACATCGCCGCGCTCGCCCTGTTCCTCGCATCGGACCAGGCCAAGTCGATCTCCGGCCAGACGGTCGCGATCGACGGCGACTCCTCCGCCGCCTCCTGAGCACGACCCATGGCCTCCATACGACGTTTCGACCATGTCGGCATCACCGTCGCCGACCTCGACACTGTGACGGCGTTCTTCGTCGGGCTGGGGCTCGAGGTCGAGGGCACGCGGATGTTCGTGGAGGGTGAGTTCCTGGATACGGTCATCGGCATCCCCGACTCCCGGACTGAGATCGTCATGCTGCGGCCGCCGGATGGCAGCACCCGGCTGGAGCTATCAAGCTTTGTCCGGCCCCACCACCAGCCCGGGTCGCCCACCGCGATGGCCAACGAGCTGGGTTTGCGGAACGTGGCCTTCGAGGTCGACGACCTTTCGTCCGTCGTCGACCGGCTCGCCGCAGATGGCTATGGACTGATCGGCGGCGTGGGCACCTACGAGGACATGTGGCGGATGGCATACGTTCGCGGCCCGGAGGGAATCATCGTGTCCCTGGCCGAGCACATCGACCGGATGGCAGACCGATGAGTGACGGTGTGCAGGCGGTTGTCTTCGACCTCGACGGAGTGCTGGTCGACTCCGAGGGCATCTGGGACGAGATCCGCCGCGGACTCGCCGCCGAGCACCACCGATCGTGGCCCGATGATGCCACCCACCTGATGCTGGGCATGAGCACCCAGGAGTGGTCGACCTATCTCGTCGACACCGTCGGGATACCGGGTCCGGCACCGGTTGTGGCACAGACCGTCATCGGCCGGATGGCGGACCGCTATCGCGAGCACCTACCCCTGCTACCCGGCGCCGTCGACGCAGTACGCCGACTCTCGCAGCGGTGGCCGCTCGGCCTTGCCTCGTCCTCGCCACGCCGACTCATTGACGCCGTTCTCGAGGCAGCGAACCTCACCGACAGCTTTCGGGTGACCATGTCAACGGAGCAGGTCGAGGAGGGCAAGCCATCGCCCGCGGTTTACCTTGCAGTCGCCAGGCAGCTAGATGTCGCGCCGGAAACCGTTGTGGCCCTTGAGGACTCGAGCAATGGCCTGCGTTCGGCATCAGGCGCAGGCATGTATGTCATTGCGCTGCCGCGGCCAGCGTTCCCGCCAGCTCCCGACGCGTTGTCACTTGCCGAGGCAGTGTTGGAGCACCTCGACGACGTCACGGTCGACCTCGTCGAGTCCCTCATCCGCGGTTCGTAGGTCGCCCACAACCCGGCGAAGGTCAAGAAGACGGCTGCGTCGGATGGCGTCCAGCTAGGAGTTCTGCTCAGCGATAAGGGTGCTGAGGATGCAGAACGCCCGTCTGGTGTAGTCCGCATCGGGGTCGTCCCCTCAAACGACCACCAGACATCGCAGCTCAGTGGGACCGGCCACGACGCTCTAGCCAGGTGTGCCAGTCGATCCCCGCCGTGATCGCGTCCGCGTCGGGCAGCATCGAGCCACTCGCCATGCTCACCGGGGCCGGACCGGGCAGGACTTCAAGGTCCAGCCCGTCGTGGGCGACCAGGTTGGTCACGAGGTCGACAAGCCGTTCGACACGCGGGCCGGCCAGTTGACGATCGCCGGCATCGGGATCCGTGGCCAGGTCGAGCAGGGCGCGGGCCACCTCGGTGGACTCCACGGGCTGGATCGGCACGTCCATGATCTGCACGCAGCCCGGCTGCTCGCTGTCCGCCAGCGCTCTCTCCAGTACCTGGCCGGGGAACTCGTGGAACTGTGTGCTGCGGAGCACGCGGGGGCCCGGTGCGTGCTCACGAGTCGCCTGTTCGTGGGCCAAGGTGGCGACGTACCAGTCGTAGTCCTGTCCACGATCCACCCCCACGATGGAGAGAACCACGGTTCGGCGAACGCCGCACCGCTTGCCCGCGGTGCCGAGATTCCGCGCCACCATGGTGAAGAAGTCGCGGGCATCGGCCAGGTCCATCTGGGTCGGCCGGGAGACGTCCACCACGACCTCGACGCCCCGCAAGGCGAACGCGACCGCGTCAGCATCGAGCAGATCGACACCGTCCGTGCGGCTCAACGGCACCACCGCATGACCGGCCGCTCGCGCCAAGCGGCACAACTGCGCGCCGATCAGGCCGCTGCTTCCGGCGACTGCGATCCGCATGCGCACACTGTCGCATGTGAGGATGAGCGCGTGACGACCGAGAATCTGCTCGACCGTTTGGGACACCTGTCGACGACGAGCCTCGTGGACGCATCACCGTGGCTCCGTGTGCTGACTCCCACGATCCGGCCGCTCGTGCCGGGTCGCCACGCCGTCGGGCGCATCGTCACCGCGAAAGCCCACCGCGACCTCATGTCCGTGATCCACGCGCTTCGCGAGTCCGGCCCCGGGGACGTCCTCGTTGTCGACGCTGGTGGTGATGACCGCGCCGTCGCCGGCGAGCTCTTCGCCACGGAGGCGCAAAGACGCGGCCTCGCCGCGCTCGTCATCCACGGCCGGTGTCGCGACAGCGCCACCCTTGCCACGCTGAGGTTGCCCGTGTGGGCCACCGGAGTCGCCCCCAATGCGTATGCCGCCCAGGCCCTTCCCGAGACCGGCGTCGTCCTTGACGTGGCCGGCATCCCGATCGAGCCGGGTGGGCTGATCGTTGGTGATGACGACGGCATCCTCATCGGCTCGGACGAGGAGTTCGCGGCAGCCGTCGACAAGGCCGAAGCGATCGAGGCACGCGAGAAGGGTCTCCAGGCTCGCCTGCTCGATGGCGCCTCGCTCTTCGACGTCATGAACTACGACGAGCACCTGTCCGCGTTGCGCGAAGGGCGCCCGGCCGGGTTGACCTTCCACTCCGAACCGCGCTGACACAGGAAGGGTTCCCGATGACCGCCTTCGCCCGGCGAGCCCAACGCATCCAGCCCTCTGCGATCCGTGAGTTCCTCTCTCTCGCCGGGGATCCCGCGATCACGTCCTTCGCGGGCGGCTACCCAGACCCGACGCACTTCCCCATGGACGAGCTGCACAAGATCTACGACGACCTGCTCACCCCGGACAATGCGTCGGCGTTGCAGTACACCGCCTCCGACGGTCTCCCCGAGCTGCGCGCCCAGGTGGCGGCCCGGCTCACTGCGGACGGCATGCCGTGCACGGCCGACGACGTCCTCATCACCCAGGGCGGGCAGCAAGGCCTCGACCTGACAGCCAAGCTCTTCGTGGACGCGGGAGACGTCATCGTCACCGAGCGGCCCACTTTCCTCGGCGCGCTCATCGCGTTCAACCCGTGCGAGCCAGGCTACGTCTCGGTTCCCATGGACGAGGAGGGGATGGACACCGACGCCCTCGAGCAGGTGTTGCGCTCGACCGAGCGGGTCAAGCTCATCTACACGGTGCCCGATTTCCAGAACCCCACCGGGCGGACGCTGAGCCTCGCACGCCGGCGCCGGCTCGTCGAGCTCGCCGAGGAGTTCGACGTCGTCATCCTCGAGGACACTCCCTATCGCGAGCTCCGCTACGAAGGAGAGCGGGTGCCGTCGATCAAGAGCCTCGACACGACGGGGCGCGTGATCCACCTCGGCAGCTTCTCGAAAATTCTGGCCCCCGGTCTCCGGCTCGGCTGGGCCCTGGCCGCGCCGGCGCTGCTCGAGAAGCTGTCCCTCCTCAAGCTCGCCGCCGACACCCAGAACGGCACCCTCAACATGCGCGCGGCCGCGGCCTACCTCGCCGGCTTCGACATCGAACGCCACATCGCGTCCATGCTGCCGACCTACCGGAGCAAGCGCGACCTCATGCTCGCGACCATCGAGGAGCACTTCCCCGACGGCATCGGCTGGACCCGTGCGCAAGGAGGTCTCTTCACCTGGGTGACCTTCCCAGAGCGTCTTGACGTCGCTGCGTTCCAGCGGGACTTCCTCATCCCCCGCGCCGGCGTCATCGTCGTTCCCGGCGCGCCGTTCTTTGCCGAGCGCCCCGAGCCGCACCACGCGCGGATGAGCTTCTCGGGCATCCCGGATGACCGGCTCGTCGCCGGCGTGCGGGCCATGGGTGGCTTGCTCCGGGAGGCCTTGAGCTGACCGGGCCGAACTGCGCCACAAGCCGGGGCAGCGCGACGACCGCCCGGCGTCAGGAGTAGGCCACCACGAGCTCGGTGCCGAGCTTGGACAGCAGGTCCCGGACCGACTGCGGTTCGAGGACCTCGACGAGGCTGCCCCAGCCGGCCAGGATCCTGGCGAGGTCCAGCGGGATCGAGCCACCCAGCCGCAGCCGAGCGCGGCCGGAGGGCTCGAGCCCAACCTCGTGGCAGTGGCGGCCGAACTGGTCGGCGAGGATCGGGACGTGGCGGGGGTCCACGAGCACGGTCGCCCAGACCCGGGAGCGGCGACCCTCCATCTCTTCGACGACGTCGCCCCACGCAGTGCCCAGGTCAAAGTCCGCAGGCCGCTCGAAGAGTTCGTCGGTGGTGTCGGCGGCGATGATCCGGTCGACGCGATAGGTCCGCCGCCCGCGGTCGGTGCCGGCGAGGAGGTACCAGACTCCGTCCTTGTCGACCAGCCCCCACGGCTCGACCAGCCGGTGGGAGCGCTCGGCGCCACGGCCCTGGTAGGTCAGGCGGATTCGACGTCGTTGGATGACCGCCGGTCGCAGCTCGCGCACCAGGGCCGGCTCGGGTCGGACCGGGTCGCCCCACCTGGCCGGGTCGATCGTCGTCGCCCCAGCGGCCGCCACGGCGTCGTCCCGGAAGGTCGCCGGCAAGGCGCGGACGAGCTTGCGCAGTGCCGCCTTGGCCTCGTCCGAGACGGTCGCAGCAGGCCCGACGAGCAGGAAGAGCGCCTGCGCCTCGCCCGAGGTGAGACCGCTGAGGTCCGTGCGCGCACCGCCCACCAGCGACCAGCCGCCACCCCGGCCGGGCTGCGGATAGACCGGGACGCCGGCCGCGGACAGCGCTTCAAGATCGCGACGGGCCGTCGGGACCGACACCTCGAGCTCCGCCGCGAGCTCTGCCGCCGTGACTCTGCCGCGCTGCTGGAGGAGCAGCAGGGCCGCAACGAGACGGTCAGCACGCACGATCCGAGGATGCCATACAAAAGTGTTCATTAGGTGATCACTTTTGCAGAGAGCCTTGAGGGAGCACCCGGAGGGGCCGGGTCCCAGCCAGGAGGAGAAACCCAATGTTGCGCGGACTGACCACCATCACCTATGTCGCCACCGACGTCGCGGCCGCGGCTGCCTGGTACACCGAGCTGCTCGGTGTCGCGCCCTATTTCGCCCGGCCCGACGCGGAGGCACCCGCGTACGTCGAGTTCCGGATCGGAGACCGCCAAGCGGAGCTCGGCATCGTGGACGCCAGATGGATCGCCGGCGGACAGTCCGACCGCCCCTCTGGAACCGTCACGTACTGGGCGGTTGACGACGTCCAGGCCGCCTACGACCGGCTCCTTGCGCTCGGGGCGACGCCGCACGAACCTCCCACCGAGCGCGGCGAGGGCTTCGTCACGGCCTCTGTCGTCGATCCCTACGGCAACGTCGTCGGCGTCATGTACAACCAGCACTACCTCGGCATGCTCGAGACCACGGCCACCCCACCGCTCCTGACAACGACACCGACCACGTGAGTTCACTTGCGCTGGAAGCCGGCTCAGCGGCATACGACACATGCCGTATGCCGCTGGGCTGGGACCGCGCTTTCGTACCCTTCCAGTGCCCGGCCGATCGCGGGACGAGGCCCCGTCAGCGCATCGGCTGGCGGATGATGGTCTTCAGCGTGTCCGGCGCCGAGCGGGCCGGGTCGCCGAGGTAGATCTCGTGGTGCTTGCCGGCCAGCTCGCGGCCTTGCTCGGAGA
>NZ_DATCWX010000049.1:0-2657 GCF_036566125.1 Intrasporangium sp.
CGACCGCCGGCGCCACCTCGCCCAGGCGGGCGAGCAGCGCCAGCCGGGGCTCGGGCGCACCGATGGCGACGACCGCTTGCAGGCCCTCGGTCACCACCCGCTCGATGGCCGAGTCCTCGTCCTCGAGCACCTCGACGTGCCATTCGCGGCCCCCGGGGTCGCCGACGACTGCCACCACGGACTCGCCGAGCCGCTCTAGCACGTCGACGACCGAGCGCGCATGCCCACCGGCCCCGAAGACGACCCACCCCGCCCCGCGCGAACCGTCAGGGGGCCGCGGGGCGAGCCCAGCGGCATACGGCAGCTCACTCATGACGACCACCGAGCGTTCCTGCCGCCTCGGCAAAGGCATCACCGATGCGGCGGATGTTGGCCGGCTCGAGCACCGCGGGCACGCGCGGCGGGTCGAGGACCAGGCCCTCCCACGAGTTGCGGACGTAGGAGTGGACGAACCACTCGTCGATCTCCGCCTGCGTCGATCGCAGCGACTCCCAGCCACGGGCGTCGACGAACCCCACGAGGTCGTCCGGGGTCTCGAGCCGCAGCACGTTGCCGAGACCGCTCCACGGCATCTCCGCCCCGGTGATGACCGGCAACCCGAGCAGCCCGGCCTCCAACCCAACCGTGCCAGTCGCGGTCACGGTGAAGACGGCCTGGTGCATCAGCTCGCGCGAGTCGGCGAACGGGTCGATCGTCGCGATGTTCGGGTGGACGTCGAACTGTGGCCAGTAGTCCGGGTCGCGGCGCCACATGAAGTGGGCGTGCTCCTTGACGGCGACGCCGATTCCCAACGGGGCCAAGGCATCTGCGAGGACCCGGGCGGTATAGGCCTGGTCGCGCCACTCCTGGCCCATGACGTCGACACTCGACTCCGGCTGGACCTGCAGCGGCAGGAAGACGAACCGCTCCGGCAGCGGGTCCCACCGTCGGGTCTGGTACTCGCGCAGGTTGAGCCGGGCCTTGAGCGGATTGAGCCACGGCAGGCGGGCGTAGTCGCTCGGCTTGGGCAGCTGCAGGTTGGACCCTCGGTCGACGGCGAACTCCCGGACGCGATCGGTTGCGAGCCGCCAGACCTCCTGGCCGGACTCGACCTTGAGGTTGCGGGCGTAGCCCATCGGACGACCCTGCTCGGTCCGCCACGTGTCGATGAAGCGCTTGCCCGCGTCGAGCGCGCCCGGGTCCTCGACGGGACGCTGGAACAGGCTGATTCCCCTGGGCGCGCCGATCAGCCCGAAGCGGTCGGAGGGCAACCGGATGCCCCGCGGCCACGTCGCGAGGCCGCCGTGGTGCGTGACGAGCCCGGCCGTGAGCAGCTCGGACGTCACGGTGAACTCGGTGAGCGCGAGGATCGGACCGCGCCCGGCGATCGCGTGTTCGAGGTGCTCCGCGGCGAGGTTGAGGAAGTTCATCGCCGTGTCGACGCGGTTGCGGCGCAGGGCTCGCTCGCTGACCAGCAGGTCGAGCACGTCGAGGCCGACCCCCGCGCAGGCCCGCTTGAGCGCCGCGTGCGGAGCGAGGCCGCTGACGACATTGGCCTTGCGGGCGGCGGCGTAGGGCAGCCGCACCGTCGTGGCGAGGGGCGCGTGGCGTCGGACCCACGCGAGGTTGGCGTCGGTGCGGACGACGAGGATCAGGTCCTTCGTCTCGAACCCCGCGTGCACGAGGGCGGGCACGAGCAGGTCGTCGTAGCCGAGTCCCATGTGGACCAGCGGTGTCACCACGAAGGCGTGCTCCTCAGCTTTTCGTCAGTCGATGCCGTATGCCGCTGGGCTCGCTCCCTCGGTCGGGCGCGGTCAGCGGGTGGCGGGTTTCCGGCCGTGGTCATCCTAGCCGCGGAGGCTGCGCAGGACTCGGGGCGCGAGCGCGAGGGCGACAGCTCCCAGGGCCACGACGAGCACGAGCCGCACCACGGCCCCCGGCCCCGTGCTGGGCAGGAGGGCCCCCGCCACGCTGAGGCCCGAGGCGGCGGCACCGGCGACCCAGAGCCACGGGACGAACCGGAGGGGCGTCAGGGTCCGTGCGGCATGGACGGTGACCGCCATGAGCACGACGTAGGCGGCTGCCTTGGCTGCCGCGACGCCGGCGATCCCGGCCGGACCGTTGAGCCAGGCGGCACCGGCAACGAGGACGACGACCGCGATGGCGGCGGCGATGGCCAGGCGCCCGGTGTGCTCGTGGTCGAGGACGGCGAGCGACGCGCCCTGGTAGACCATGTAGGCCACCGACACGACGGTGATGAGCCCGAGGGTGACCGACATCGAGCGCTGCGGGAAGTCCGGCGCCATGACGCGGACGAGCCAGGGCCCGAGGAGGGCAACCCCTGCTGCGCCGATGCCGACGACGACAACGAGTGAGGTTGCGGTCCGTGCGGTCCATCGCCAGCGGTCCTGCACCGGGTGCGACAGCACGAGCGGGCCCCAGGCGTTGAAGAGTGCGACCGCGAGGACGAAGGGCATGTTGGCCAGCTGGAGCGCGACCTGGTACGCGCCAGCGGACGCCTGGCCAAGCAGCACGTTGACGAGCAGGACGTCACCCATGAGCAGGCCGAGCATTGCCAGGGCCTGGGGCAGGAGCGGCGCGGCGAGCCGGACGCCCGATCGCGTCCTCTCGCGGGCAGCGGTCGGCAGCAGCGGTCGCCCGATGGCAATGGCGACGGC
>NZ_DATCWX010000063.1:0-17273 GCF_036566125.1 Intrasporangium sp.
GCCCTGGCGGTGGCGCGACCCGAGCGGAGGTCATCGACCGCCTCGACCGGGAGGGCCTGCTTCCGGCCATCACGTTCATCTTCAGCCGGGCCGGATGCGAGGCGGCGGTCGGTCAGCTGCTCGCCACCGGGATGCGCCTCGTCACCGATGCGGAGGGGGCCGCGAACCGGCGGCTCGTCGAGGAGCGGGTCCAGGGCATCGCCGAGGAGGACCTCGCGGTCCTCGGCTACTGGGACTTCGTCGAGGGCATCTCGAGGGGCTTCGCCGCCCACCACGCCGGCATGCTGCCGACCTTCCGCGAGATCGTCGAGGAGCTGTTCACGCAGGGTCGCGTGCGCGCCGTCTTCGCAACCGAGACCCTCGCCCTGGGGATCAACATGCCGGCCCGGACCGTCGTGCTCGAGAAGCTGGTCAAGTTCAACGGCGAGAGCCACGTCGATGTCACGCCTGCCGAGTACACCCAGCTGACCGGGCGGGCCGGCCGCCGCGGCATCGACATCGAGGGCCACGCCGTCGTCATCTGGAACCGCGGGCTCGACCCCGAGAGCGTCGCCGGCCTCGCCTCGACCCGGACGTACCCACTCCATTCCAGCTTCCGACCCACGTACAACATGGCCGTCAACCTCGTGCGCCAGTTCGGACGGGGGAGCGCGCGGGAGATCCTCGAGACCTCTTTCGCGCAGTTCCAGGCCGACCGCGCCGTCGTCGGCCTGGTGCGGACCGTGCGACGCAACGAAGAGGCCCTCACCGGCTACGCGGAGGCGATGACCTGCCACCTGGGTGACTTCACGGAGTACGCCGCCATGCGCAACGAGATCCGCACGATCGAGAAGGAGGGCGCGAAGGCCCGCTCCGCGTCCCTGCGCGCCGCGGCCGCGGTCTCGCTCGAGAACCTCAAGATCGGCGACATCATCCGCATCCCGAGCGGACGTCACAGCGGTCTGGCCGTCGTGGTCCTGCCCAACCGTGGTGGCAGGCGCGGCGATGCCCCGTCGCCGGCAGTCGTGACCGAGGATCATCACCTGCGGCGGCTCACCCTGCACGATGTCCCGTCGCCCCTCGAGCCGCTCGGCACGATGCGGGTCCCGAAGCACTTCAACGCCAAGAACCCGAAGGCTCGCCGCGACCTGGCGGCGACCCTCCGCGCGACCCTGCCGCACGACCCGCCACGGACTCGCCGCGTAAGCCGAGTGATTGACGAGGACGCCGCCGACGAGCGCATCGACGAGCTGCGTCGTCGCCTGCGCGCACACCCGTGCCACCAGTGCCCCGACCGCGAGGACCATGCACGCTGGGCCGAGCGGTGGTGGCGGCTGCGTCGCGAGACCGACGGGCTGCAGCGGAAGATCGAGGGCCGCACCAACTCCGTCGCGAAGACGTTCGACCGGATCTGCGACCTGCTCGTCGACCTGGGCTACCTTGCTGACGGCGGCGAGCGCGTCACCGAGCACGGGGAGCGGCTGCGCCAGCTCTACACGGAGAAGGACCTGCTGGCCGCCGAATGCCTCCGCGAGGACGTCTGGCGCACCCTCGACCCGCCCTCGCTCGCCGCCGTGGTGTCCACGCTGATCTACGAGCCGCGGCGCGAGGACGCCGGCCTGGCGCCACGATGGCCGAACGACGACGTGCGCGAGGCACACGACCGCATGCTCGCCATCTGGTCGGACCTCGAGGACGCCGAGGGAGCGCTGGCCCTGCCAACGACCGGCGCGCCCGATCCCGGGATCGCCTGGGCCGTCCACCGCTGGGCGAGCGGCCGCCGCCTCGAGGACGTCCTGCGGGGCACCGAGCTCGCTGCCGGTGACTTCGTGCGACGGTGCAAGCAGGTCATCGACCTGCTGGGCCAGCTGACCGATGCCGGCGACCGTGACCTCCAGCGCGTCGCCAGGAAGGCGAGCGACGCCGTGCTTCGGGGCGTCGTCGCGGCTGACCGACTGGACTGAGCCACCCCAGAACATGCCGTATGCCGCTGAGCCGGCTCAGCGGCATACGGCACCGTTGGCTGGGTGGCTCAGCCCAGACCGAGGGCACTGACGACGCGGTCGAAGGGGTTCGTCAGGCCATGCTCGACGGCGAGACGGGACATCAGGGCCGGATCGGCCACCCGGGTCGGCGCGCTGAGGTCGACCTCGCCGATGGGTGCGTCCCGGACGACCTCGACGACCCTCGGCGCGGCGTCGAGGTACTCGGCCCCCGCCTCGAGCCGCGCCCGCTGGGCACCCTTGATCGCGGGGTCGCCCGCGTCGATCGCCGCCCGGAGCGCATCGAGGGACCCGTACGTCGTGATGAGCTTGGCGGCCGTCTTCTCGCCGATGCCCGCGACCCCCGGCAGTCCGTCGCTCGAGTCACCCCGGAGGACAGCCATGTCTGCGTAGGCCGCGCCGCTCGGGATGCCGTACTTGTCGAGGAGGAACGCCTCGTCGACGACGTCCGCGTTGCGCACCCCGCCGCGCGCCGTGTACAGGACGCGGATGTCGTTGGCATCGTCCACGAGCTGGAACAGGTCGCGGTCCCCGGTGACGATGTCGATCGGGAGCCGGCCCCGGTACAGCGTCGCGAGCGTGCCGATGACGTCGTCGGCCTCATGCCCGTCCACGCCGACGCGGGCGACGCCGAGCGCGGTGAGCGCGTCGACGATGATCGGCACCTGAACGGCCAAGGCGTCGGGCACCTGCTCCTCGACGACCCCGTCGACCGTGCTTGCCACGCGGTGGGTCTTGTACGTCGGGATCGCCTCGACGCGAAAGGCGGGCCTCCAGTCGTTGTCCCAGCAGGCCGCGAGGTGCGACGGGCGCGAGCGCTCGACGAGCGTGGCGATCATGTCGAGCAGGCCACGGACGGCGTTGGTCGGGAGGCCGCTCGGGCCGATGACCTCGGGCACGCCGAAGAAGGCCCGGAAGTAGAGCGAGGCGGAGTCAAGTAGGAGCAGCCTCTCGGCTGTCGGCGGCGGCATGTAACGAGAGTAGGGCCCGGATCTGCCCGACAGAGCGGGGGGCGCGACTAGGGTTTCGAGCATGGAAGACCTCGACCGTCGGCTCGTCGGGCTGCTCCTGGCCGACGGGCGCATGAGCTTCACGGACCTGGGCCGGGCGACCGGCCTGTCCACGTCCGCGGTCCACCAGCGGGTCCGGCGACTCGAGGAGCGCGGCGTCATCACCGGCTACTCCGCGACCGTGTCGCCGGAGGCCCTGTCGCTGCCACTCACCGCCCTCATCTCCGTCACGCCGTTCGACCCGAGCGCCCCTGACGATGTCCCGGAGCGGCTGAGGCACATCGGCGAGATCGAGGCCTGCTACTCCGTCGCCGGCGTCGAGAGCTACATCCTCAAGGTGCGCACCGCTACGCCTGGGGCTCTGGAGGACCTGCTCGCCCGGATTCGTACAGCCGCGAGCGTCTCCACGCGGACCACCGTCGTCCTGTCGACGCCGTGGGAGGGTCGCAGCAGCGCTGCCGAGCGGGCGCCGGAGGACTGACCGAGCGAGATCGACTCTACGACAACGTATCTCACGCGCGTGCGATGGGGGCCTGGGAACCAGCTGTGGCCCGGAGCAGGTCGTCGGGGGCGAGCTCGACCTGGAAACCTCGACGACCGCCCGAGACGTACACCGTGTCGTGCGAGGACGCGGAGCCGTCGACCACGGTGCGCAGCCTTCGCCGCTGGCCGATGGGCGAGATGCCACCCAGGACGTACCCGGTGGCCCGGGCGGCGTCGGCTGGGTCCGCCATGCGAACCGCCTTGACGCCCAACGCCGCCGCCACCGCCTTGAGGTCCAGCTGACCAGCCACGGGGACGATCGCAACGGCAAGGCCCTCGCCCGTGTCGACGAGCAGGGTCTTGAAGATGCGGTCCGGGGCAACCCCGAGCTCACGAGCGGCCTCGTCCCCGTAGCCCGTCGCTGCGGAGTCGTGCTCGTAGGTGTGCCCGGTGTAGGTGATTCCGAGGGCGTCGAGGGCGAGCGTCGCCGGGGTGCTGGGCCCCGAGCCGGGGCCGCGGCCGCCCTTCCTCGACGAGCGAGCCACGCGGGTCAGGCTCTCGCGAGCGATGCCAGGCCATCCCAGGTCGTGGTGACGACGAGCTCGGCCGCCTCCTGGGCCGTCATGCCGGGGCGTTCGCTGCGGTAGGCCGCGAGTCGCTCGATGCCTCCGATGATGACTTCGACGAGCGGCACGAGGCGCCGCGACGGGAGCTCGGCGAAGCCCGGCAGCATCGTGATGCCCTCGGCGAGCGCCTTTGCCGTCTGTTGCCTGATGCGCTCCACCGACGCGGCCGCCTCGCCGATGAGGGCGCCCTCGGTGCGCAGGAGGGCGAAGCCCCGGTCGTGCTCGTCAATGAAGTCGAAGAAGGCGGTGATGACCTCGCGGACCCGAAGCCGCGGCGTCGCGTCGGGGTTCGACTCCCACGCCAGGATGACCGCGGCGAGGAGCTGGTGTCGGGCGCGCTCGATGGTGGCCGCGAACAGCCCCTCCTTCGAGCCGAAGTAGTCGTAGATGAGCGGCTTTGTCACGCCGACCTGCTCGGCGATCTCGTCCATCGTCGTTGCCTGGAATCCGCGTGAGCCGAAGACCCGCTCGGCGACCTGGAGCATCTGCGCCTCCCGCTCGGCGCGAGGCATCCGGGTCCGGGCAGGCGGCGGCTTGGCGGTCACGTGCGCAGTCTAGGGGTGACGCGGACGCGTCCGTGGACGTCGCCCGGTACCTGAGCCGATGGCCGGCGAGCCGCGTCAGACGAGCTGGGACTCGGCCGCGGCACGGCTGGCGGCGGCTCGCTCGCCCGCGGCGGCGATGACCGTCTCATGGTCCACCGCGTCACGCCACCACTGCTGCCCGGACTCCCCAAGCGTGTAGATCGGGTCGTAGTAGACGTACTCGCGGGAGAGTGCAGCGGTGTCCGCCCCCTCGATGGAGGTCCGGTAGTTCTTGCGCCAGTAGGAGATTCCGCGCTCGGTGTCGTACTCGTCCTGCTGGTGGACCCAGCGCTTGCCGACGAACGGCACGTCGCAGACGATCCGTGGCGTCGCGAAGCCGGGCAGGTAGCCCAGGATCGAGTGCTGCAGGTGCTGCGCCTCCGCGAGCGAGAGCCTCCAGTGCTCGGAGAACGGGATCATGTCGCACATGTAGAAGTAGTAGGGCGTGATCATCGCACCGTCCGTCAGCGCGAAACACAGGTCGAGCAGCTGCTCGGTGGTGTCGTTGACCCCGCGCATGAGAACGCCCTGGTTGCGCACGTCGCGGACGCCGGCCTCGAGCATCGCCTTCGACGCCCGGGCCACCGAGGGCGTGATCGACTGGGCGTTGTTGACGTGGGTGTGGATCGCGAGCGAGACGCCGCGGGCCCGGGCCTTGGTGGCGACCCGGGCGACGCCCTCGACGACGTCCTCGGCGAACCAGTGCTGTGGCAGACCCATGAGCGCCTTGGTCGCCAGGCGGATGTCGCGGATGTTCTCGATCTCGAGCAGCCGGTCGAGGAACGCCTCGAGGTTCTTCCACGGCATGTTGGCGACGTCGCCACCCGAGACGACGACGTCCCGGACCGCCGGGGTGTCGCGCAGGTAGGTCAGCATCGCGTCGTAGCGGTCGACCGGCTTGAGGTCGAACTTCAGCTTGTTCACCTGCGGCGTCGAGTTGCCGACGAGGTCCATGCGGGTGCAGTGACCGCAGTACTGCGGGCAGGTCGGCAGCAGCTCGGCGAGAACCTTGGTGGGATAGCGGTGCGTCAGACCCTCGGCGACCCACATGTCGTGCTCGTGCAGCGAGTCACGCGAGGCATGCGGGTGCGACGGCCAGTCGGTGCGACGGTCCGAGAAGACCGGCAGCATGTAGCGCCGGATCGGGTCGGCGTAGAACGCCTCCGTGAAGTCGTGGCCCGCCGCCGGCATCGGCGTGTCGGTGGATGGGACCATGGTGTTGAGCATCTGCGGCGGCACGAGCATCGACATCGTGGCGCGCTCGGCCTGGTCCCGCTCGAGGTCGGCATAGAACCGGTCGTCGAGCAGGTCGCCCATCAGCGCCCGGAGCTGCTTGAGGTTGCGCACGCAGTTGACCCGCTGCCACTGGGCGCTGTCCCAGTCCTCCTGGGTCACGTCCCGCCAGCCGGGGAAGCGCGTCCAGTCGGGCTCCACGAGCTCGCGGCGTTGGTACACGTAGGGCTGCTCAACCATGGTCATGCCGTCACGATACCGAAATTTCGTCATCGAATCTTCTATGCTGCCGGAGGATCTTCCGTTCAAGCCGCTTCAGACCGAAGGATCGATCGTGAATCGTGACCTGCCCTCCTCACCCGTCGGCCTGCACCGGGTGCTCGACCCGAGTGGGGACGCGATCACGCTCCCGCAGGCGGCGCGACGGCTCGACGCGCGGCCCGAGCTGTGGCCGGACGAGGTCCGGATCGACGTGGACACCCTCAACCTCGACGCGGCGTCCTACCGCCAGCTCGCGGAGAAGCACACGACGGCGGGGGTGATCGACGGCGACGCGGTCCGGTCGGAGGTCGTCGCGATCATCGCCGACCGCGGGAAGATGCAGAACCCGGTCACCGGCTCCGGTGGCATGCTCATCGGCACCGTGGCGGACGTGGGGCCCGAGAGCCGAACCGACCTGCGGGTGGGGGACCGCGTCGCGACGCTGGTCTCGCTCTCGCTCACGCCGCTCAGCATCACCGACGGCCTGGCCCGTTGGGACGGGCGCTCGGAGCAGGTCCCGGCCGAGGGTCACGCCATCCTCTTCGGGCGCACCATCGCCGCGCGCCTTCCCGATGACCTCGACCCACGCCTCGCCCTCATGGTGATGGACGTGTGCGGGGCGCCGGCCCTCGTCGAGCGCGTGGTGGGGGAGTACACGCAGTCGTATGCCGCTGGGCCCCGACCGCTCACCGTCGCCGTTCTCGGCGGGGCGGGGAAGTCGGGCTCGTTGTCGCTCGCAGCGGCACGTCGCGCCGGTGCCGGGCACCTCATCGCCGTGGTGCCGAGCGACCGGGAGCATGACCTGCTCGAGCCGACGGGTCTGGCCGACGAGGTCGTCGTGGCCGATGCACGGTCCCCGCTCGGGTTGAGCCGTGCCGTGGAGGCAGCCGGTGGGCCGGCTGACGTGACGGTCGTCTGCGTCGATGTCCCGGGGTGTGAGCAGCCCGCGATCCTGTCCACCGCGCAGGGCGGCACGATCATCTTCTTCAGCATGGCGACCAACTTCGCGGCAGCCGCCCTGGGTGCGGAGGGCCTGGCCGCGGACGTTCGCATGCTCATCGGCAACGGCTACGTGCCCGGACATGCCGAGCTCGCACTTGACCTCGTCCGCGAGAACACGGCCGTCCGCGACCTCTTTGCGGCCCGGATCGCCTGATCAGATGGACTGACCAGATCTACCTACGTGACCCTCAGAAGAGGGAGTTGGTGATGGTCATGCCTGGGTCCTGAGAGAAGGCCCAGAAGAGAACGAGCGCGCCGCCCGCCAGCGCCACGTCCTTGTTGAACTGGACCATCTCCATCTGCTTGGCCATCGGCTCGGTCTCCTTCCAGAAGGCATGCATGAGCAGGGCGGTGGGCAGCAGGAAGACGACGAGGAACAGGGACCCGAGGTCACCCCAGAGGCCGAGCAGCACCGAGATCCCGCCGAGCAGGATGAGCACTCCGGAGACCTGGGTGGCGAGCACCGGTGACGGGACGCCCTTCGACCCGGCGTAGGCACCCATGGCCTTGCTCTGGGTCAGGTGCCCCATGGCGGAGGCGAGGAACAGCGCGACGAAGAGAATCCGGCCGACGAGGAGAACGAAATCCATGAAAGACAGCTCCCGGATGTGTGGAGGAAGTGAACAGGTAGTCACATGTTCAACTACGGATTCTGCACCCTTTTGCCGCAAACGTCACCCGCGGAGCGCCATGAATTTCGTCCATTCGCCGGTGAGGGGGCGAGGTGTGCTGATCTTGCGGTCTGACGGCCATGTAGCAGGAGGAACTGCGGTGTTGGCTAGGCTGGCGCCGTGACTTCTCCTGCACGTCTCGAACTCGATCCCGCCGTCGTCCGCAGGGCTCGAGCGCTGGCCCGTCAGGCGGCCGCCCCGGTCGTCTCGATCGCCAAGCGGCACACCACGGTGTCCGTCGAGCGGGCCACGCTCCGGCTCGCCGGGCTCGCAGGGGCGGACCACGAGCGAGTGCCGTGGGTCAACCACCTCGTGTCGACCGTGCGCGACCAGGTCGGCCTCGAGCACGGCGTGACGACTCCGGTCTACGACGCCTTGCTGCGGGGGGAGGCCCCGGACCTGGCGACGCTCGCCCAGAAGGCGTCGAGCGGCAATGTCTCCTTCCGACTTCCCACGGGGCGCGAGGAGACGGCCGCCAAACGCGCGGCAGCCCGCGGGGTGTCCGTCGGCCTGAAGCGGATCGATGCGGCCCGGAGGACACGCGAGCGTCTCGTCGCCCGGCTCGGCGACCCGAAGCAGAGCCCGTGGATCTATCTCATCGTCGCGACCGGGGACATCCACGAGGACATCCCGCAGGCCCAGGCGGCGGCCCGGGAGGGCGCCGACGTCATCGCGGTGATCCGGTCCACGGGGCAGTCGCTGCTCGACTACGTCCCCGAGGGCGCGACGCGGGAGGGCTTCGCCGGCACGTACGCCACACAGGAGAACTTCCGCCTCATGCGGGCGGCCCTCGACGACGTGAGCAAGGAGCTCGGCCGGTACGTGCGCCTCACCAACTACGCCTCCGGTCTGTGCATGCCGGAGATCGCCGCGCTCGCCGGCCTGGAGCGGCTCGACATGATGCTCAACGACTCGATGTACGGCATCCTCTTCCGCGACATCAACCCCATCCGCACCTTCGTCGACCAGCGCTTCTCCCGCCAGATCCACGCACGCGCCGGGATCATCATCAACACCGGCGAGGACAACTACCTGACGACAGCGGACGCGGTCGAGGCGGCGCACACCGTCACCGTGAGCCAGCTGCTCAACGAGCGGTTCGCCAAGGAGGCCGGCCTCGAGGACTGGCAGCTCGGCCTGGGCCACGCCTTCGAGATCAACCCCGATCTGCCCGACAGTTTCCGCCTCGAGCTCGCCCATGCCCTCCTCGCTCGGGAGCTGTTCCCTGAGGCGCCCCTCAAGTGGATGCCCCCGACGAAGCACATGACCGGGGACATCTTCCGGGGCTACCTGCTCGACGGCTTCTTCAATCTCGTCGGCGCGATGACCGGCCAGGGCATCCTCCTGGTCGGCATGATGACCGAGGCCGTCGTCACGCCCTTCCTCTCGGACCGAGACCTCGCCCTGCAGAACGTCCGCTACGTCATGAACGCCGCGGGTGGCCTGGCCGAGGACTTCCATCCGCCGCGTGACGGCTTCATCCAGACCCGGGCGAGGCAGGTCCTCGGCGAGGCGGTCGACCTGCTCGAGCGCATCGTGCACGACTCGGATTCCGCTGGTGACCCACCCCTCCTCGCCGCCATCGCCGACGGCACGTTCGGCCTGATGAAGCGGCCCCCCAACGGCGGCAAGGGGCTCGACGGGGTCGTCGAGCGAGCCCCCGGGTATGACAACCCCGCCATCACGGCCCTCGATGCGGGCACGCCCAAGCCAGCCCAGCGGCATACGGCAGCGTCGGCAGTGACCGTCAAGGAGGTCGTGAACCGTTGAGCGGCAACATCATTCGCCCGTACGGCGACACGACCGGCGACGGCATGGTCCAGCTGTCGTTCACGCTGCCCATCCCGCACGACAAGCGCGCCGAGGGGGCTGCCCTGCAGCTGGCCCGGAAGATGGGCCTCGACCCGGCCCTCATCGTCCACGCCAAGGCGATGGGCCCGGACTTCACCTTCTTCGTCGTCTACGGCAGCGTCCACCACCTGGTCAACCTCGACGACGTCCACGTCGTCGAGCGCGAGTACCCGCTCCTGTCGGCCAAGGACGCGAACGCGGCGATCAAGCGGACGCTGCGCCGCCCGCTCGTCGTCGTCGGTGCCTGCATCGGCACCGACGCCCACACCGTCGGCATCGACGCGATCCTCAACATCAAGGGGTTCGCGGGGGAGAAGGGACTCGAGTACTACTCCGAGATCACCGTGGTCAACCTCGGCGCCCAGGTGCTCGTCCCGGACCTCGTCGCGCGCGCGAAGGAGGAGAAGGCGGACGCCGTCCTCGTCAGCCAGGTCGTGACGCAGAAGGACGCGCACATCCACAACACGATGCAGATGTCGGCCGCCTTCCGCGAGGCGTACCCGGCAGGGACGGTGCCGATCCTCGTCGCCGGCGGTCCACGGTTCGAGGAGGGCTCGGAGGCTCGCCTCGGGATCGACCGGATCTTCGGGCGCGGGACCAAGCCGTCTGAGGTTGCGAGCTACCTCGTCCATGAGATGTCCACGAGATGACGACCCGAAAGGCAGGCAGGACGTGAGGGAGTCAGCAGCACGTGCGTCACGCGCGGAGGTCGGCAGGCGGGTCACGCACCGGCGCTACGTGCCCTACAGCCACGCCCACTACGCCGGCAACCTCGTCGACGGCGCCTACTCACTCGCGGCCTTCGGCGACGTCGCAACCGAGATGTGCATCATGACCGACGGCGACGAGGGGCTCTTCGCCTCCTACAGTGACGTCCAGTTCAAGGCCCCGGTACGGGCCGGTGACGTCATCGAGATCTCGGCGGAGATCGTCCGGGTCGGCAGCCGCAGCCGCGAGATGGCCTTCGAGGTGCGGGTGGTAGGGCGTGGCAACCCCGAGCGGGGTCCGTCGGCAGCAGACCTGCTCGAGCCGCCCATCGTCGCAACGACCGCGCGTGGCGTCGTCGTCGTCCCCTGACCCGGAAACCCAGCCCAGCGGCATACGGTAACCCCGTGCTGCGTCGCGTCGTGGGTGCCCTCGTCAGTGGGGGAGTGCTGTGCCTTGCCTTCCCCACCTTCGACGTCTGGGTCGCTGCGCCGGTATCCCTGGGCCTGCTCGCGCTGGTTCTCACCGGGGTCCGTCCCCGCGCGGGCTTCGGCCTCGGCCTCCTGGCCGGTCTCGCGTTCTTCCTGCCGACCCTGCACTGGGCAGGGGTCTACGTCGGCAACCTGCCCTGGCTCGCCCTCGCGACGCTCCAGGCGCTCTTCGTCGGTCTCGTGGGTGCCCTGTATGCGTGGCTGAGCCGGCCGGGCCACTCAGGCACTGTCCGGCCCCTCGCCTTCGCGCTGGTCTGGGTCGTCGTCGAGGGACTGCGGGCGAGAGCGCCCTATGGAGGGTTCCCGTGGGTCAAGCTCGCCTTCTCACAGGCGGACTCGCCCTTCGGGCACCTGGCCTCCCTCGGTGGTGCCCCCTTCGTCGGGTTCGTCCTCGCGCTGAGCGGTGGCCTTCTCGCCGTGGTCGCGTCTCGGGCCCGTGACCGTATGCCGCTGGGCTCGCTCGCGCTCCCGGCTGCCCTGGCCGTCGGGCTGGGTCTGTCCGGGTTGCTGGTGCCCCTGCCGACCGACGGACCGACGGCGCAGTTCGTCGGCGTCCAGGGCAACGTGCCGCGTGCGGGCCTCGACTTCAACGCCGAGCGGCGGGCCGTGCTCGACAACCACGTCAAAGCGACGCTCGCCGCGCAGGCCGAGGGCGCAGGCCAGCCGCGTCCCGATCTCTACGTGTGGCCCGAGAACTCCTCCGACATCGACCCGCTGCGCAACGCGGACGCCAACCAGCTGATCCGCAACACGGTGGACCAGATCGGTGTCCCACTCATCGTCGGTGGCCTGCTCGAGGAGCCGAGGGGCTACCTCTCCAACGTGTCGCTGCTCTTCGAGCCTGGGAAGGGCAACACGGATCGCTACGTCAAGCGCCACCCCGTGCCGTTCGGCGAGTACATCCCCAACCGTGCCTTCTGGCGCCTCTTCAGTGACAAGGTCGACCTGGTGCGGCGGGACTTCTACCCCGGATCCGAGGTCGGTCTCTTCACCGTCCCAGCCGCGTCCGGCCAGGAGATCAGGGCCGGCCTGTCGATCTGCTTCGAGGTCGCCTACGACGACATCATGCGCGATGTCGTCAATGCGGGCGCCAACGTTCTCGTGGTCCAGACCAACAACGCCACGTTCGGCTACACGGCCGAGTCGCCGCAGCAGCTGGCGATCAGCCGGCTGCGGGCGATCGAGTTCGGTCGATCCGTCGTCCACGTGTCCACCGTCGGCCAGAGTGCCCTCATCACCCCCGACGGGACCGCTCACCAGGTCACCTCGTTGTTCACCCAGGCCGTCGTTCGCGGTGCCCTGCCACTGCGTGACTCGATGACGCTGGCCACCCGGCTGGGCGAGAGCCCGGAGTGGGTCGCTCTCCTGGCGCTCGTCGTCCTGCTCGGACGCAGGCTCCGCGTGCGGCGTCAGCGCGCCGCACTCAGCGACTGACGGTCGGCGCACGCGTCGATCCGCGGGGGAGGGGCGACTGGAACGCCCCCGACGGTGTGCGCGTTGACTGGACAGAAGGTCCCACGAGGTGGCCGCCACGGTGGCTGTCGTTGACAGGCACCGTTCGCCCTACGATGACTGAGCCCGTGCTGCCGACGCCGCAGGCGAACCACCTCGAATCGAGCGAAGGAATGGGATGACCTCCACCACACGGGAGCCGATCCACCGAGTAGCGGTGCTCATCCCGACCTACAACGAGCGGGAGAACCTGCCACGGATCGCCTCGCGCCTGCGCGCCAGCGTGCCGGACGCCGACCTCGTCATCCTCGACGACAACTCGCCCGACGGCACCGGCGAGGTCGCCGACGGACTCGCCGCCGAGGACCCGAAGATCCGGGTCGTCCACCGGGCGGGCAAGGAGGGGCTCGGGCGGGCGTATCTCGCTGGCTTCGCCCTCGCGATGGATGAGGGCTATGACGCCGCTGTCGAGATCGATGCTGACGGATCGCACTTGCCGGAGCAGCTGCCCGCCCTGCTCGCCGCGCTCGCCGACGCGGATCTCGTCATCGGGGCTCGCTGGGTCCGTGGGGGAGCGGTCCGCAACTGGCCGGCCCGCCGCAAGGTGCTCTCGGTCGGCGCCAACGCCTACACGAAGGTGCTGCTCGGCATGGGGGTCAACGACGCGACAGCGGGCTTCCGGGCCTACCGCACGAGCGCGTTGCGTGCGATGAACCTCGAGGGGGTCGAGTCCCAGGGATACTGCTTCCAGATCGACCTGACGCTGCGCGCCGTGAGGGCCGGACTCACCGTCGTCGAGGTGCCGATCACCTTTGTCGAGCGTGAGATCGGAGTCTCGAAGATGGGCAAGGACATCGTCCGCGAGGCCCTCTCCAACGTCACGAGGTGGGGCATCGAGTACCGGGCCGGGCAGGCGCGGTCGCTCGTGCAGCGCGCCCTCGGGCGGCCCGTGGCGCCGACGCCGGACGTGGAGCGGCAGCGATGACCACACCGCCGCGCCGAGGGCGCCTGCGACCGACCCGGATCGCGGCGCTGTTGCTGCTCATCGTCCCCATTCTGGAGGTCATGACGCTCATCGCCGTCGGGCAGGCCATCGGTGGCTGGCAGACGTTCTTCCTCCTCGTCGCCATGTCGGTCCTCGGCGCCTGGCTCATCCGCCTCGAGGGGGCGCGCGCCTGGGTCGCCCTGACGCAGGCGTTGCAGAGCGGGCGCATGCCGGCCCGCGAGCTCGCCGACGGCATGCTCATCCTCATCGGCGGCACGCTGCTCCTGACACCGGGATTCCTCACGGACATCGTCGGCTTCGCGCTCGTCCTGCCGTTCACGCGGCCCGTTGCCCGGAGGCTGCTGGAGGCAGTGATCAGCCGTCGCCTCATCGCGCAGTCGCCCTACCTGGGCGCGGTCTCCGGCTTCGGCGCTGGCGACACCCGGCCTGAGTCAGGCCCGGGCGCACCGCGTCGTTCGACGTCCGACGGAGACGTCATCGAGGGCGAGATCATCGACGAGTAACGGTCACCGCCGAGTGAGGTCGCCAGCGAGCGCGAGCGAGCCCAGCGGCATACCGCTGGGAAAAGGCAACGAGCCCACCCCCACGAACGGGGCGGGCTCGTCTGGCGAAGCCGGCGGGGTCAGGCCGACTTCTTGCGGCGCGGCTTCTCACCGCGGGACTCGCGCAGGAGCGTCAGGCGCTCCTCGAGGAGCTCCTCGAGCTCAGGGATGGAGCGACGCTCGAGCAGCATGTCCCAGTGCGTGCGCTGGTGCTTGACCGGTTTGGTCTCCGGCTCGGGCCCACCCTGCAGACGGGCCTCGAGACCACAGCGGCACTCCCACGTCGGGGGCGGCTCCGCCTCGACGGAGAAGGGGAGCTCGGTCCGGTGGCCGTCGGGGCAGACGTAGAGTGTGAGCATCCGCTCACTGGGGACGACGTTCTCGTCACTCTCGAAGCTGCGCGCGCCGAGGTTGGAACCTCGTAGTGCTCGATCTGCCATCAGAACCCCTCCCAAGAAGTCTGTTCGTGGCCAGTACCCAGCAGGTACCTACCCTCACAGACGCTTGAACGAGCCAAACGGTTGCGTTGTTCCCGCGACCTGATATCAGACGACGACCGGCACCGGGTTGCCGGCCTCCTCGATGCCGCGGCGCATGTCCACCTTGGCGAGCAGCAGACCGCCCACGACGAAGAAGAAGATGAGCACGACGATCGCCCAGCGATAGCTGTGGGTGAACTGGTAGACGAGCCCGAAGGCCAGCGTCCCGAGCCAGCTCGTGCCGCGCTCCATGGCCTGGTAGAAGCCGAAGAACTCGGCTTCCTTGCCGCGCGGGATGAGCTGGCTGTAGAGGGACCGGGAGAGGGCCTGGGTCCCGCCGAGCACGATGCCGATGAGGAAGCCGAGCGCGAAGAAGAGCGCAATCGCCTTGGCGGGGACGAAGAAGGCGATGATGACGACGACGCTCCACAAGGCGATCCCTGCCAGCACCGTCCGCCAGGCGCCGACTCGCGCGGCGGCGGCACCGAAGAGCCGGGCACCGAAGAACGCGACGAACTGGACGAAGAGGAACAGGCCGAGCACCGTCTCCTGGGCGAAGCCGAGCTCCTTCTGCCCGTAGAGGCTGGAGTTGCCGATGACCGTCTGGATGCCGTCATTGAAGAAGAGGTAGGCGAGCAGGAACAGCATCGTCTGCGGGTAGAGCCGCAGCTCGCGGAACGTGGCCGCGAGCTGCTTGAAGCTGCCGCCGACGACGCCGGCCTTGCGGTCGACGGGCGTGCCGACGGTTCCGGTGAGGTGGGCCAGGCCGCGCACCGGGATGATGGTGAAGGCGGCCCACCACACGCCCGCCATGAGCAGGCTGATCCGCGTCGCCATGACCGTGTCGAGACCGAGCTGCTCCTTGAAGGTCAACATCGCGAAGTTGATCGCCAGCAGGAGCCCGCCGCCGAGGTAGCCCAGTGCCCAGCCCTTGGAGGAGACCCGGTCGCGCTCGTTCTCGTTGGCGATGCGGTTGAGGATCGAGTCGTAGATGACGAGGGAGGCGCCGAGGCAGAGGCTCGCCACGATGGTCAGGACGACACCGAGCTGCCAGTTCGTCCCGGCGATGAAGAACATGAGGCTGGCGGCGAGGGCCCCGGCCCACGCGAACCCCGCGAAGAGCCGTGTGGGCCGCGGGCTGCGGTCGGCGACGGCGCCGATGAGCACGAGGAAGAGCGCGGACACGATCGTCGCGAGGGTCACGGTGTACGCGTAGACCGAGCCGGGGGAGATCGGGATGCCCAGGACGTCGAGGTTGGTGGTGCAGGCGGTGTCGTCCTCGATACCCGGGCACACGCTCTGGGTGGCGACGTGGGTGAGGTAGGGGCCCATCAGGACCGTCGCCGTCGTCGTCACGTAGGCCGAGTTGGCCCAGTCGTACCAGTACCAGGCCCGCTGTTCCTTGGTCTCGGGGCGGGCCGCGTTGACGGGCTCGTTGACGGCGACGTCGGTCATGCGACGCACTCTCGCACACCATCGCTCGGACGTGTTCGCCAACACGTCACGTTTGGGCGACTGGTCAGACCGTGAGCAGGGAGACGACCGCGACGACCACCGTCGACACGATCTCACCGATGCCGAGCTGCTTGGGAGTGGCCCCCAGCCGCGGCACGAACGCGGCGCGGACGGTGAGCAGGAGGAAGACCAGCGCGAGCCACGGCGAGAAGATCAGGACGACCACGGTGGCCGCTGCATGGGCAGCGACGCTGAGCCACAGGAACCGCTCGTTGCCCCGCTCGCGAATCGCGGACTTGACGTAGAACACCGTTCCGGCGAAGTACAGGAACTGGGTCAGGGCCAGCAGCCAGGCCCGGTGCAGGTCGGTGCCGGACCCCGCCGCGTAGGCGACGACGGTCATCAGTCCGGATCCCACCACGGTCGTCAGGCCCGAGAGCAGCTCCCGCTCACGTCGTGCGGCCGCGGCCCACAAGCCAACGCCGAGAGGCAGGATGAACAGTGGGGCCCACACGATGAGGCTCGGCTGCACGGCCAGCGTCACGAGCCCGAGCACCGCCGCAGCGATGCCATAGGCGCGAACCGGTGGCCAGTACCGCGGGCGCCGACGTGCCTTGAGCCACAGGCTGGTCGCGAAGAAGGCGAAGTAGCCGACGAACCAGAGGGCGGTGAGCGGCACGTGCACCCATGCCGGTCCGCCAGCGAGGATGCCGACGGCCAGGGGAGAGGCGAGCATGGCCCACGCGCCGTGCTGGTTGGGCACCCAGCCGGGACTCCGCGACCTGCTCACGCTTCGAGCCTAAGCGTCGCCGGACGGCTCCTGGCGCATGTTACCCGTGAGTTTCGCCACCGCCGCGGCGGCATCTCCGTCGCGCTTGACACCGCGTCGTACGGTGGTGGCGCATGCCGTTCCACCAGTCCCGCCAGATCAAGGCCCTCGGCGCCGTCGTCGCGCTCGTGGTCCTTCTGAGCGCGTGCGCCGCTGCCACGCCTGCGACCCTCGCGTCCAGCGACCGACGGACGTCCAGCACGCCGGCCATGATCGCGACCACGGAGCCGAGTCCCGGGCCGACGGTGACGACGCCGGCGCCAGCGACGCCCTCGACGCCGACCGCCCGACCGTTCGACGCAGCAGCCGCCCAGGACCTGGTGGAGCGGCTGGCCGGGATCGGGCCGAGGGACGCGGTGAGCAAGGCTTACCGACGCGCTGCGAACCTCGTGGCGGACCAGTTCACCGAGCTGGGCTACACCGTGCGCCGGCAGGCAGTGCCGGTGCCTGCTGGCGTGTCCTGGGGTGTCAGGGTCCCGTCGGGGACGACGGTGAACGTCATCGCGGACCCGCCCGGCTTCGATCCGGACCGCCCTCACATCGTGCTGGGCGCGCACCTGGACACCGTGCCGCAGGCCCCGGGCGCCGAGGACAACGCGTCAGGCGTGGCG
>NZ_DATCWX010000071.1:0-10640 GCF_036566125.1 Intrasporangium sp.
CACCCGACGCACGAGCCTGGCGTGGCTGGTCCTCGCGGCGACGATCCTCGCCCTGACCGCGATGACCGCCCCGGACAACCTGCCGATCCAGATCGCCATGCTCGTGCTCCCGTTCGGCGCAGCGGTCGCCTGGTCGGGACAGCACGCAGCCGCGGCCGTCCATCTCGTCGAGGCCCAGCTGCGGCAGGCCCAGATCGAGGCCGCGGAGCGGATTGCCGTTTCGGATGAGCGGCTGCACCTGTCCCGTGATCTGCACGACGCGGCCAGCCACGCGGTGGGCACGATGATGATGCAGGCCAACGCCGCCGGCGTGCTGCGCGAGCGTGATCCCGACGGAGCGCGGACCGCCCTTGATGCCGTCGTCGACATCGGCCGGGAGGCCACCGTCGAGCTGCGCGCCATCAGCAACGTGCCGACGCGACCTGGTGCCCCGCTCAGCACGTCGACGCACCCGAGCGGGCCCGACGACACGATGGACCTCAGGCACGAGGTCAACCGATTGGTCGAGGCGGCCCGAAGCGCCGGATCCAGCGTGACGACGGACCTCGATCTCAGGACCGACGCAGACCCCGCGGACGCCCGGCTGCTCCTGCGGGTCGTGCGCGAGGGACTGGCCAACGCAGTGCGCCACGCGGCCGGGAGCGAGGTGACCGTGGAGGCGCGACTAGCCGGCAACCTGGCCGTGGTGAGGGTCACCAATGGGCCGGCCCGCCCCGATCCACGGCATCATTCGGCGGTGTTGGCGAACATCGGATCGGGTCTCGGGCTGCGCGGCCTGCGGGAGCTCGTCGATCAACGGCACGGCGAGCTCACCGCCCGCGAGACCGGCTCGGGCTTCCTGCTGTGTGCGACTCTCCCGGCACGCCACGCGATGACGCCGGCGGTCGGTTCGTGATCCGCGTCGTGCTGGCCGACGACCAGTCGCTGCTGCGCGCCGGTCTGCGATCGGTCCTCGCCGCGGAGGACGACCTCGTCGTCGTCGGTGAGGCCGCCGACGGTGCACAGGCGGCTCGCACCGCACAGGCCCTCGACGCCGATGTCGTGCTGATGGACATCCAGATGCCGGGCGTCGACGGCATCGAGGGTGTGCGTCGCGTCGTGGCCGGCGGAGCTCGTGCCAAGGTCCTGATGCTGACGATGTTCGACCTCGACGAGTACGTCTACAGTGCCCTCCGCGCCGGCGCTTCGGGGTTCCTGCTCAAGTCGGCCCAACCGGACGAGATCGTGCGGGCTGTCAGGGACGTGCACGACGGCGCGCTGCTGTTCGCGCCGACGGTCACGAAGCGACTCGTGGAGGCGTATGTCCGCACTCCGCCGTCGGGCGACGGCGTGCCCGCGGCGCTCGCCTCCCTGACGGAGCGCGAGCTCGATGTCGTGTCGGGCATCGCCCGCGGGTTGTCCAATGCCGAGATCGGGGCCGAGCTGCATCTCGGCGCGGCGACGATCAAGGCTCACGTGAGCAACATCCTGGCGAAGCTCGATCTGCGTGATCGGGTGCAGGTCGTGGTGCTCGCCTACGAATCGGGCTTCGCCACCGCGCGGTGAGGGCGCTGTCTTGCCCTGCCATATCCGGTCGCGCGCGAGTGTGGTGCCGTGAAACGTTGGGCCAGTGAAGATCTCGAATGGATCAGCCGAGCTCGCCACTGAGATCGTAGGCGAGGGGCCCGATGTGCTGTTGCTCCACGCCGGTGTCGTGGATCGCCGCGCCTGGCGTCCCCTGGTGGAGCGGCTCGCCCCAACGAACCGGTGCATCTCGTTCGACGCCCGTGGCCATGGCGGGACGACGTACCAGCCCGAGCCCTTCTCGAGGGTGGGCGACGCCCTGGCCGTCCTCGATTCGCTCGGCTCGTCCAGCGCGGTCGTCATCGGGAACTCGATGGGCGGACGGACTGCCCTCGACCTCGCTGTCGAGCACCCCGAGCGGACGACGGCACTGGTCCTCGTCGCGCCGGCGATCAGTGGCGCCCCGCAGGGCGACGACTCGCCCGAGGTCCAGGCCATCGACGAGCAGATGCAGGCGGCCGAGGATGCTGGTGACCTCGACCTGCTCAACCGGCTCGAGGCACGGTTCTGGCTCGACGGCATCAACGGTGGTGCCGAGGGGCGCGTCGGTGGACAGGTCCGTGAGCTGTTCCTCGACATGAACCGACGGGCCCTCGCCGCGG
This sequence comes from Intrasporangium sp., assembly GCF_036566125.1. Taxonomy (GTDB): domain Bacteria; phylum Actinomycetota; class Actinomycetes; order Actinomycetales; family Dermatophilaceae; genus Intrasporangium. The sequence continues at coordinate 2,166 of NZ_DATCWX010000071.1, forward strand.
AGCCGACGGGCGACGAGGACCGGAGCACGAACGCCTGGGAGCGCCTGGAGCAGGTCGCGGTGCCGACCCTCGTCGTCGTGGGCGACCTCGACTACGACGTGTCCACGGCCAACGCCCTGACGGCTGCTCAGCGCATCCCCGGTGCCGAGGTCCTGAGGCTGCCGGATGCCGCCCACCTGCCGGTTCTCGAGGGGAATGAGGCGTGCCTGCGGGGCATCACGGAGTTCGTCGCCGCCCATCGTCCGTAGGGACGTGCACCCGGAGTACGCGGCCCTCGATCGTGGCTTCAATCCACACGACGCCGCCGTACTCATCGCCATCGACGTGGATCGTCAGAGGAGACTCGGTCTCGACGCGGACCGACGTCGCTGTCGTGTAGTCGAGCCCGGTCACGTCTCCCGGCCAGCGCAGCAGCCCCTTGAGCGCGATGGGCACCCAGCCCACCACCATGGTCGGCGCGACGGCGGCGAGGTGGAGCAGGCCGTCGTCGATCCGAGCTCCCGGCAGGACCTCGATGCCGAGCGGGATGCGACCGACGTTTCCCGCCAGCAGGCACCACAGCCGGTGGTGCTCAGGAGGTCCGCCGTCACAGCTGACCGTCATCGGCAGGAGTGGTGCGCCGAGCGTGACGAGTGCCGGGACGAAGTAGGCGACCCACTGCGTGTGCTTCTTCAGGGCGGGCCTGACGAGCTCCACCGTTCGCGCGTCATGCCCGATCCCCGCCAGGACGACGAAGGCTCCCTCGCGGACCTGGCCGTCGCGTCGCCCCCACCGCGCTCGGCCGAGGTCCGCCTCGTGCGGTTCCCCGTCAAGGGCGACGTCGAGGGCGCGCTCGACGGAGCCGAGGGGCAGGCCGAGGTTGCGGGCATAGAGGTTCGCCGTCCCGCGCGGCACGATGCCCATCGCCACGCCGGTCCCGGCGAGGGCGCTGGCCACCTCACGGACCGTCCCGTCGCCGCCGCAGACGACGACGACGTCGCTGCCGTCGGTCACCGCGTCCGCAGCCTGACCAGCGCCGGGATCCTCGACGGTCGTCGTGCGGACGGTCGGCGCGGGCCAGTGCCGTGACCGGCAGGCGCCCTCGACCGCGGCGCCAAGGCGATCGGTCGAGACTCGGATCGGGTTGGCAACGACGGCAACGCGCACTCATCGAGTGTGCCTGACTGGCGGGGCACCAACCCGGCTGGTGCACGGGAGCGAGCCCAGCGGCATACGGCATGGTCTTGGAGGACAAGCGGAAGGGGCCGAGGGCGCCCGAGCGGGCGACCCTCGACCCCTCCTGGTTGTCGACGATCACATGGCCGGCTGCTCCGGGGCTGGCGCCCGGAAGTTGCCCTTGGCCTTCTCGCCGTTGATGAGACTCGTGTTCATGGCGTAGTTGAGCACTGCGTATGCCACGGCGTCCGAGTTCTGCTCGAGCGCGAAGTCGTTGTTGTTGGCGTAGGTGTCACAGGCCTGGTGGTAGCACGGGTCGTAGGCCATGCCTGCGGTGCCGCCCCAGATGGCAGCCTCCTCGGCCGTCTTGATGCCCTCGGCGCCGGTGAACAGGCCGCCCGACGGGATGCCGGCCGCGATGAACGGACCGTAGTCCGAGCGTCCGCTGAAGTCGGTGCCCTTGAACGGGATGCCGCGGGACTCGAAGAACGCCTCGAAGGTCTGCTCGATCTGCGCGGAGCCCTCCGGCCCGGGTCCGGCGCCGACGTCGTCGGAGTTGTCACCGTCGTAGATGAAGAAGACGTGGTTCGGCGAGCCGATCATGTCGAAGTTGAGGTAGAGCGCGATCGTGTCGAGCTCCTCCTCCGGGAGGTTGGTGACGTAGTACGTCGACCCGACGAGGTTCGCCTCCTCAGCACCCCACCACGCGAGGCGGATGGTGTTCTGCGGCTTCACCTTCGCGAGCTGCTGGCCCAGCTCGAGCAGGGCTGCCGAGCCACTGCCGTTGTCGTTGATGCCAGGACCGTCGCTGACTGAGTCGAGGTGTGCTCCGGCCATGACGACGTTGCCTGCGTTCTTGCCCGGCAGCTCGGCCAGCACGTTGGAGGTCGTGGCCATCTCGCGCACGGTCTCGGTCTTGAGTCGAAGCTCGAGCCCGGTGGTGGCGGCCAGCTCCTGGCCCAGGGCCTGCGTGATGCCGACCACGGGAATGTCGAGCGTGAACGTGTTGCCCAAGGTACCGGCGAGCTCCCCCGGGATGTTGTTGTAGATCACGACGCCGACGGCACCGGCGTTGAAGGCATTGGTCGCCTTGATCCCGAACGCGCAGGCGCCTCGAGAGATCAACGCAATGTTCCCGGCGGTGAAGCCGGCGAAGTCAGAGGCCTCGCACCCGGGTGTTGCGTCCGCCGCCGGGAGTGCTGTCACCGGAGCCGTGACGTCGCCGCTTCCCGAGTAGGACATGATGGTGCTCTCGAGGGTGGCCGTCGGCGGCGGCGCGACGCGCTGCAGGACCGCTGGGGAGAGGTTCTCGAAGGTCTGGAACGTGAAGTCCTGGACCGACACGTTCCAGCCCGCTGCCTCCATGGTCTCCACCACGTAGTCGGCCGACGCGTCAAAGCCGGGGGTGCCCGAAGCGCGGGTGCCGTTGTTGTCGTCCGCGATCTGCTGGAAGGTGGCCTGGTGCTCGCGGACTCCGTCGAGGGTCACGCACTCGAGGAGGTTGCTGACGGTGTTGTTGTTGCGGGTCTCGCAGGACGGCGACGCGGCCGCGGCGGACACGGCGGCGGCGGTGCCTCCCCCGGCGGCGAGAAGCGCCGCCACGAAGGCGGCGGCAGTGCGATGCGTGCGTTGACTCATGTTGTTGCTCTCTCTCGATCGGTCCCGCCGGGCGGTGGCGACGGCGGCATACGAAGGGTCTGGCTTGTGGTCAGGCATGAGAGTGCTAGACGTGGGTCAATCGGCGACTCGGATCCGCGCGCTCGGAGGGTGGGCGCCGCGCTGCGCCGTGTGGAGGCTTGCTGACATCGTTGTCCGCATTCCCTTCGCCCCGGGGGGTCTGGTGGTTTGGCACAACCTAGCGACGGAGCGCGCCTCTGGGAAGGGCGCGTTGATCGGCGTCCGGGAGGTGCGACACGAACCGATAGCCTTGCCGTTGGCTCAGCAGGCAGACGGAAGGCGGACTGATGCCGGCAATCGTGCTCGTCGGGGCGCAGTGGGGCGACGAGGGCAAGGGCAAGGCGACCGACCTGCTCGGCAGCAGCGTCGACTACGTCGTCAAGTTCAACGGCGGCAACAACGCCGGCCACACCGTGGTCATCGAGCAGGACGGCAAGCGTGAGACATACGCGCTCCACCTGCTGCCGTCCGGCATCCTGTCCCCGAACTGCACGCCGGTGATCGGCAACGGCGTGGTCATCGACCTCGCGGTGCTCTTCGAGGAGATCGACGGCCTCGAGGCGCGCGGTGTCGACACGAGCAAGCTGCGCGTCAGCGCCAACGCACACCTCATCCCGTCGTACAACCGGACGCTCGACAAGGTCACCGAGCGCTTCCTCGGCAGCCGGCGGATCGGCACGACCGGTCGCGGCATCGGCCCGACCTATGCCGACAAGATGAGCCGCATCGGCATCCGCATCCAGGACCTCTACGACGAGCACATCCTGCGCCAGAAGGTCGAGGGCGCCCTCGACGTCAAGAACCAGGTCCTCGTCAAGATCTACAACACGCGTGCGGCTGACGTTGACGAGGTGGTGACCGAGCTGTTGTCGTATGCCGCTCGGCTCGCTCCCATGGTCAGCGACGTCTCGCTCGAGCTGGGTCAGGCGCTCGACCGTGGCGACACGGTGCTGTTCGAGGCGGGCCAGGCGACGCTGCTCGACGTCGACCACGGCACGTATCCGTATGTCACGTCGAGCAATGCGATCTCGGCCGGGGCCTGCACGGGGTCCGGGGTGCCGCCCACGCGGATCGACTCGGTCATCGCGATCCTCAAGGCGTACACGACTCGCGTTGGTGAGGGGCCGTTCCCGACTGAGCTGCACGACGACCACGGCGAGTTCCTCCGGAAGACCGGGGCGGAGTACGGCACGACGACCGGGAGGCCGCGGCGCTGCGGCTGGCTCGACGTCGTCGTGGGACGGTACGCGACCCGGGTCAACGGGGTCACCGACTTCGTCATCACCAAGCTCGACGTGCTCACCGGGCTGGACAAGGTGCCGGTCTGCGTGGCGTATGACATCGACGGAGTGCGGCACGACGAGATGCCGGTCAACCAGAGCGACTTCCACCACGCAGAGCCGATCTACGAGGAGCTGCCCGGGTGGTGGGAGGACATCTCACAGTGCCGCACCTTCGACGAGCTGCCCGAGAACGCCCAGCGCTACGTGCTGCGCGTCGAGGAGCTCATCGGTGCTCGCGTCTCGGCGATCGGCGTCGGTCCGGGCCGCGACGAGATCATCGAGCGCCACCCCCTCAACCCGCAACACACCCGCTGATCGTCAACTCGCCTCGGTTACAGCCGGGTGTGTCGCCCGGTATCCGGGTGTGTTGCCGAGCAGGACTGATTGATGCAGAAGGAAATCCCATGACAGAACAGGTTGTTGCCGAGGACTGGGTTACCCGGCTGGCCGACGAGGTGACCTTGGAAGCAGAGCGGCGAGGGCTCCGCGGTCCGATCGTGTGCGCCTCGGGAATCAGTCCCTCGGGGCCGATCCACCTCGGCAACTTCCGCGAGCTCATCACGCCGCACCTCGTGGCGGACGAGATCAAGCGCCGCGGGATCGCGTGCGAGCACATCCTCTCCTGGGACGACTTCGACCGGTTCCGGCGAGTGCCGAAGAACCTTGTGGGCGTTGACGAGTCCTGGGAGGAGCACGTCGGCAAGCCGCTCACCTCAGTCCCTGCGCCGCACGGGTCGCCCCACGCGAACTGGGCGGAGCACTTCAAGGCACCGCTCCTCGAGGCCATGGAGGCGACGGGCATCGAGGTCCGGCAGATCAGCCAGACCCAGCAGTACCGCGCCGGCGCCTACCGCGAGCAGATCCTGACTGCGATGCGCGAGCGCCTGGCCATCGACCAGGTACTGGGGCGGTACCGCACGCTCGAGGCTGCTGCCGATGCGAAGCAGAAGGCGTCGGGCAAGGGCAAGCGGCAGGATCCCGCCTTGGTGCAGCAGAAGCTGACCGAGGAGCAGGCCGCTGCCGCAACGGAGGCCGAGCGCGGATCGGGCGCGGCGACCGAGGACGACGGCAGCGAGGGCACGGCCGGCTACTTCCCCTACAAGCCGTTCTGCTCTGTCTGCGGCACGGACTTCACGACCGTCACCGGCTATGACGACGACTCGCACGACCTGACCTACCAGTGCACCAAGTGCGGCCACACCGAGCAGGTCGACCTCGACACCTTCACCAACGGCAAGCTCGTCTGGAAGGTCGACTGGCCCATGCGGTGGGCCTACGAGCACGTGCTCTTCGAGCCGTCCGGCGTCGACCACCAGAGCCCGGGCTCCAGCTTCGTCGTCGGCAAGGACCTGGCGCCGCTCTTCGGCTGGGAGCGACCGATCGGGCCGATGTACGCCTTCGTCGGGATCGCCGGGATGGCGAAGATGAGCTCGTCGAAGGGCGGCGTGCCCATCCCGAATGATGCCCTCGACGTCATGGAGCCCCAGGTCCTCCGCTGGCTCTACGCCCGGCGCCGGCCCAACCAGAGCTTCGACGTCGCCTTTGGCCCCGAGCTGCAGCGGCTCTACGACGAGTGGGACGCGCTGGTGCGCAAGGTCGCCGCCGGTCCCGAGGGTGGTGCCCAGCCGGGTGACCTCGCGGCGCACCTGCGCTCGACCTCGGTGGCCACAGCCGCCGGCGTGCATGAGCTGCCGACCACGCCACGGCCCATGCCGTTCCGGACCATCGCTTCGGTCATCGACGTGACGCAGGGCGATGAGGCCCAGGCGGTGCGGATCCTGTCCCAGCTCGAGCCCGACAACCCGGTGATCTCGATCGACGACCTTCGACCCCGTCTCGACTGCGCCGAACGCTGGATGCTCGGCTACGTGCCGGCCGAGGACCGCACCATCGTCCGGTCCGAGCCCGACACCGAGCTGCTGGCCGGCCTCGACGACGAGCAGCGTGAGTCGCTACGCCTCCTCGTGGATCGCCTCGACGACCACTGGTCGCTCGACGGCCTGACCCACCTCGTCTATGGCGTGCCGAAGGTACAACGGGGCCTCGACCCGTCCGCCAAGGTGAAGGATCCCGAGCTGTCCCGGGCGCAGCGCGCCTTCTTCGTCCTCGTCTACCGGCTCCTCGTGTCCAAGGACACCGGCCCGCGGCTGCCGACGCTGCTGCTGGCGGTCGGCGCCGAGCGCACGAAGCGGCTCCTCGGCCACTGACGATCGCAGCCCTTCGCGAGGCCAGCTGGCACTCGACTGAGGCGGGGGCGCATGCGAACGCCCCGGACACGTCGTTGTGATCCGGGGCTTCGACTTGGTGGTGGTGGGCGGGGGGCGAGATGCAGGGGGGGTGCATCACGTCCCCCGCCCGGTGCGAGTCACGGCAAGCCGAGACTGCGCCGGACGTCGATGGGGCCTCGGGGGGAGAGACCGGCGGGGAGGGTGGGTGGTTCGCACGCCGTCGACGTCTCAACAATCATCCCGCGCGCCCACGGGGGAAGTCGACGGATCTGGCATTCCTTGAACAAGTCTTTACCTTGCACAAGCGCACCTCAGGACAGAACGGTCATTCGGTGCGCGGCACGCGTCAGCGCCACGTAGACCACCCGAATGCCGCCGGGGGACTCCCGAGCGATCTCCGGCGGGTCGACGACGACGACGGCGTCGTACTCGAGGCCCTTGGTCGACATCGGATCGACGACCTCAACCCGCCCGCCAGCCGAGCCGGCGAGCGGAGCCAGCTCAGCGGCATACCGCTGCGGGGTGACGACAGCGATCGCCCCGGCCACCTGTTCCGCCAGGGCGTCGAGGGCGCCCTGAACCGAGCCGAACGCGTCCCGTCCGAGGGCACCCTCGACCACGTCGTGTCCCGTATCGCGGACCGCCTCGGGGATATCTGCGTCCGGCACCTCCCGGCGGATGACCTCGGCGGCGTAGTCGAAGATCTCCCGCGCGTTGCGGTAGTTCGTGGCCATGTGGAAGGCGCGGCGCGGCTGCGTGCCGAAGGCCTCCTCGCGTGCGGCCCGGGCCTCCTGCGCGTCGGTCCACGAGGCCTGCGCGGCGTCCCCGACAACCGTCCACGAGGCGTGGCGCCCCCGACGGCCGATCATCCGCCAATGCATCGGGGACAGGTCCTGGGCCTCATCAACGAGGATGTGCGCATACTCATCCGGCTTCCCGATCCGGCCGGCGAGCAGTCGCCCACGCGGATCCTCGGCAATGACCTCGGCGCGGGTCTCGCGAGTGGATGAGACGGGCTGGACCTCGGTGACGCCGAACTGGCTGAGGTCCTCGAGCTCCTCGATCTCGTAGAACCCGCGCTCCTCACGGGGCGCCTCCTGGACCGGTCCGACCTTGGCGGACAGGTCGTCGATGAGGGCGACGTCGGCGACCGACCAGGTCCCCACCTCGAGGGCTGTGCCGAACGAGGCGGCGAGCAGGTCGACGGCATGGTCATCGAGGACCCCTCGGCCATGGCGACGCAGGAGGTCCGGGTCGGCGAGCCAGGTCAGCACCTCGCGGGGGTCGACCTGCGGCCACCAGGCCGCCATGAACGCGTCGACATCGAGGTGGTCCTCCCACTTGTCGAGGAACTCGGCCTTCGCGTCACGATCGCCGGTGATGCCGAGCGATGACCAGGCGGCCTCGCCAAGGGCCGCCTGGGCAGCCGCGGTCGCGAGGTTGCGCTGGTGCTGCCTGAGCACCTGCGACCGCACCCGGTCGAGGGTCGGGGCCTCGAGGCGCACGGCACGTCCGGCGACGAACGCCCGGAACTCGGTCGGAGCGTCCGGCACGCGCCCCCGGGCGGCCTTCCCAAGGACGGTCCGGATGCGGGTGGACCCCTTGATGCGGGCCACGTCGGGCGGGTCGAGACGCTCGGTGTCCACCGCGTCGACGACCTCGCCGACCGCTCGCAGTGTCACTGACTCCTCGCCGAGCGAGGGCAGGACCCGCTCGATGTACGCGGTGTAGGCGCCGGACGGTCCGATGACAAGGATCCCGCCCGACTCGAAACGACGTCGCTCCGAGTAGAGCAGGTAGGCGGCCCGGTGCAGGGCGACGACCGTCTTGCCCGTGCCGGGCCCACCCGTGATCTCGGTGATGCCGCGTGCGGCGGCACGGATCGCCTCGTCCTGATGGGCCTGGATGGTCGCGACGATGTCGCGCATGCGGCCGCTCCGGGACCGGGTGAGCGCCGCCATCAGGGCGCCGTCGCCGACCACGACGATGTCGTCCGGCACCTCGGGGACCATGAGGTCGTCCTCGACGCCGATGACCGTGGACCCCTGGCTGCGCAGGACCCGGCGTCGCAGCACACCCATCGGCTCGACCGGTGTCGCCCGATAGAACGGTGAGGCCGCCGGCGCCCGCCA
>NZ_DATCWX010000073.1:0-3367 GCF_036566125.1 Intrasporangium sp.
AACCGCGTCGGTCGCGGAAGGCCGCCTCAGGTGACGCCCAGGGGTGCAACAAGGAATACGTCGAGAACTGTCCGCTGACCAACCGGGTCGCGTAGTCGACCAGCTCCCATCCGGTGAGGTTGGCCGCACGACATTCTGCAATGGCTTCGGCCACGCCACCGTCGGCCACACCCCATACTCTCAGCCCGCTGCCTGGCACGGTCCGCCGTCGGGGACGCTCGGCGCGGTGGGCGCGCGTCGTACAGTCGAGCGGGGGTCTGACTGCCCGCCCGGTCAACGGGTGACCGCCGTCGACATCGGCTCTCCGGCGCACTCCTGCACCGTCGCACGTGGGCCGCATTCGGCGAGCCTGCCAACTCCACCAATCTCGCCGAGGTGCTTGCGCAGGCGAAACCGTGGCCGGATGGGATCGCGCTCGACGCGACCCTGCAAACCGTGGCGTTGCCCCTGCGCGACCGGACCAGCTGGACCAGAGCGAGCGCAGTCGATATCAGGCTGTCCGCGAAAGGAACTCGCGGCAGGCCGCTTCACCACGCAGTTCAATGTCGTCTCGACGCCGTTGAAGCCACGACTCTCGGGTGAGACGCCAGCGCTGCAGGAGCGCCGGTTCGCCCTGGCGGGTGTCCCAGTCAGTGCCGTTCTCGCGATATCCCAATGACTTCGACACCGCATTGGAACCGGCATTGTCAAGGAATGCGTCGCTGCTCGCCTCCCGTGCCCCCAGCCCGTCAAAGGCCAGATGGAGGACGGCCTCGCGCATCTCTCTTCCCACGCCCCTGCCTCTGGCGTCCGCGGACAGCCACGAGAACGTCGTCACCGTGCCGAGGGTGGAGAACCGGTCGCCGATGAGGTCCTGCATCCCGACTGGTTCACCGTCGACGATCACGGCGAAGTAGAGGCGCCAGAAGTCCGGCTCGACCCTGCCGCGACCGCGCCAGATGCCCTGCAGCCATCGCTGCTCCCGCAGCTCAGGGTCGCTCTCATACAGCGACATCGGGTCGTCGTAGGGCAGTGGGTGCGCTGCTGCCCTGCCGTCCCTTACCAAGGTGCCCAGTTGCTCGAGAAGGTCGTCGGTCGCGGCCCGCAGTTCGAGTCGTGGTGTGGTCACCTGCACACCGAAGGCGGGGTAGCTGATCACGGCTCGACCGTACGGGACACCGCACCGGCACGCACCCGAGATTCACGCCACCTCGCGCGGGGGCGCACCCGCTCACTTCCCTGCTGTCGGGGGGTGGCACGAGGATGGAGCCGAAGTCCCGCGACTGGCGGGCCCTGATCGAGGAGTGCACATGAACCGTCCGATCCACTTCGAGATCCACGTCGACGACATCGCGCGCGCCCGCGCGTTCTACGAGTCCGCTTTCGGGTGGACGTTCGAGGACTGGAGCGACTTCGTCGGTTCGCCGTATCTCGGCGCCACGACCGGAGAGGAGGGCACGCCGGGCATCAACGGCGCACTCATGCAGCGGACGGCGCCGGGCGGCGGCCCGGGCGCCGCCACGAACGGGGCGGTGCTAACACTCGGCGTCGACGACTACGACGCCGCGGAGAAGAAGATCCTCGATGCCGGCGGCCAGCTGGCACAGGAGAAGCACGCACTGACCGGCATGGCGTGGCAGGGCTACTACCTCGACACCGAGGGCAACATCCTGGGGATCCACCAGCCCGACGAGAACGCCAAGTAGGCGGTGCCTACCTGCGGTCATGCGGGTGCCTCCCAGCCCAGCCACAGACCAACGGGAGTATGCCGCTGAGCTGGCTCAGCGGCATACGGCTGGATTTGCTCGTGGTTACTACCGCGCGAGGCGGCGTAGTCGGTCTCGGAGGTACTGCTGCTCGGCGACATTGACGGTTGCCGCGATCGCCTGCCGGTAGGCCGAGATCGCCTCGTCAGGGCGATCGGAGCGTTCGAGCAGGTGTGCCCGGACCGAGGCGAGTCGGGGCAGATGCGGATGTTCCTGCGCCAGTGCTGCAAGTGCGCTCAGAGCGTCGGCAGGGCCTGTGACCACGGACTGGGCGACGATCCGGTTGAGCGTGATCGTCGGGTTCCGTCCGCCAGTCTGGTGCTCCAGCACCGTGTAGAGGGCATGGATCTCGCTCCAGTCGGTCGCCTCCGTGTCGGGCGCTGCGGCGTGCAGCCCAGCGATGCAAGCCTGCAGAAGGTAGGGACCGGGCCGGGCCCCCGGCGTCACGTCGTCAAGGAGGGCGAGGCCCTCGTCGATGAAGGGTCGATGCCACCTTTGTCGGTCTTGTTCGTCGAGCGGGATCAGCTGTCCCCGCGGGCCGATCCGGGCTGGATGGCGGGCCTCGGTCAGCAGCATGAGCGCGAGGAGCCCGGCCACCTCGGTGGAGTCGGGCACTGCCTGCCGGAGCAGGCGGGCGAGGTGGATGGCCTCTGCGGCCAGATCGGTATCCTGCGCCGGCGCGCCGCTCGTCGTGTGGTGGGCCTCGGTGAACATGACATAGAGCACGTCGAGCACGGACGCCAGGCGCTCGACTGCGTCATGCGGTTTGGGGAAGACGCGGTCCAGCTCCGTCAGCCGCCGCTTGGCCCGGGTGATCCGCTGGGCAATCGTCGCCTCGGGCAGCTGGTAGGCGTTCGCGATCTGGCGCGTCGTCAGTCCGGCGACCGCGCGAAGCGTCAACGCGACCTGAGCGGATCGGGGCAGGCGTGGGTGACAGCACAGCTGCAGGACGAGCAGGGCGTCGTCATCGTGGATCGAGTCGCTGTCGGGCGTGTCATGGACCAGCGGGGCTTCGAGCCTCGTGGACCGCGTCTCACGCTCGCGCCGGCGGGCATCGGCTCGGACTCGGTCGACGTATCGACGGCGGGCCACGGTCGCCAACCAGGCCTGCGGGTCGTCAGGCAGCTGGCCCTGCCACTGCCGGTGTGCATCGACGAGTGCGTCCTGCACGGCGTCCTCGCACAGCTCGAACTGGTCGTTGCCGTAGCTGCGGAGCAGGCGGGCGAGGGTGCGCGGCGCGAGTTCTCGCCACGCACTCTCACTCTCGCGCATCGGACTGCTCAATCGTTCCCGAGGTCCGCGAAGACGACGGGACGGACCTCCAGAGCCAGTCCCGGGATGCGGGCATCGGGGATCTGCTTCGCCAGCTCGATGGCGCGGGCCTCGTCCTCGACATCGACGAGGTAGAAGCCGCCGAGGAACTCCTTGGCCTCGACGAACGGCCCGTCGGTCACCTCCGGCTCGACGCCGTTGCTGCGCACGACCTTCGATCTGCTGGGGTCTCCGAGTGCTTGCGTGCTGATGAACTCCCCGCTCTCCTTGGTCTTGGCCATGAAGGCGGCGTGTCCCTCCCCGATGGCCTGTTGCTGCTCGTCGGTGAGGTGTTCCAGAACGGTCGGGTC